>JAGXTH010000085.1 GCA_018333475.1 Simkania sp. | reverse complement strand
CATCGGCGGGGCTTGTGGTCTTACCGAACCCATGAAAAAAAAAGCCACCGCTTTAATTAGCCTCTCCCCCCTCACCTTTACCCATCAACTGACTCGAGTCATCTTGCTCGAACAAATCTACCGAGCTTTAGAGATTCGTAGAGATTCCCCTTACCACCGATGACCCTTCACGAAAATACGTCATACCACCGTTGATCAGTGCCGAACCTACCGCAAGATCAATAAACCCGTGAATATCCGCAGGGATCCCTAAAAATCTCAGAGAGACCCCAAGTCCTACCATAATCAACAATAAAAGATAGTAGCGAGGAGGATAAAGCTGAGAAATAGGAAGTGGGCTAGACAAAGAAACTAACCGCTGCATCCCTTTACGAGCAGCTTTAGCTAGTACAACTCTCCCTTTGATAAGACCTGCCAATAACCCAAATATGACAAGCGACATGGCCGCTTGGTCAGCACTACCCACCATTGGAATAAGAAACTTAACAAGCGGTGAATGCCCATTTGTAGTGGCTTTAACAAGAAGCGGAACCCCCTTCATCATCAACATGATTCCTACAGCCAACCAAACCAACCCAGACAACCGTATCGCAGTGATGTGTCTAATTTTCATAAGTTCTCCCGTAATGTGATACGCAATTCTACTAGATCCCTTTCTCTAACGTCGACAAAAAAATCATTGAGACCTACAATGCGCGTCTTCGTGAATGTTTCAAATCCATAGTACGGAGTAAAATAAAATTTATGAATATATCATTGGCTTTCCTTCGCACGTTTTTTACAATTCTCAGCATCTTCTTTATGACTTTGTTCATGGTGACAATTCCTGGGGGATCCTATCTCGTAAAGATTTTTACAGGATTAGGATTAGGCATTGGATTTAGTTTGCTTTTATTTGGCTTTGACACCGTTTTCCGAAGATTTAATCTTCGATCGTTCAATGTAGCTATTATAGGCCTTTTTTTTGGTTACCTAATGGGGCAAGCCCTAGTGTTGATTTTCGGAGCGATTCTAGACATCAGCGCTATCTCCAACGCCTCACCTCAGATTCTTGAGATCATCAAGATTGCGCTCTTCCTTTTTGGTCTCTATTTGGGAACCATCATGACCATGCGTTCTTCTGACGAGATTTATATCAGCATCCCCTTTGTTAAGCTCGCTCCAGCTGCTCAAAAAAAACGCGATCTTCTCGTCGATATGTCTGTGCTTGCTGACGCTCGTATTCTAGATATTTCATCAACAGGCCTTTTCGACAACCAACTCGTAGTCCCAAGATTTGTCATCAAAGAGCTCTATGCTCAATCAGAAGTAGGCGATGAAATCAACAAAGCCAAATCTAGACGTGCTCTTGACGTGGTAAAAAAACTCGAAGCTCTTCAAGGACTTGATATCCGTTTTAATGATACAGATTTCCCCGATGTTCATGAATCCACCTCCAAGATGATTCGTTTAGCACGCCTACTCGATGCCAACCTCCTAACAGCTGATATTAGCCGAGTTCAAATGGCTACTTTAGAAGGCGTTCGCGTCATTAACATTCACACCTTATCCAATGCTCTTAAACCACTCATGCAAACCGGCGAGCTCATCAAAATTAAGATTCAACGCTATGGGAAAGAACCTCGCCAAGGTGTTGGCTATTTAGATGATGGCACGATGGTCGTTGTAAACGGTGGGGGTGACTTCATTGGGGAGATTATCGAAGCTCAAGTTCTCTCCGTCAAACATACCACTTCGGGCCGCATGATTTTCTGTAATGCTAGCGATGAAGATCATCCAGGAGGCTCCTATCACCACGACGAGCATGATGAGTCCTAAACATTCGATCCTTGGCATAGGCAACGATATCATCGAAATCGAGCGAATACGTCTGAGTATTGAGAACCACGGAGACCGGTTCCTCAACAGACTATTCACTCCTAGAGAAAGAGCCTATTGCCTTGGATTTAGAGATCCACATCCTAGATTTGCTGGAAGATTTGCCGCTAAGGAAGCCGTTGTTAAGGCGCTTGGCTGTGGCTTTGGTAAATCCGTCTCCTGGCACGACGTTGAAATCATCAATAACGAAGAAGGTAAGCCCATCGTGCATCTAGCAGCTCACCTTCTTCAAAAATTTGGCACTAGGGATATCCTAATTACGATCAGTCACTGTAAGCTCTACGCAACAGCCGTCGCCATCCGCACTTGGTAATCGTGTATCCTTTGCATGGGGTGCAAGAGGTAGGAGCCCCCTCACCCAGATTCTTTTTTCTTAGGGAATTATGTTCAACCTGACCTACGTTAATCGACTAATAGTCAAACTCAAAGAACGCTTCCCACATCTAGACGAAATGCATAACAATGCCATTGTCGCCGTCACAACGGAGTTCTTTCGACCAACTGTCGGAGAGTTTCTCAGAATGCCTTCCCCGCCATCTACGAACTCTTCGTCGCCCCACTTGACAGAGCTCCCTTTAAGGATACTAGACGCGGTCTGAGCCTTAACCGTTTGGGGTCGCTCTTCTTCCACAGTTGATCTGTTTGCCAGCGCCGGCAAAGTGATAGCTTGGATCATTTTTGCAAAACTCTATGACTTTTAGTCTAAAAATACCCACTAGATTGATGCACTCAAAGCCGATTTAGGTGTATTGAGATCACTAAAAACATCATAAAAAACATATTTTCTTTGGTTAAAATATACTATTATGGTATATCTAAATCATGGATAACCTATCTTTTCAAATATGATTAACGCATTGGATGTACCATGGATGAGTTAGCAGGGCTGGGCAAATTATCTCGTAAGAGGCTCGCAGACGTACTTCGCAATTCAAATGGCTGCATATCAGTAGGTTTGGTAGCAGAGACATTGTGCGTCTCACGAGAACAAGCAAGGCTATACCTGTCCTCATGGGTAAAAAATGGCTGGCTACGAAGGGTCAGGAGAGGGCTATATTTCCCCGTGGATATAGCGGCAGAAACTCCAGATGGAGGCGTTCTCGATCCATGGGTAATAGCATCACAGATCTTTCCCCCCTGCTATATTGGGGGATGGTCTGCGGCCAAACATTGGGATTTTACCGAACAGATTTTCGAATCGACGATCGTTTTTACCTCTCGACGCCTAAATCAAAAAAAGCAGTCCATTGCAGGATTAACATTTTTGATAAAAAAATCAGCGTCTGACAAAATGTTTGGGCTTAAGTCCGTTTGGAAAGATCAGATCAAAGTACAAGTGTCAGATCCTCATAAGACGATCATAGATATGTTTGATGATCCGTCAATTGGAGGAGGAATTCGTTCAGTGGTCGACTTTTTTCAAAAATATCTCTCTTCAAGTGAATGCGATCTAAACATTTTGATCCAATATGCAGAGAAGATGAGCAACAAGGCGATTTTTAAACGTTTAGGGTTCGTATTATCAAAAATAAAGCCTGATGAGACGCGTTGGATTGCACAATGCTTAAGTCATTTGAGCCAGGGAAATTCGCAACTAGACCCAGCATCAAAAGGAAAACGCCTGATCAAAAAATGGAGATTATGGGTTCCTGAAGGATTAGAAGAGGGATTTCGATGATTAACAAATTTGAACTTGCTCGAAAAGCAAAAGAGCACGGATTGCAATCCTCTACGATTGAAAAAGACTACGTTTTAGGATGGATACTGATTGGCATTCAAAACCATCCCCAGACGAGAGATTCATGGGTTTTTAAGGGAGGAACATGCCTTAAGAAATGCTTCTTCAACAAGTATCGTTTTTCGGAAGATCTAGATTTCACTCTGCTGGATGCTCAGCAAATGAAAGAAGAGGCGCTGCAACCCATCTTAAAACAGATCGCACAGTGGATTTATGAGCAGTCGGGAATCGAAATCCCAGAAAATTTAATTTCTTTGGACCCACATCGCAGCTTATCCATACAAGGTAAACTATCCTACAGAGGCCCTTTAAAGCAGCCAGTCCCTTATCCTTCCATCAAATTGGACCTTACTGCCAATGAACAAGTAGTGCTGCAGCCAGAAAAACGAAGAGTTTTCCACGAGTACTCCGATTGCCCAATCGAAACGCCCCAAATTCTAAGCTACTCCTATGAAGAAATTTTCGCTGAAAAATTAAGAGCTTTGGCCGAAAGAGCACGGCCCCGCGATCTCTATGACGTTGTCCATCTTTACCAAGAGCGTCATCGACTGACTGATATAGAAAAACTCCTGGAGTCTCTTCAAGGCAAGTGCGCCTTTAAAAAGATGGGGATGCCCAATCTGTTGATGATTGAACAACACCCTCAAAAGTCGGAGTTTTCATCTGAATGGAAGAATATGCTGCACCACCAGGTGAAGGATCTACGGCCATTCGAGTATTTTTGGGAACATTTACCCGATATTTTCTCGTGGATTTACCATTCAAAAAATAACTTATGAGAGGGGCGTTGCCTGTAGAGCAGCTGTGCAATACTGTGCATGGAAAAATTGCACAGCATTTGTAAATAACTGACAAACAGCGAGATATACTGAAGAAATTCTTAATTAAGCAAAAGACTAGCTTAGTCAAAAAAACACTCGACACCCTCCTTTGGGTATTTCTTCACTGAGATCGCCTCTTCCGTTATCGGGTAAACACACAACAAAATCAGCATCTATTTCGAACGCAAAAATTTGATCTGATATTTCGAGGCTGTATATTACCTATGACCAAGGCATAAGAGGATTTCTTTTTGCTGGCTTCATGTTTACTCCACTCATTTAAATGTTCTTCTAATTTTGTCATAAAAAATGTCGTAAACTGTCGTAAAAAGCTGAATTATCCTAGCTAATTATTCTCCGATATTTTTCCAAAAACGCGAAATTTTCGCTTTAGTTTGACAAAACAATACTGTTTTCGTACCCTATTCGCCTAGAAGAGGTGCGTTCACCAAGTAACACTGCTAAGGAGTCCAAATTCCAGTGATGCAGTGCCAGGGGTCGAATGCCGAAATCCTACCAACTTGGATAAGATAGGATTGGGGTTAGTAGCGAAAGCGCTAACACTGTCACGCGATGCGTGGAGCACTTCGAATTGATTCGTCCTTTCTTCGCGTGCCCTCCATTTGCGTATTCTGTAGCTTTTATTTAGGGATGGGTATGTCAAAAAATACGTTACACAGACGGCTTAAAGCGCGTCACATCGCAATGATCGCCATTGGCGGCTCCATTGGTTCTGGAATTTTTATCGCCAGCGGTACAGCCATTCACATGGCAGGACCTGGAGGAGCTCTCCTCGCATATTCTATCATAGGTTTGATGGTCTATTTTTTAATGACCAGCCTTGGAGAAATGTCGACATTGATCCCTTCTACAGGTAGTTTTTGTGACTATGCCAGCCGTTTTGTAGACCCAGCTTTTGGGTTTGCCATGTCGTACAACTATTGGATTAACTGGGCCATTACAACAGCCGTCGACTTATCTGCTGCAGCTCTAATCATGCACACCTGGTTTCCCGGAATTTCGTTTTTGCAATGGAGTCTCTTTTTTTTCTTGATGATTCTCGCACTAAACTTCATGTCCGTCGGATTTTATGGTGAACTACAATATTGGTTCTCAGGGATCAAAGTGGTCGCGGTGATCTTATTCATCATCGTCGGTATCTTCGTGATTTCCGGTATACTAGGGCATCAAAAGCCTCTTGACTTTAGCAACTGGACTATGGGCGATGCGCCATTTCATGCGGGATGGGTGGGTTTCATCAGTGTCCTGATGATTGCTGGATTTTCTTTCCAGGGCACAGAGATTTTTGGAATCACTGCTGGAGAAACACAAGATCCTAATACCAGCATCCCTAAAGCGGTGCGTAGCGTCTTCTGGCGAATTCTATTATTCTATATTCTATCCATGGGGGTCATTAGCTTTCTCATCCCCTACACCAATCCATTGTTGATTAGCGCAAGCACTACAAATGTAGGCGCTAGCCCCTTTACACTTGTTTTTACAATGGCTGGATTACATTTTGCTGAAGTGACTATGACCATTGTGGTCTTACTAGCAATTCTGTCTGCTGCCAATGCCAGCATGTACACAGCAACAAGAACCTTGTGGCATATTGCTCAGGAAAAAAACGCACCAAAATTTTTAGCCAATACCACAAAACATGGCATTCCCGTTCCGGCATTGCTATTTAGTGCTGTGATTAGTGCCGCAGTGTTTTTATCCTCGATTTTCGGTCAGGGGCAATTCTTTGTTTGGTTATTAAATATTTCAAGTTTGACAGGTTTTATCGCTTGGTTCGGCATAGCTCTATGCCACTACCGATTCCGTCGTGCGTATCTAGCACAAGGCCACAAACTCTCAGACTTGCCTTACCATACCAAAGCCTTCCCATTTGGCCCAATATTTGCACTTTGTCTGTCGGTTTTAGTCGTGGCAGGACAACAGTTCGATGCCTTAGTGACTCACAAACTCAATTTCGATAATTTGATTGGTACCTATATTGGGTTGCCTATTTTCATCGCGTTGTATCTCGGCTATAAGCTCTATAACAGGACAAAACTCATCCCTCTTAAAGAGTGTAAATTCAATTAATTATTGATGCCATTTACAGAAAATCCCAGGCCTCATCGCTTGGGATGGCATTAAATAGAGGCTTTCATAGGCGTATATGGCGGAACAAAAAAAGCAAAAGATGCAATTTTTGGTCATTTTGACCATCGTCTTTTTAGCCTTTATAGGCATCTCCATGCCTTATTTGATCTTTCCAGCGCTCTTTCTTAATCCCTCATATTCTATCCTGCCTGTCGGAGAAGGTGCATCTAATCAGGCGCTTTTTCTGGGTATTACATTAGCGGCCTATCCCCTAGGTCAATTCATAGGATCGCCTATTCTCGGAGCTCTTTCGGACGATTATGGCCGTAAGCCACTGCTTTCTGGAAGTTTGGCCATCTCAGCTCTCTGTAATTTGCTTACTGGGTTTGCTATTGAACAGCACTATCTGGGACTACTTATTATCAGTCGATTTACAGCTGGCCTAATGGAGGGAAATATCGCTATTGCCCGTGCTATGGCAGCAGATATCACAACGATCTCCAAACATGAAACCTTTGGTAAAATTAATGCCACAGCCTCTATCGCATTCCTCGTAGGCCCTCTTTTGGGCGCCTTAATGGCCGACAAGAGCTTATGGGAAAGTTTGACAACTGCTACGCCCTTCTACTCGATTGCTATCCTCTTTTTTTGCCTTTCCTTACTCTCCCTCCTTCTACTTGAAAAAACGGTGATTCGCACCCCAACTAAAGTACAAACTTTTTGGCAGCGCATCCACCTCATTAAAAGGATGTCGGTGCTGTTCTCTAATAAACACCTACAGTTCCTCATGATCATTTCCACATGTTTTACTCTTGCAGTGGATATTTTTTATGAATTTGGTCCCGTCCATCTCACAATCCAATGGGCTCTTGCTCCCGTACAACTCATCATTTACAACGGCGTATTATGTCTCGGACTTGCAGCTGGAAATGGGTGGCTACCAACACTCTTGTCCAAACACATCTCTAATCGCTTAGCCATTCTTAGTTCTATTGGTGGATTTACTCTTTGTCTTATTGGTGTCGTATTGACAAAGTCCACTTTTCTCATGATAACACTATTTGGCCTAAGCGGACTTGCCATTGGACTTGCAGTGACCCTGCTTACGGTGAATATTTCCAACTCTATTCCAGACACTATTCAAGGCGAGGTGATGGGAACGCAGGTATCTCTGCGCGTCTTGGGAGATGCCATCATCTGCCTATTTGGCGGCACACTATTGTTGCTATCATCCAAACTTATTTTAATTGCGGCGGCTATAATGTGTGCGTGTGCAACGATTTACTATGGTCGTGCTAAAACAGCTTGACATCTACCGAAAAGAACTCTTTTACTCACCTTACGCACATAGAGGGGCTTAGAAGCTGTACTAAAACCTGGGTTCGTCGCTTTTGTGGATTATTTTGGCCGCTTTTCGACTCCAAAATTGGGGGGCTATATACCTTTGTCGATATTGCCCCCCAATCATTTGGATCGAAAATCGACTCAAAAGAACCGCAAAATCGACTGAACCCAAGTTTTAGTACAGCTTCTTAGAGCTCTTTCAAAACTAAAGAAAAAGCCTATAACCTGCCGTAAAAAAGAGTGAAGATCTCTTCAGCATCTCTTTTTAGAAGAGCGAGAAGGGTAAGTGGTAACCGATGATAAAGCTATTGGTTCCCCTGGGATATACACGCGCATGAATGCAGTGGGAATAATCGAAACGAAGACGCCCCCAGACCCCAAGTTCATAGAGATATCCAAAGCCTAAATCAATGGAGCTATGATCATAAAAGCCCCATCCATTGAAGTGATTGATGTTTACTTCTCGGCGCCTTCCAAACCCCCAATACCCCAGGGAAAAAAATTCCCATATATGAGACTCTAACTGGTGAATTTGATAAGCCACCTTTGCTCTGGTCCAGGGAGACCCTCTGCTACCCTGTCCTACTGCGCCAAGACCGTATAACCTCATGCACCAATTTGGACCACAGCCCCATTCCTTACCCATGGCACTGTTGATCTCAAAATCCCACCTAGCAGAAT
Organism: Simkania sp.; assembly: GCA_018333475.1. Lineage (GTDB taxonomy): Bacteria > Chlamydiota > Chlamydiia > Chlamydiales > Rhabdochlamydiaceae > JAGXTH01. The sequence goes on along the minus strand of JAGXTH010000085.1, from coordinate 7,446 downwards.
AGGGGCAGCTAATGTCATGTAAACTACGATAAGAGGTTTGACGTACTGAAAATCCCGTTGTTAGGCTAACAAAATCCCCTATGATGTCATTTAACCAAAGCGTTCGCACTTGCGCTGCGACGCTTCGTCGTCCTAATGACTGCCTAGGCGTCTGTGCAAAGTCCACTTCAATAGCAGCGTCCCAAGAATCGATAGGCACTAGACCGATATCAACGGAGAAAACATTGTTATTTGATGGAGCTTTTAAATGCTTTGTAGAATTAGCAACTGAATCATACCGACTAAACATGTATCCAGTATCGAGATAAAACTCCCATAGATTTCCTAGCCATGGCTTTTCTTCAAAACCATATGCAGTTGCCATGAGACCCAAAAACACATATAGAGCTCGTCGCATCGTCTAGGCTTCCTTAGAAGACAACCAGCGTTCCGCATCTAAAGCAGCCATGCACCCTGTGCCAGCAGCTGTGATAGCCTGCCTATATACATGGTCTTGCACATCGCCTGCTGCAAAGACCCCTTCTCTAGAGGTATAAGTTGTACCAGATTTCACCTTGATATACCCCTTGTCATCGAGCTCAATTTGTCCCTGTAAAAATGCTGTATTCGGTGTATGCCCAATAGCAAAAAAGACCCCGCCAGCTTCGTGCGTAGTGAGCGCGTCAGTACCTACATGCCGCAGCTGCAAGGCACGTACAACATCATCCCCCTCTACTTTTTCTAGAATGCTGTTCCAGAGAATCTCAATTTTAGGATGTTTTTTTGCACGATCCGCCATGATCTTAGAGGCTCTTAAAGAATCTCTTCGGTGAACAATATACACCTTACTAGCATAGCGTGTAAGAAAGATCGCTTCCTCAATAGCCGTGTCGCCTCCTCCAAACACATAGAGTGGACGATTTCGAAAAATGGGCATCGCTCCATCGCATACTGCACATGCAGTGACCCCTTTTTGCCAAAACTCCCCATCTCGAGTTCCTGGCACATCAAGACGCTTAGCTGTAGCGCCAGTAGCTACGATTATAGCTTCAGCTTCAACACTTGTTGTGCTTCCTTTGATAAGAAAAGGGTAACGATTAAGATCTACTGAAATCACATCTTCAGTGAGCAGATGCGTACCAAAACGTTCAGATTGATCTCTAAACAACTTCATCAAGTCAGGCCCAGAGACTGAAGCTGGAAATCCTGGATAATTTTCCACATCTGTCGTCGTCATAAGCTGGCCACCTACTGTGCCAGAATAAAATCCTTCGTAAAGCCATGGATTAAGATTTGCTCTAGCAGCATAAATTGCCGCACAATACCCCGCAGGACCAGATCCAATAATGACAAGCTTAGTTTTTTCCATCTAAATTTTCTTGTTCGCAAAGAGACCTATTATGTCTTACAGAGACGATTTTGACTAGGGATATTGATTAGTTGTTAAGAAGAGAAACTTTTCCATCTTCGAGGTCATAAAAACCTCCGAGAATGCTCAGACGTTTTTCTTCTACAAACTGTGCGAGAAGAGGGATAGCTCTTAGTTGATCCCTCACATATTTGACATTCGTTTTAATCGCTTCTTCAAGCGTAGGTGTTTGTTTATGCTCCTCTTTTAAATGCTTAAGAGCTTTAAATGCAGGAGCTAGTTTCTTGGCAATTTCTGGAATATCTCGGATCGCTTCTCCTCCTGTCATTGCAGCTTTAACTGCACCACAATTCGAATGACCTAGAACAATAATGAGAGGTGTTGCAAGTGCATCGGCCCCATAAAGAATACTTTCAATTTCCAAAGGGCCAATGACATTACCGGCTAAACGCACGACAAATGTGTCTCCTAACCCCTGATCAAAGATAATTTCCGGGGATACCCTAGAATCAGAACAACTCACTATGACTGCTATAGGAGTCTGTCCATTGACCAGCTCCTCTCTATGAAAAGACCCCACATCAGAGTGGCTTGGTTTACCACTCATATAACGTTGGTTGCCTTGCATAAGCATGTCTAAAGCTTCTTTAGGCGAATATTGGGACGTCTCAGCCAAGATTCCCGTTGTGGAGGCTATAAAAACCCCTAAAATAGGTAGTATACATCGCATATACCTATCTATAAGAAAAATCGCAGAAAAAATCATGGTATTTTATTCGCTGGGGGGTAGAATTTATACGTTTTTTGTAGGAAGGTCGCCTTTGTATAGGAAAACCCCTGCGATCGACTCTGAAAAAGATTGGTGATTTTTTCAGAATTCCCTCATCTCTTTATTTAAGGAGAACATCAAAAGAGATGCGAAGCATTCGGCTCAAGGGACTGAAAAAATCCCTAGAAGGAGGTTTAGTTCTTAATGGAATTGACCTCGTAATTCCTTCAGGAAAATTCTTTGCCTTATTAGGCCCTAGCGGCTGTGGAAAAACGACACTCCTACGCCTCATCGCAGGCCTCGAGCAAGCCGATTCTGGTAAAATTTTTCTTGGAGAGCGTGACATCACTGAGCTCCCCATCCATGAAAGACCCATCAATATTGTCTTTCAAAACTATGCTCTCTTCCCCCATCTTAATGTCTTCGATAATGTTGCTTATAGCCTTAAACTCAAAAAACTCCCCAAAGAGCTTATTAAAGAAAAAGTATTAAAGATCCTGGAAGCTTTTCACCTAGAAAGACATGTACACAAACTCACTACGCAACTTTCTGGGGGCCAACAGCAACGAGTAGCATTAGCTCGTGCTATCGTGAATGAACCCGATGTACTTCTTCTAGATGAACCTCTTGCAGCGCTAGATTTCAAACTCCGCGAACGCATGCTCATAGAGCTCATTGAACTCCAGGACAAACTCAAGACCACCTTCCTCTACGTCACTCATGATCAATTTGAAGCTCTTACCGTAGCCGACCAAATGGCCATTATGAATCCTAGCGGTCAGATCGAACAAATCGGTACCCCTAAAGAAATTTATGAATTTCCCTCCACTTCCTTTGTTGCGCGATTTGTAGGTACAACCAATATCCTCTCTGGGACGCTACATCAACTCGACACAGATCCTCATATTTCCATTGAGGGATTAGGTCAATTTAAACTACAGGTTCCCCAAAAAAGAGAATGGATGCAAGAGGGTTGCAATGCACTCATTAGCATCCGTCCTGAAAAGATTTTTATTAGCAAAAAAGAAGTCAAAAATTTCTCTAATGTCGTCAAGGGGATCGTTTCTTCCATCGTCTATCACGGCAGATCGACACAGTACAACGTCTTATTGAATAATAAATCACGGCTGCAAGTTTTCGAGCAAAACGAGGAGCACTTCCCTCAAGAAGTGATCGATTACGATAACGAGGTCTATTTGTACTGGCAAAAAGAAAACGTCACCTTGCTTGAGCAATGAAAAAAAAAACTCTTTCTAGCGAATATCCTTTTGCTATCGGCATTCCTGCTGTCATCTGGCAAATCCTTTTCTTTTACGCACCTCTTCTGTTACTCCTTGTCGGCAGTTTTTTAACCTGGAGTGATACAAACACATTCACGGGTGTTTCTTTAGATAAATTTACCTTCTTTTTCCGTGGGTCTTATCTTAGCGTCATCGCCTCCTCGCTGTTATTAGCTTTGAGCAACTCTATCATCTGCTTTCTCATTGCTTATCCCCTAGCCTATTTTATGGCCTTCAAGGGAAGAAAGTGGCAAAATCTCCTACTTTTCTTTCTCATTGTCCCTTTCTGGACAAATTTTTTACTGCATGTCTATGCATGGTTTTTTGTCTTGGAAAGAGAAGGCTTTTTAAACACGCTTTTGCAATGGCTTGGCATAACAAGTGAGCCCATCATCTTTCTTAACTCCACGTTTGCCACCATGGTCATGATGGTCTATTACTACATGCCCTTCATCCTTTTGCCTATGTATTCTTCTCTGGAAAAATTTGATGTGAAACTGATCGAAGCTTCTTATGATCTTGGAGCTAGCTGGCTACAAACACTGCGTAAAATCGTGCTTCCGCTTTGCTCTAGAGGGATTAAAACTGGATTTTTCCTTGTCTTTATCCCCTCTTTTGGCGAGTTCGCTATCCCAGAACTCATGGGTGGTGATCGAAGAATGTTTGTGGGTACTGTTGTTTCCCAGTTTATCCTTGGTGATGAAACAGGTTCTTTTGGTGCAGCCTTTACTGTTTTTTCCTGTGTTGTGCTACTCATTAGCTCTCTTGCTTTATATTTTTTCATTGATTGGTTGCTTAAACCTAAGGCTACACGGTGGTAAAGTCTAACTCTTTTGCAACGATTTGCCATCTTCTCATTATTGCTGCAACCTATGTCTTCCTCTATACCCCTATTATTGTACTTCTGGTCTTCTCATTCAATAGTGCAACATTTCCAGCACCTTGGACAAAATTCACCTGGGCCTGGTATGAAGAGCTACTAGCCTCTGTGCACCTCTGGAAAGCTTTTCTCAACTCTCTTATCATCGCCAGCTGTGCCACTCTTATTAGCCTGATAGCTGGAGTTTTATTCATTTTCTATGCGGCTCAAGGAGGGAAAATTGGCAAATTCCTCCCTCTTTTTTATGGCAATCTCATCATTCCAGAAACCGTTCTTGCTGTTAGCTTACTTGGCTTTTTTAGCTTTGCTATGATTCCCTTGGGGATGACAACCTTGATCTTAGCTCACACCTTGTTAGGTCTAGGGTTTGTCATCCCCATGGTCTATGCAAGGTTTAAAGAACTAGACTACCGTCTGACAGAAGCTTCCCTTGTGCTGGGAGCTACCCCTATCCAAACATTTTTTAAAATCACTTTACCCATGCTAAGACCTACTCTACTGGCCACTTCCCTGCTCGTGTTTATTCTCTCTTTTGATGATTTTGTTCTTTCCTATTTTTGCGCAGGAAGTACCGCGCAAACTCTCTCTCTCTACATTCTTTCTATGCTACGCTCCGAAATTTCCCCTGTCGTTAATGCCCTATCTGCCGTCCTGCTTGTCCTCAGCAGCGGCTTAGTCTGGATCTTTTTTAGTCTTAGAACACGAACCAAGATCTTTTGATGAAAAAAATACTCTTTCGCTCGGCAGTGATCTCCTTTTGGCTACTTCTTCTTATTACGATTCTGTATTGGCCTAAAATCACTTGGCAAACTACCGATAAAAATAGCATCAACGTCTTTGCCTGGGGAGATATTCTCGATCCCGATGTGGTTAAAGATTTTGAAAAAACGACAGGGATCAAAGTTCATCTCAACTATTACTCTTCTAATGAAGAGCTGATCGTTAAACTAAAAGCAACACATGGAGAAGGCTACGATCTCATTATCCCCTCCGATTATGCCGTACAAATTTTAATCCGAGAAAATTTGTTAAAACCTCTTGATAAAACACAACTCCACTTCTGGAACACTCTTAATCCTCTGTTGCTTGGACATTTTTACGATCCAGATAATCGTTACTCCATCCCATTCGAGTGGGAAATCTATGGATTAGGCATTGATAAAGACTATTTCCAAAACCGTCCTCTCACCCCATCTTGGCGCCTTATCTTCGATCCCAATCTCATTGATTATCGCATTGGCATGGTGAACGACCCCATCGAAGCTGTGCTGTTTGCCTCCTTTTACCTATATGGAGATCAAAACAACCTCTCACTCCCTCAACAATACGCTATTGGACAACTACTCATTCAGCAGCATCAATGGGTAGCTGTCTACGCTAGCTTTCGAGCAGATTACCTACTTGCCACCAAAAATTGCCCCGTTGTCATTGCATCGAGCTCTTATATTTGGCGTACAATGCGCAACTACCCCTACGTGCATTTCTTGATTCCAGAAGAAGGGACGTTCATTACCATCGAAAATCTTGGAATCCCTCTTGCCAGCACAAAAGAAGATCTCGTGTATCAATTTCTCAATTACCTCTATAGTAAAGAGTCGTCTGCTGCCCACTTTGCTACCTATGGGTTTTTCCCTTCCACCACCCACGCTTATGATCTCATGCATCTCGATCCACTGGCTGATCAGCTCATTCACTCCTCAAAAGAGCAATTTAGCAAGTACCACTTTATCCAAGAACTGTTACCCGAAGAAGAAATCCGTAATATTTGGGTCGAAGTGAAATCTGGATATTCAGAAAGTTACTGTGAACTACATTAGCACGTTGTGCGTCATTCTAAAACAGCTAGAGTAATAGTCTCTGAATTATCTACAGACTGGGCGCTGAAAGTAGAGTGTATAAGGCACCTACCATGAGCAGCGGGTCTTGTGAGACCCGCTGAACTAAACACTGCATTTAGAAAAAATGCTTCAACTCTTTTTTTCGAGTATCTTAGCAATAGCCTTTTGAATACGTTGTATATCAGAAAAATGTTCCCGACCGTATGCTTCAGCTTTCTCCGTGGGTTGGTTATCTATTGCGCCCATAGTACGATAAACTAGAAGTTTTAGTTCACGAGGATGCGGTTCAAATATCTCGTGTAGGACCTTAAGGCGTTTTCTTTCATCTTTTGCTAATGCTTTATCTGACTTAATAGAAGATACTTGATCAGCTAAGGACTTTAATGCTAAAACATCAACGGATGATTGCTTAGCCTTTTCCATTATTACCACCTCTGGAGTAGCTGAGGGTGCATCAGAAGCCTTCGCCGCCGCCTCTGCTCCGGTGATCTCCGATGATGCTGCGGTAACTTCCTCAGTGCTATCTAGCTGTCCTGGTAACGAGGGTTGTTTTGGTGTATAGTAAGAGCCCACAAACGAATCCAATTCCTCTAGCAGACTCCTCGCTACGCTCTGGTGTAGTGATCTATGCTCCCCTATCCATTGTACTATATGGGTCTCAAGAATTGGATATTGTTCTTGGGCAAATTCCCGTTTGGTCTTATAGTCACCTAATGCCATTAGGCGCTTGTAACAGTCAGAGATTTTTTTATATATCTCGAATGCTTCCGAGTGCTCCCGAATAGACTCGTGTATTTGCTCTGCACGGCCCTGTAAACCACGTATATCCTCTTTTAGAGCATTCAATTCCATTGACATGTAATTTTTAACTATAACGCCCCTGCGCGACACGTTCTCAGTAACTGCTGAAACTACTCTTTCAGGTGTTTCAAGAAAAGCCTGAAGTGGTTGTAGATTTAGAGGCAACTCTACATTGATTTTATCCCTGAGAGCATCAACTACTTTTACACGTTCAGCAAAGCGATCCTCGTGTTGGGGACTGTAGCTAAGCTCCATAAAACTAAACTCAAGATCCGATTTCGCTGCTACTATCTGTACACGTAAGCTCTGTGAACAACGAAAATACTGTGAACTGTTCTCTATACAAGACATGATCTTATCCCTATCTGTTTTGTTGATTATTAAAATACCACGATTCTATATATTATAACGCAACCGCTTGTTTTTTTAATATTAAAAAAAACAAACAATCCGGAACTATACTGGTAGATATTGACCCCCTAACCTTGGTGGAAAAGACCGATCTCAGGTGCTTTGGAGAGATTTATGGG
>JAGXTH010000084.1 GCA_018333475.1 Simkania sp. | reverse complement strand
CAAACGCAATAAATAATTTCATATTTGAGCTGCGTGAAAGCTGTCGACAAATTGACGATCATAAACAGCATAGTATTAATGCAATACAATGCCGTTTACGATCGCCGATTTTCGGCGCTTTGACGCGGCTCAAATGTGAAGTTATTTGTTGCGTTTGGTATGACATCCCAGATACACTCAAGGCAGATATATTAGCACAGTAATAAGCTGCTTTTTGAGCGTCCTTAAGCGCTGAAAAAGCAAAAAGATCCGAAAGAGATTCGACATTGCCCCTGTTTAAAACAAGGCATGCCAAACACAATTATAGACACGACCAATTCTACAAAAAAATTGAGCTAAGCCCTAGCAAATTGAGCATCATCTGTTTACTCGCCTCGTTAATAATAGGATCTTACCCCTTGTGTTTTAATTAAGAAGTGATACAATCTTCCTTCTTTGTTGTTTGCGTTTTTCACAAGCTGGAGAAGCGTAAAAATTATTGTTAACTTGTTTATAGGAAATCCAATGTCTCAACCCACACAAGCGCAGTTCGGGAAGTGGCGGTCTTTTTTCTGGCCAGTCCACTCCTTTGAGTTGAAAAAACTCCTCCCGATGCTTCTTTTATTTTTCTTTATCAACTTTAACTACACGATCTTGCGTGATACTAAGGACGCACTGATTGTGACAGCGCCAGGATCTGGTGCAGAGGCAATCCCTTTTCTTAAAGTGTGGGGAGTGTTGCCCTTTGCGGTTCTCTTTATGATTGTTTATTCCAAACTAAGCAACGTTTTGAGTAAACCAAAACTCTTTTACACGATGATCTCCTCTTTCATCGCCTTCTTTGCTATCTTTGCATGGATTCTTTACCCAAACCACGATGCTTTACACCCAACCGCTTGGGCAGATAATCTACAAGCCACACTACCTGCTGGATTTAGCGGGATGGTTGCGATTTTACGCAACTGGTCTTATGCCCTTTTCTACATCATGGCTGAACTTTGGGGAAGCGTAGCGATTTCCTTACTTTTCTGGGGATTTGCTAACGACACAACACGTGTTTCAGAATCTAAACGCTTCTATGCTATGTTCGGCTTAGGCGCTAACCTTGCTATGTTAGTTTCCGGTCCTACTATTGTCTATTTCTCCGACATCCGGAGTAAATTGCCTGTTGGAGTCGATGCATGGGGCGTCTCTCTTAATTACATGCTCGGTGCAGTGATCGTTTCAGCTCTTCTCATCATGGGAATCTACCATTGGATTAACAAAAATGTTCTTACTGATGCACGTTTCTTTGATCCTGCGGAAGTAAAGAAAGCTAAGAAAGAAAAACCTAAGCTCTCTCTTAAAGAAAGTTTTTCATACCTTTTCAAATCCAAATATGTGCTTTGCTTAGCCGTGCTCGTTATTGCTTACGGGGTCTCAATTCAGCTCGTAGAAGTTACCTGGAAAGGGCAGCTAAAATTACAATACCCTAATCCAAATGAATACAGTGCCTTCATGGGATATTTTTCTACAGCGACTGGCTTTGTAACTATTTTGATGATGTTATTTGTCGGTGGCAATGTTATCCGTAAATTCGGTTGGGGTGTAGGCGCTCTTATTACACCTGTTGTCCTTCTTATTACTGGCGTAGGGTTCTTTAGTTTTGTTATTTTCCGTGACAGTCTAACAGGCTTCGTTGCTATGCTTGGCTCAACCCCATTGATGCTTGCTGTGATCTTTGGTATGGCCCAAAACATCATGAGCAAGTCCGCTAAATACTCCCTATTTGACCCAACTAAAGAAATGGCTTACATCCCGCTTGATCAAGAGATCAAAGTAAAAGGTAAAGCAGCTATTGACGTTGTTGGTGCTCGCTTTGGGAAATCTGGTGGTGCCTTTATCAACCAGGGATTGATTGTAGCTCTTGGCTCTCTTGCGCTCATCACTCCTTATGTTGCAGCTATCCTCTTCCTGATTATTTTTGCATGGATTTGGGCAGCTAAGTCTCTGAACAAGCAATTTGTCAAACTCACTGCAGAAAAAGAGCAACATGGTAACTCTACAAAGGAAACTGGAGCTAAAGAAGCTTCTGTCGGATCTGGCAATGAAGAAGCTGCAATGAAAACAGCTCTTCAACCTGGATCTTCTAGTTAACCGAACGTAGTTCTATCGCGAATATAACTAGCCCGCAAATTTCTCTCTGAGAGTTTGCGGGCTAGTTTTTTATACCTGCGCCTTCCATCACGGTCCTGAAGGAGGCCCCTGCATAATACCAAACGCAATAAATAATTTCATATTTGAGCTGCGTGAAAGCTATCGACAAATTGACGATCATAAACAGCATAGTATTAATGCAATACAATGCCGTTTACGATCGCCGATTTTCGGCGCTTTGACGCGGCTCAAATGTGAAGTTATTTGTTGCGTTTGGTATAACTCAGTACCTTTGTTAAAAATGATTCGTTTTAGTGATCTTTCGTTTTTTGCTCGCCCCCTATGAGATGTCTCGCATATATGGGCTCGCTCAAATCCGAAACCTCGCTAAAACGAATCATTTTTAACAAAGGTACTGAGTTATGCAGGAGTCTCTGAAGGGCCGTGATGGAAGGCGCAACATTTCTCTTCTTTGAAAAAGTTAGGGAATGTTACATTCTTGCCTTTACGCCTTGAGCGTTGGCGGAAACAACCACTAAGTGTGTACAAAGCCTCTGGTTTAGCTCAGCTATTCCATAAATATAAGCGTCTCTACCACTGTTAGAAAAGTTTCAAAAAAATAGAGGTCGGCGCGTCTGCAAAAAGCCTGTAAAGCTGCCTGGGTTTCTGGGAGCTCTGAAGCAGGAATCCCTCGCATTTACGCGAGTAAGGTTCAACTGCAATACTTCTAATTTAAGTCGGCTAAGACACCCATGTAGTTTCTTATAACCCTAAGGATCATCGATAATGAACTACAATATCAAACGGATTCGTAATTTTTCGATCATTGCTCACATAGACCACGGCAAATCAACGATTGCTGACCGTTTGCTAGAGCTGACTCATACGATTTCTGCAAGAGAAATGCAGGAGCAGGTGCTCGATGCTATGGATCTGGAAAGAGAGCGGGGAATTACGATTAAAGCTCACCCAGTCACCATGACCTATACCGCTGATGATGGCGAAATCTATACGATTAACTTCATCGATACTCCAGGACATGTTGACTTTTCCTATGAAGTCTCCAGATCTCTTGCTGCATGCGAGGGTGCTCTCTTAGTCGTCGATGCCGTGCAGGGAGTGCAAGCGCAAAGCTTGGCTAATGTTCATTTGGCTCTTGAGAGAAATTTAGAGATTGTTCCGATTATCAATAAAATCGATCTCCCCGCAGCCGACCCAGAAGGGGTAAAAAAACAAATCGAAGATGTCATTGGACTAGACACATCAAAGACTATTTCCTGCTCGGCCAAAACAGGACTTGGCATTAAGGACATCCTTAAACAGATTATTGAAAATGTCCCCTCTCCTGTAGAACCCACTGACGATATTTTAAGAGCCCTAGTCTTCGATTCTCATTATGATGCTTACCGAGGGGTGATGGTTTATGTACGCATTGTCAGCGGAGAAATTTCTAAAAAAACGCTCATCAAATTCATGGTCACCGGAAAAACTTTTGAGGTCCTTGAAGTCGGTATTTTCTCTCCTACTGAAAAACCAGTCGAAGTTCTGCGTCCTGGAGAAGTGGGCTATATAATAGCCAATATTAAAAAAACTTCCGACGTTAAAATCGGTGATACAGTTACAGCTGTTAAGCAACCTGCTTTAGAACCGCTTCCAGGCTTTCGACAAGTTCACCCTGTTGTATTTGCCGGTATCTATCCTATCGACTCTTCTGATTTTGAATCAGTCAGAGATGCACTGATTAAACTACAACTCAATGACTCCGCCCTGTATGTCGAACAAGAAAGTAGCTTAGCTCTTGGGTTTGGATTCCGTTGTGGTTTTTTAGGACTACTCCACCTTGAAATTGTTTTCGAGCGCTTACAACGGGAATTCGATCTAGATATCATCACTACAGCTCCTAGCGTTGTCTATAAATTCGCTTTGAGCACTGGCAAAACTTTGGATATTGACAACGTGGCCCACTATCCAGATCCCGCTACCATAGAATTCGTTGAAGAGCCATGGGTTAAATCACACATTATGATTCCTTCTGAGTACCTCGGTGCAGTCATGAGCCTGGGGATGGAAAAACGGGGCTCGCTTCTTAAAACAGAAACTATCGATAGCAAACGACTTATTCTCACCTATTCTCTGCCTTTGAATGAAATCATTACAGATTTTAATGATAAGCTTAAATCGATCACACGAGGTTATGGGTCTTTTGACTATGAATTCGACAAGTATGAAATTGGTGATATTATTAAATTGGAAATCAAAGTGAATGAAGAACCCGTCGATGCTTTCTCCTGTTTGATTCACCGTACTAAAGCAGAAAGTAAAGGACGTGCAATTTGTGAAAAACTCATTGACGTGATTCCCATGCAACAATTCAAAGTACCCGTTCAAGCAGCTATTGGTGGAAAAATTATTGCCAGAGAGACGATTCGTGCTATTACGAAAAATGTTACCGCCAAGTGCTATGGTGGCGATATCACCCGTAAGAGAAAACTCTGGGAAAAGCAAAAGAAGGGTAAAAAACGGATGAAAGAAATTGGCAAAGTCAATATCCCACAATCCGCTTTTATGGAAGTTTTAAAGGCCGGAGAATAGTAGAGCTCTAGTAAAAAAATCTGCAAGCCGAGAGAATGGCTACTGCAGCCATTCTCTCTCTATAGCTTTTTTCATTAAGCGTTATATGTCGTAGAGCTCACATTTCCACCCTTACCTGTCCAATTGGTGTGGAAAAATTTATTGCGTGCCTGGTCCGTTCTTTCATAGGTATGTGCTCCAAAGAAATCCCTCTGAGCTTGCAATAAATTGGCGGGAAGTTTGGAAGAACGGAATCCATCAAAGAAGGAAAGAGCCGCACTAAAACAAGGGGCCGGCACACCATGAAGTGCTGCCGTTGCTACCACTTCTCTAAGGCCCAGATTTACTCTCTGCATTTCCTTGCTAAAAAACACATCGAGAAGAAGACAAGGTAAATCGTGATCCTTATCAAATGCAGGCTTGATTTTACCTAGGAACTGACTACGAATAATGCATCCTCCACGCCACATCATAGCTATCGCACCATAGTCGAGATGCCAACGCATAGCTTTAGCAGCCGCCTGTATCAACATGAATCCTTGAGCATAACTGATAATCTTTGAAGCATATAGAGCTTCTCCTACTTTACGAATCAATTCCTTCTTATCCCCCTGATAAGCCTTGCCTATCATAGGAAATAGTTTAGATGCTTCAGTCCGCTCATTTTTGTAAGAAGAAAGACATCGAGCAAAAACAGCCTCAGCAATCAGGGTTACTGGGGTATCTTGTTCAAAAGCACTAATCCCCGTCCACTTACCAGTCCCTTTTTGGCCTGCAACATCAAGAATCTTATCAAGCAAGTAACTACCATCACCCTCTTTATAGGCAAAAATCTGTGCGGTAATCTCAATGAGATAACTGTTGAGCTCTCCACGATTCCACTCAACAAAAATATCGTGTAACTCACCTAAAGAACAGCCTGCAATATCCCGTAAAATCTGGTATCCCTCACAGATAATCTGCATATCACCATATTCAATGCCATTATGTACCATTTTGACATAATGTCCGGAGCCCCCCTCACCAATCCAATCGCAGCAAGGCATACCGTCCGAAGCTTTAGCCGCAATCGCCTGAAAAATAGTCTTGACATGGGGCCATGCTTCAGCGCTTCCTCCAGGCATGATCGAGGGTCCGTGACGGGCTCCTTCTTCTCCTCCAGAAATTCCAGTCCCTATATAGAAAATCCCTTTGGATTTAAGAAATTCTTCCCGGCGTTGTGTATCAGGATAATGGCTATTACCTCCATCGATGACAATATCCCCCTTTTCGAGAAATGGGAGACATTCTTGAATCAAATCATCAACAGACTGCCCCGCTTTCACCATAAACATCACTTTACGAGGCCTTTTAATAGCAGCAAAAAAATCAGATAGCTCCTTACAACCCACAATTTTAGTGTTTTTAGCCGGCCCAGCTAAAAACTCCTCCGTCCTAGCATAGGTTCGATTAAATACAGCGACCGTAAACCCATGATCATTCATATTCAGGACGAGATTTTGTCCCATTACAGCTAGCCCTATCAGTCCAATATCCGCACTTGCCGACGCCATTATGTACCCCTTAAAGCTTTCCTATTGAGTTGAAGTATACGAGAAAGATAGAATTTCACGCATAATAAGCATTCGTTCTCACCTAACGCGTGCAATACTACATAACCTCTTTTTCTTTATGTCCTCGTAGCTCAGTGGATAGAGCGGTCGCCTCCTAAGCGGCAGGTCGCGCGTTCGAGTCGCGCCGAGGACGATTTAACCCACCATAGCTACCCACATAAATGACTTAGATACCACATTCTTATTTACAAGTTCTTAAAATTGTTTATCTCTGACGCCGTAAAGCTAAACAGTTTCATATTTAATAAAACATAACATTCAGTTTCATGAAAAATCAAAAAAATGAGTAATTAAATCTTGTCGTAATAACCACTGTTCTCTACGGTTATTTTTATGGACAAGACAAGTTTCTCTTCTAAGAAAGCTCTTGGTTTTTTCCAACTCGTAATGATCAATGTCATTGCAGTCGATAGCATCCGTACACTCTCTTTTTCTGCAATCTATGGCTTCAGCCTTGTCTTTTTTTATTTGCTTACAGCACTCCTATTTTTCATCCCAACAGCTTTAGTTTCAGCAGAACTTGGCACAGGGTGGCCAAACCGAGGAGGCATTTACATATGGGTAAGGGAAGCGTTTGGAAAATCTTGGAGTTTAGTGATCATTTGGCTCAATTGGACATACAATGTCATTTGGTATCCGACTATCATGGCATTGATTGCCGGAACCATTACCTATTTCTTTGATCCAGAGTTAGCAAATAATAAGTACTATATGTGCTGTTCAGTGCTGGTCTTATTCTGGGCTGTTACTTGGATCAATTGTCTTGGGATGAAAGCTTCTAGTACTCTAAGCACCTTAGGTGCTCTCATCGGAACTATTCTTCCTATGCTTCTCATTGCCCTACTAGGAATTGTTTGGGTAATCCAAAATAAACCGATGCAGATTGCATTCACTTGGGACCAATTTTTCCCAGCACACTCCCAAGAAAATAATTTTGCCTTTCTGACAAATGTCTTATTTGGCTTATTAGGTTTAGAAATGGCAGCTACCCATGCTGCTGAAATGCGCGATCCAAAAAGAGACTACCCACGATCTATTTTTGTTTCCGTAATCATCATCCTCTCTACTATTATTTTGGCGTCTCTAGCGATTTCCATTGTCGTACCCAACCGAGATTTGAGTCTTGCGACCGGAGTCATGCAAGCCTTTACCATCTTCATAGAGGCTTATCATTTACCCTGGCTTCTGCCCCTCATTGCAGCCTTCATTGTTCTCGGGGGACTTAGCGCGGTAGGCGCTTGGATTATTGGCCCGACAAAAGGTCTTTTAGTCGCAAGTCAAGACGGGAGCCTACCAAAGTATTTAGCTCATACAAATGCAAAAGGAGTCCCCACCCGTATCCTTTTGATTCAGGCCACTATCGTTTCTTTTTTATGTTTGATTTTTATCCTAACGCCGACGATCAACAGTTCCTACTGGGTACTTTCAGTGATCACCTCTCAACTCGCTCTTCTCGTATATATGGCCCTATTCGCCTCAGCACTCAAACTGCGCTATGATAAACCTCAAGTTTCTCGCTCTTTCCGCATTCCTGGCAAATCCTGGGGTATCTGGATAGCTTGTGTTCTAGGGGTGTTAAGTTGCCTTGCCGTCGTTTTGATTGGGTTTCTCCCGCCAAGCCAGATTCCCTTTCAAAACATCCTTACCTACGAGCTAATTCTTATCATCAGTATGGCCATCTGCTGCCTCGTCCCTCTTTACTTCATCAAACAACGATCTTTACTAGGATACTTTCGCAAGGTCTTACAAAAACTATCCAATCGGACCTGAGACTTCAGGAATATTCTCAAGAGACTCAAAATAAGGAATATCCACAAGCTGAGGATCATCAAGCTGAGGATGCAAGTCGGGACAAATCAAAACTGGTTGTACACCCGCACCTTTTAAGGCTTGTATTCCTCGGAGCGAGTCTTCGAAACCAATCATTCGATCATTTTCCTTGCCAATACGCTTGATAGCTGTGAGATATGCATCCGGCTCTGGCTTAGCTTTTTGGTAATCTTCTCTAGTAATCCATACGGGAATGCTTTGCAGTATTGGTAACTGTTTTTTAATCGCTTCTACTTGAGCTAGCGTAGAATTCGTTGCTACGCCTCTGCGAATATCTGCTTGTTGAAGAGCATTAAGAAGAGGCTCAACGCCTGGCATGAGCTCTAGTTTTCCACTTTCAATCAACTCCTGATAAATGGCTTTTTTTTCCATGTAAAGCTCATCCCAAGCTGGCACACTAGCCTTGAGCTCCGGAAATTCCTGAAAGATCCCATCACGAAGCCCTACAGAGCTGTAGTGAGCAGCCAAACAAAACCGATAAAAGTCCCAAGAGAGAGTGTAACCATGGCGTCTACACATTTCCACATACGCCGCAAAGTGCAGATGCTCACTATTTACAAGAAGTCCGTCAAAATCAAACAGGTATAGAGAAAAAGTATGAATCCACTGCACATCAACCTTCTTTTGTAATCGTAATGACCAATGCCTGATTTCCAGAATAATATTTGCAATAAGACGGCACTTCAATATCGATCCAACGCTCTTTGTAACTAAGCATAGGATTCAAAATGATGTGCTCCTCAAAAAGAGGATGCCCATATTTTGAACTGGGATCCTCTACATAACAGGAAAATCTAGCTCCGATACGCATATGCTCTTTTAGACAAGGCACCAAAAACTCAAATAACCGGTCACTACGACCCGGAAAAGTCTTTTTTTCTTGGACTTCAATACCCTCGAGATCTTGCGCCGATACATAACACTCTACCTGGGCTCGTGAAATCTGTTGATTACGGTATAACTCAAGAAAGAATCGCGGCAATTTTTGCTTTTCTTCTTCACTAACCATCGTTACAAGCTGTTCTAGATCCTTATCCTGATAGTGAACCGATGTCATTTGCGGTATTTTATCTGCCGCTTCCTTCATCCGTTTTATTCCCTCTTCAACAAGTGGAGCTGCACGTTGAGCTTCTTTAAGAGACGCCTCAATGACCCCCGCTGCTTCAAGAGGATAATCATCAAAAAATACAGCATCAAAACGTCCTAAAGCAGGTAGAGCTTCTTGCCAAGTCTTTTCGATAATCGTAATTCCAACATATTGCTTAGCCCACTCCCTTGCCCGAGCAGCTACAGTGGGATCATACTCAATGATTGTATGTGTTTTAGGATGATAATATTGAATACGTGTAGAAGAGTATCCTAAGCCAAACCCCACTTCCAGAACATCCCCTGAGGGTTGAAGAGCATCGATACAAGCTTCCATATAAGGTTTTTCCCAAGCCATCATTACTTGATACAGCCCTTCCTTAATAAGGATCTCATTTCCCTCTTCGTCATAACCAAATTGCATCTTAGTCATCATTCTCCTACACCTTAGAGACCATCCATAAACCAGATTCAACATCACCTAATATCAATCTGCAAAAACCGAGCTACAAACTGCATTTAGATTTTAGTGACAACCAAAGCTCGGAGCAAGAAGCAAGCTTGGGCAAGCCGCTTTAAGTGAAGGCTAGGGCTCACAACCAAAAGACAACCGCAATTTGTGTCCTTACTTTTGCAGATTAGTATAACTCGTACTTTATGTTACAAGCAGCGTCTAGATTTTCTGCTGCCTTCAAGGCTTCTCGATTTTTACATTTATTCGGGATTATTTTCCTCCACGCCTTGATCGGTAAACTCTTCTCTTCTAACAATAGACAACTGGCCTTGCCTCCTGGCGTGCTGAGAATCTTTCTTATCATAGGGAGCGTGTCTTTTTACACCACTCTGCACCGGAGAAGAAGACTCTGGATGCGATAGTTGAAAAACCTGCTCAGGTGGCGTCGTCCTACGCTTCGAATCTTCTTTATCATAGTTGGCAAGTCTTTCTGAATCATTCTGCGCCGAAGAAGAACCAAGATCCGCCACTGAATGTGTTGCAGGCAATCCTAATGCATGCGCCTGTGGGAAAACCTGCTCAGATTGCGGCATGACCCTGTACTGTTGTCCTGAAAAACACGCATGTCTTAAGAAATTTGGCGGCGGCAATGCCGATGGCGCTACCTGCCAATGAAACTCACGAGGAGGCTGTGGTATCATGCATGGATAAGATGGGGGCACCTGTGGTTGTATTCTTTCTTGTATTTTCACTCGTGTTTCTAATTGCTCTTCCTTTTTTTTCCTAAACCTATTTATTGCAGTTTGGAGAGCATTTAGTCTTTCATTGGCCTCTTTTATCTGCGTCTCTATTCGATGCATCTCCATCCCAACTAGGGTTTCTATCTCCGGTTCTTGTCTAATTTTAGCAGCTTGTAGCGTTACCCCTGCCTGCTGCTGTTCCTCAGTCAGCGCTCGAATTTTATTTTCTAGGACTCGTATCTCCTCTTGATATCTTGCAATGATTCGCTCAGAAAATACAATCAACTGCTCATTGGCCATAAAATGCATTTGAAAATTCATCCCCTGAATGGGATTTAGCGATACTACAGGAGGGGCTACTGTAGGAAAATTGTCAGTCTGTCCCTGATTAGGTTGAGGTATCCAGAAAAATGCTGAAGAAAAATGCTTAGTAGGATCCGCAGGAGGAATGAATGCCATAAGAGCCCCTTAAAATTTATTTGTCATGTTTACTGAGCAAATAGGCTATCAAGCGCTCTTCATTTAATCAATGCATATACCTATACAGCTTCAGAAATCAGGTTTTGGCAAAACTAAGAGACTAGAAAAACGTGAATAACCTCTGCAAAAAAACCGCAAATAATCCCAAAAATCGACTGAACCAGGTTTTATACCAAACGCAACAAATAACTTCACATTTGAGCCGCGTCAAAGCGCCGAAAATCGGCGATCGTAAA
>JAGXTH010000083.1 GCA_018333475.1 Simkania sp. | reverse complement strand
TCTCTTCTAATTCTTTTGCAAGGTGGGTAGCTTCGGCTTGTAGATCCTCAAAGTGTTGTCTGTGCGAGGGGTCTTTCTTAGCTTTTTTAGATGCCTGATCCAAGAGAGAGGTAGGGTCTTTATAGTGGTTTCCTTTGAGTTCCACGAAGCGTGCTTTGATCTCTTCTTTGATTTGAACAAGTTCTTTGTCGGTCTTGCTGCGTACTTCAGAAGTAGTTGCGCTCGCGATTTCTTGCTGGAGTTGTTTTCTTAAGGAATCGATTTTCTTATCGATCGGATGCAAAGCCTTTACAGGGGGCTGCTCTGGGGGTCTTGAAGCTGAACTTGTGGATTTAGTTACTTTATGGATTGTAGGCATGTGTTATTAAATAAAATTAAGTTTTATTAATATATTATATACAGCATCACATTAAATTCACATGTAAATGTAAAAAATGGAAATAGTTTTTATAAAAAGAAGCGGGTTTGATAAAAAAATATTTATTTCAAAAAAAAATTAAGGTTGGCACACTGTCGAAAAACCGCAAAAGAATTCTCTCTTTCAGAGAGCCTCATGACCAAAAAAAAATTACTCTGCACGACGGATCAATTTCAACAGCTGCTTTGTTTGATTAAAAACGATGCATACAAGCTGTTAGGTCCAACCATTCGCAATGAAGTGATCATTTACGATGAAATTCAGTCAGCGCAAGATTTGCCTATAGGTTGGATGGATGAACAAGATCCAGGTCGTTATCGGCTCAAGCGTCGTTCAGATCAAGCCTATTTTGGATATAATCTTGGACCTCACAGCTGGAAGAAATATCTATTTCCTCCTAGTGAAAAGTTGTTTTCGGCGCGTAAGCAGGAAAATGGCATGGTCGTTTTTCAAGAAACGGTTCCCCCTGTTGAGAAAATGGCGTTTATTGGAGTGCGCTCTTGTGAGATGCAGGCGATCTTTATCCAAGACAAGGTGTTTAACCATAAACTGGCTGTCTATAAGCAGTATCAACAGCGTAGAGATAATCTCTTTCTTGTGGCTGTCAATTGCACTAGGTCAGTGAATACCTGCTTTTGTGTTTCTATGGAAAGTGGACCAGAGGTGAAAGAGGGGTATGATCTTTCTTTAACGGAAATCATCAATGACAAAGAGCATTATTTCGTCATTGTTGTTGGATCTGCTAAAGGAGAGTTCTTTTGTGATCAATTAGACTTACAGCCTGCAGAACAAACACATACTCAATTAGCCAATCAGCTCATTAGGAACAATGAAGAGCAGATGGTACGTCAAGTGGACAATGGTCGTGTGCATGCCATGCTAGAAAAGAGTTGGAATGCCAAACGGTGGGATACTGTGGCTAAGCGTTGTATCAACTGTGCAAATTGTACAATGGTATGTCCTACTTGTTTTTGTTCGGAAACGGAGGATAAGGTGAGCTTGGATGGAACGCATGTCGATCGTTGGCAGCAATGGGACTCCTGTTTTAATTTATCTCATTCCTTTGTCCATGGTGGCAGCATACGAGAATCTGCAAAATCCCGATATCGTCAATGGCTAACGCATAAGTTTGGAACATGGTGGGACCAATTTGGTACTTCAGGGTGTGTAGGCTGTGGTAGGTGTATTGCCTGGTGTCCTGTTGGAATCGATGTAACAGAAGAACTCAGAGAATTACAAATCGAGTGTAATGAAAACAATAGCTGATATCTTACGTGAGCATTCTTTTTTCGATGGATTGTCTCCAGAAGATCTAACCTTTGTTGCAGGGTGTGGAAAAAATGTGCACTTTTTAGAGGGCGAAGTTATTGCAAGCCCTGGAGATCCTGCTAATGAGTTTTATCTAATTCGCGAAGGACATGTTGCTATTTCCTTAAACAACCCATCCAGAAAACCTTTTATACTTCAAACTCTTGGCGTTAACGAAATCTTAGGGTTGTCATGGTTGATTCCCCCTTACCAATGGACTGTTTCGGTACGAGCTCAGTGCTCTATAAGAGCCATTGCCATCGATGGCGCTTGTTTGCGACAAAAGTGTGAAAAGGATCCTTGTTTGGGGTTTAAACTGATGAAACATCTAGTGCAGGTCATGGCAATGCGAGAAGATGCTATTTGGCTGCACCTGTTTGACGTCTATGGAAATGGCAAATAGAGAGTCTAATGTTGTTGCCAAAGAGATATCAAGTAGAGTCGGTCATGCAAGAGACGCATGATGTGTTTAGTTTAAGCTTATCTGCGCAAAGCGAAAGAATCCCCTCTTTTTTGCCTGGACAGTTCAATATGCTTTATCTCTTTGGATTTGGCGAAGTGCCCATTTCGATCAGTGGTGATCCTTCCAAACAAGAAGAGCTTGTTCATACGATACGAGCTGTTGGCGCTGTGACAAAAGCCATGCAGAAACTCAAAAAAGGAGATGAAGTAGGCGTTCGCGGTCCTTTTGGCACGCATTGGCCACTGTCTAAAAAAGATTGCGATGTTTTAGTGATTGCTGGAGGGGTAGGCTTAGCTCCTCTACGCCCTGCTTTATTGTATCTGGCAACTCACCGTAAAGACTATAAAACGATCACGCTTTTATATGGGGCAAGATCTCCAGACGATCTTTTCTATAAACAAGAGATTCAGGAGTGGGAAGAACTAGGATTTACTGTGAAGATCAGTGTAGATCGAGCTGATGTAAGCTGGCGCGGGTCTGTAGGTGTCATTACTACATTGATTAATAAACACCTTCCTTGCCCTCAAAATACTCTTGTCTTACTCTGCGGTCCGGAGATCATGATCAAATTTGCTCTCCATGAGCTCATGCGTACGAAGATCGACCCACGTGAGATCTACATATCGATGGAAAGAAACATGCAATGTGCTGTGGGTTTTTGTGGGCATTGCCAATATGGCCCCTATTTTTTATGCAAAGATGGTCCCGTATTTTCCTATGAACAATTACAAACTTGGCTAACGATTGAGCAGCTCTAAGTGAATAAATTAGCCCTAGTCAAATCGCCGCTTCCCAAGCTTGCCGTCTGGAAATTTGCCTCCTGTGACGGATGTCAGCTCTCTTTTCTCGATTGTGAAGACGAGCTCTTGGCGATCACAGAAATCGTGCAAATTGCCAATTTTCCAGAAGCCTCTAAAACTAACATTCCCGGTCCCTATGATATTTCCCTAGTAGAGGGGTCGATCACTACAGAACACGATAAAGAAAAAATCCAAGATGTGCGTAAACAATCTAAGGCGCTGATCACAATTGGAGCTTGTGCGACAGCCGGGGGCATTCAAGCGCTGCGCAATTTTGCCAATATCGATGACTATAAGAACATTGTCTATGCGCGTCCGGAGTACATTCATACACTGGCTTCTTCTACACCTATTTCCCACCACGTGAAGGTCGATTTTGAACTACAAGGTTGTCCGATCAATAAGCATCAATTATTGGAAGTGATCACAAGTTTTGTTACCGGTAAAAAACCTGCAATCTCTAGCAGCAGTGTCTGCACAGAGTGTAAAAAGAAAGGGAATATATGTGTGACAGTGGCCTATGGAATGCCCTGTTTAGGTCCTGTGACTCATGCAGGATGTGGCGCTGTATGCCCTTCTTATCGACGTGGATGTTATGGCTGCTATGGGCCCAAAGAAACAGCAAATCCCTTAGCACTGACCCACTGGTGGGAAAAAGAGCTCAATGCAGAGGCTCATACGATTCAAGGGCTTTTGCGCAACTTCAATTGCGCAGCGGATACATTTAGAGAGGCAAGTGAACAGTATGAGCAATGAATCCTCTGATAAAGAATTTAAAGTTAAGGTGGGGGCAAAATCACGAACTATCCATGTCGATTATCTTGCTAGGGTAGAAGGTGAAGGAGCATTGTATATTAGAGCCAAAGACAATCGGGTAGAAGAGGTAAAACTTAAGATTTTTGAACCACCACGGTTTTTTGAAGCTCTTTTACAAGGCAGAGACCTCTTTGATGCTCCCGACATCACCTCTCGTATCTGCGGTATCTGTCCAGTTGCCTACCAAATGAGTGCAGTATATGCCATGGAAAATGCATTAGGAACGGATATTCCTGAATACATCCATCAACTGCGTCGCCTGATGTATTGTGGGGAATGGATAGAAAGCCACACCTTGCATCTCTATATGCTCCATGCACCCGATTTCTTAGGATATGTAGATGCAGTCCAAATGGCCAAAGACTATCAAGAGATCATTAAAAGAGGACTGCGCCTTAAAAAAGCTGGCAATGAGATCATTCGTTGTATGGGAGGCAGGGAAATTCATCCTATCAATGTCAAAGTGGGTGGGTTTTACCAACTACCGCAAAAGACACAATTGCTTACCTTAGCAGGTATTTTGCGACAGGCTCGTGATGATGCACAAGAAACTGTCAGCTGGGTAAGCCAGTTTCGCTTTCCCGTCTTAGAAAAATCTTATGAATGCGTCGCTTTGTCTCACGAAAGTGAGTATCCCATGGCAAGAGGTCGGATCATCTCTACTTCTGGGCTCGATATACAGATAGAAGAGTACAATCGCCATTTTGAAGAAATTCAAGTTCCCCATAGCACTGCTCTGCATGCAACGATGAAAAACAAAGGGTCTTATCTAGTTGGCCCTATGGCCAGATACAATCTAAATCAAGACAAACTATCCCCTATCGTCAAAGAGATGATAAAAACCATTGGCTTTGAGAAGCAATGCTATAACCCATTTCGCAGTATCATCATTCGAGCGTTAGAAATTCTTTATGCATGCGATGAAGCTCTACGCATTATTGAAGCGTATGATGCAGAAAAACAGCCCGCATCTGTACCTATTAACAAACGATCTTCCATAGGATACGGAGCTACTGAAGCTCCACGTGGGTTATTATACCATTGCTATCATCTCGGCGAGCAAGGCCTCATCAAAGAGGCTAAAATCATCCCACCCACGTCGCAAAATCAAAAGATCATTGAAGAAGACTTGTTTGATTACGTAAGTGATCACCTCTCTATGCCAGATGAGGAATTACGCTGGAATTGCGAGCAAGCTATACGTAATTATGATCCGTGCATCTCCTGCTCCACCCATTTTCTTAAGCTCGAGCGCGTGAATGGATAATCTCCTTGTGATTGGCATAGGCAATCCATTTCGTGGTGATGATGGTATTGGATGGGCTGTCGTTGCTGCTCTAATGGGGAAAGTTCCCGCAGAGATACAGCTACGCAAGTCACGAGGAGATATCGCTGAGCTCATAGAACTCTTTTCTATGTACCGTGCCGTGTATTTAATCGATGCTTGTCGTATGGATGCAGCTCCTGGAGTTTGGCAACGGATCGATGCTCACCTACAACCACTACTCCTGGATAATACGCAAACATCAACACATGGTATAAGTATCAGTCAAGCAATCGCCCTTGCCAAAACCCTACATCAACTCCCCTCCACGCTGATCGTTTATGCAATTAATGGGGATCGTTACAATATAAGTACGACGTTATCGCCCCCTGTAGCTCAGGTGATCGACACGGTAGCAGAGCACATTCTCAAAGAAAAAGGTATTCTAGAATGCATGAAAAAAGCGTAATGGACCATTTGATGAATAAAATCCTTAGCTTGGCTAAGGAAGAACAGACGACTAAAGTGACCAAAATCTCCGTAAAACTAGGCGCTTTATCGCATATGTCTGCACAACATTTTAAGGAGCATTTTGACATAGCTGCCAAGGGAACCATTGCTCAAGATGCTGAAATCGAAGCAGAAGAATCTCAAGATATTCATGATCCTAATGCCACAAGAGTGGTCCTAAAAAGTATTGATGTTGCAAGTTAGCAAACGACTGATCATTTCGATTTTTGGGTGTGTACAAGGTGTGGGGTTTAGGCCCTTTGTCTATCGTCTAGCCAAGCAATACCCTCTTGCCGGTCATATAAGAAATACCAATATGGGTGTAGACATCGATGTGCAAGGAAATGTTCATGCTCTTGCTGATTTCCAATATAGACTCCTCAAAGAAAAACCGGAAAGGGCATCGATCTCTGCCATCCAGATAGCAGAAGCTTCTTTACATGGGGCTACACATTTTGAAATTGAAGCTAGTAAAAGCTCTTCAGACACCACTTTAGCTCTTCTTCCAGATAGCGCTATGTGCTTTGAATGTTTGCAAGAATTATCTGATCCAAAAAATCGTCGCTACCATTACCCCTTTTTACATTGCATGACTTGTGGTCCGCGATTTAGCTTATTTTTACGTATGCCTTTTGATCGTGGCAACACCACAATGACAGAGTTTCCCATGTGCTCTCTGTGTCAAAAAGAATACGACGATCCATCAGACCGCCGTTTTTATTCGCAAACCAATTGCTGTCCACGGTGTGGACCTAAATTGAGATTACTCGATCACGAGCAAAACCTACTGGCAAATCACGAAGAAGCGATTGATGGTGCCGTGGAGTCTTTACGTCAAGGTGGCATCGTAGCTGTAAAAAATACCGGAGGGTTTTTACTCTTAGTCGATGCGACGAATGCAGATGCAGTGCACCGTTTGCGCTTACGCAAACAGCGGGCAAAAAAACCGTTTGCTCTACTCGTGCCAGATCTTTCCTATGCCAAGCAGATCGCCTTGATCGATCCTGTAGCTGAGCAAACTTTAATGTCTCCAGCAGCGCCCATTGTCTTGTTAAAAAAACTTTTAAGCGATCCTGAGATCGTCCCTTCTGTGGCTTTTGAGAGTCCATATTATGGAATCATGCTAGCTCACAATGCCATACAATATTTGCTATTAAACGCCTTAAAACGTCCTCTGGTTGCTACAAGTGGCAATATCTCAGGTAAACTGCTCTGTGCGACGGAAGAAGAAGCCTTTTCACAGCTCTCTTCAGTAGCCGATCTGTTTTTAGTGCATAATCGTCGTATCATGCACAGACTCGATGATTCTATTGTTCAAATTATAGACAATCGTCCCATGGTTCTTCGGCGGGCTAGAGGATATATTCCTTATGTAACGACTCTCCCAGAGCAGCTCTCTTCTGAAACATGTATATTAGCTTCTGGGGGCCATCTAAAAAACAGCTTTGCACTAGCTAAAGATCGCCAGATCTATCTAAGCCAACATATTGGAGATTTAGAATCTATCGATGCATGTCAAATGTATGATCAGGAAGTCAAAAGCTGGGAGGCTTTATTACATATGATTCCCTCTATGGGAATTTCTGATCAACATCCTGACTATTATAGCAGTCGCTATTTAGAAAAACGCAATCTTCCAGTACACGTTATCCAACATCATCAAGCGCATATCTATTCTGGGATGTTGGATAACCAGCTCTCCCCTCCTTTAATCGGATTTTCATGGGATGGGACGGGGCTCGGCGATGATCATACTCTATGGGGCGGTGAAACCTTTATTGTCTCGGAAAGGGGCATTAAACGTTATGCAAGCTTATACCCCTTTAGATTACCAGGTTCAGAAAAAGCGATCAGAGAGCCTCGCCGCTCAGCTTTGGGGATCTTACATGCACTCTTTGCAAAAGATATCCCTTCCCAATATATGCCTTGGATAACTGAAGCCTTCAGAGATGAAGAATTCTTCGTATTATCAACGACACTCTCCAAAGGCATCCAAGCCCCAGTATGCAGCAGCATAGGTCGTCTTTTTGATGCTATTAGCGCCTTACTACACTGTTGTTTTATTAGCTCTTTTGAAGGGCAAGCAGCACTTGCCTTAGAAGCTCTTGCTTGCAAGGCAATAAATGGCCTACCGCGCTACACTATCCAATTAATCCAAGAAAAAGAGATCTGGTTGATGGATTGGCGGGGCATGGTGCGACAGATACTCGAAGACAAAATCGACGGTGTTGCTATAGAAGAGATTGCATTATCCTTTCATCTTGCATTAGCCCAAGCTATAGTAGCTCTTGCCAGTAAAGCCTCTATAAACAATGTGCTACTCAGCGGTGGTGTCATGCAAAACAAACTCCTAGCTGAAAACACGATTGCTCAGTTAAGACGCTCTGGATTTACACCTTTTTGGCATGAGCATATTCCACCGAATGATGGTGGGCTAGCCGCAGGACAGGTGATGGGAAGCTTGTTCACAAGACCACGGGAAAAACCATGTGTTTAGCATTGCCAGGTAAACTTCTTGCGATTAGCTACGAGGATCAACTACCTATGGGGGAGGTCGATTTCTCAGGTGTAAAGAAGCGAGTGTGTTTAGCATTCACTCCTGAGGCCAAAGTGGGAGATTATGTGATTGTTCATGTGGGCTTTGCTATCACTATTTTAAATGAGCAAGGAGCGCAAGACATGTTAGATGTATTAGAAGGAAAGATGTCGTGAAATACGTAGATGAATACCGACAGCCTCATCTAGTGCGAACATTATCCGATGCTTTGCATAAAATCACAACAAAACCATGGACCATTATGGAGGTTTGTGGAGGACAAACGCACTCTATAGCAAAGTTTGGCCTACATGCCCTGCTGCCAAAAAGCCTTCGCCTTATTCATGGACCTGGCTGTCCTGTATGCGTTACTCCCATTCACCTAATCGATCACGCCCTGCATATTGCAGCTCAACCCAATACGATTTTGTGTTCTTTTGGAGATATGTTGCGCGTCCCAGGCAGCCATACGAACCTTTTATCCATGAAAGCAAAAGGCTCTGACATACGCATCGTGCACTCCCCTTTAGAGTCAGTCCATATCGCAAAACACAATCCTCATAAACAAGTGATCCTTTTTGCTGTAGGATTTGAAACCACGGCTCCCGCCAATGCCATGGCCGTGTATCAAGCAAAACAACTGGAGTTGAAAAATTTTTTTCTATTGGCATCTCATGTGCTCGTTCCCCCAGCCATGCAATGTATCCTTGATTCCCCGGATAATGAAGTGCAAGCTTTCCTAGCGGCGGGCCATGTGTGCACGATCACAGGATACCGCGATTACCACGCCTTGGCTAAGACCTATAAAACTCCCATTGTAGTAACAGGGTTTGAGCCGGTAGATATCTTGCAGGGATTATATCTGTGTGTCCAACAACTAGAAAACAATGCGTGCTATGTTGAAAATCAATACCAACGCAGTGTGCAAGAGCAAGGAAACCTACATACACAGAGCCTATTGAATACAGTATTCAAAATCGTGGACAGGCAATGGCGAGGTATCGGTAGGATTTCTTCTAGCGGACTTGGTCTGCAAGATCCTTATGCAGATTATGATGCTGCTATCCAATTCCCTATTGAGACACCTCTTACATGCAGAGATAACGGGTGTATTAGCGGACTTATTCTTCAGGGAAAAAAAAGGCCCAATGAATGTCCTTTGTTTGGTAAACAATGCACTCCTGAAAATCCTTTAGGTGCGCCCATGGTGTCTACAGAAGGGGCTTGTTCTGCGTACTATCAATATTCTACCTTGAGAGCACCCTACCATGGAGAATAGTTCGTGCCCTCTTATATTCGATGACCAACAAATCATCACACTAGCCCATGGAAGTGGCGGCAAACATACGAGTAGGCTCCTTGAGCAAATTTTTCTTCCTGCTTTTAGCAATACATATTTAGACCTTCTGCATGATGGTGCGCTCTTAAACATTCCCAAAAATCAAATCGTGTTCTCCACAGATTCTTATGTCGTACAACCTGTATTCTTCCCAGGAGGCGATATTGGAAAATTGGCAGTCACTGGCACCTTGAATGATTTGGCAATGTGTGGGGCTAAGCCCTATTATTTAAGCTGTGGTTTCATTATCGAAGAGGGTTTTTTACAAGCAGACTTAAAGCGCATAGTAGACTCTATGAAGTATGAGGCGAATGCAAACTCTGTGCACATTGTTACTGGGGATACAAAAGTCATCGAAAGGCAAACAGGCGCTAATATTTTTATTAATACAAGTGGGATTGGCATTAGCATGGTGGATTACCCAATCCATCCACGTCAAATCAAACCTGGTGATGCAATCCTATTAAGTGGCGATATAGGTCGTCATGGAATGGCTGTCATGGCTAAACGAGAAAGCTTAGAATTCTCCTCCCCTCTTATCAGCGATTGCGCCTCTTTAGTCCCACTTGTAGCCGCCTTGTTAAACCAAGGGATTACCGTGCATTGTCTTCGAGATTTAACTCGAGGAGGATTGGCCACAGCTATTGTAGAATTATCAGAAACCGCAAACATGGATTTTTTCATAGAAGAAGAAACCATTTCTGTCGGTGAGGCTGTAAACAGCGCATGTGAAATTTTAGGATTTGATCCCTTGTATGTCGCAAATGAGGGCCGTTTTATAGCATTTGTTCCGCAACATCAGGCATCTGAGGCTCTAAAAATCTTACAGAACTACCCTGAAGGAGCCCAAGCTAACATCATTGGGCATGTCATCGGCGCGTCTTCTTCTCCAAGTGCAGCATTAAAAAATTCTTTTGGTACAGAACGGTATCTCTATAAACTCGTCGGTGATCAACTACCGCGCATTTGCTAAAAAAAGGAAAGAATTATGAACGCAGAGAGCTCATGGCAATGGATGATTCTCATGGCATTGACCTTAGGAATTAGACACGGCTTTGACTTGGATCACCTGGCTACGATTGATGCGATCACTAGAACTACTAGAGACAATCGAACCTTGTCAAAAATGGTGGGGTGCTTATTTTCTCTAGGACACGGTGCTGTAGTGATCTTGATTAGCCTGGTCATCGGTGGAGGGCTGATGAGATCTCACATCCCACTATGGCTAGAAGGGTGTGGAAACTGGATATCGATTTTTTTTTTAGTGATTTTTGGTGCATTAAACCTATGGAATGTCTTTCAAAATACCCCCTCCTCTACTCTGCCTGTTGGGATAAAGAGCTTTTTAGCAAAAAAAATCACAGCTACAAAAACAACTCCTCTTTGGATCATGGCAATAGGAGCTCTGTTTGCCATATCCTTTGATACCTTTAGTCAAATTGCTCTATTTTCCATCTCTGCCTCTCTAGTATCTGGATGGATGTTTTCAGGGATATTAGCCCTCTTCTTTATGCTCGGCATGATGATAGCAGATGGCCTGAATGGCTTGTTTGTTTCGACACTCATTCAACGCGCAGATAGAACATCGCTTCTCTTGTCACGTAGCTTAGGAGTAACTATTGCGATATTTAGCCTCGTTATAGGTTTTAGCAGTCTGCTAAACATGTTCTAAGAAGCAGTCCTAAACCTGAGCTTTTGTCGATTTTTAGGTTCTTTTTAAGCCGCTTTTCGACTCCAATTCATGGGGGCATATACTTCTGTCGATATTGCTCTCATGAATTTGGATCGAAAGTCGGCCAAAATAATCCAAAAAGCGACGAAGCCTCAGGTTTGGGACTGCTTCTAATTGGATTTGCTGCAAACAACTCGTTGCACTATAAGAAAGTTTATAACTCACCTTACGCACATAGAGGGGCTTATACCAAACGCAATAAATAACTTCACATTTGAGCCGCGTGAAAGCTGTCGACAAATTGACGATCATAAACAGCATAGTATTAATGCAATACAATGCC
>JAGXTH010000082.1 GCA_018333475.1 Simkania sp. | reverse complement strand
CGCCGATTTTCGGCGCTTTGACGCGGCTCAAATGTGAAGTTATTTGTTGCGTTTGGTATTAAATCATTCAATGTTAATTTCATTAACATAAAACATGCATGATCTATGTGTATTTATTGTTAAAATGTTTTTATTATGATTAAATCATAATTAACGAAGGAATAGCCTATGAATCAAGATAATCTCAAGAACGCTGTTCAACAAGAGAGCAAACAGTTTCAAGAGGCTTATACCTGGTTAGACGCTCATATGCCTCTCAAATTCTTTAAAGAACTTGATCCAGAGAAAATCACACTAGTCTCCCATAGTCTAATGAGTTTTCATCTACAAGATCACTTTTCCGAGATTCGTTTAAAAACTTCAGCCATCGCCCTATGCCTTGATGGCCCTGACGCAGATCTCAGAGTCTTAAAACACTATCGTTTTTTTGGCATTCGCAACTATAGCGTATTCGTCTCCGATGCCCCCGTTCCTGGAACAACTAGCCGGCTAAAGATCGCGGTTCTTAGTTTTACAGAAGCCCCTTTAGAAACCCCTCCCGTTGCCAAAAACGTCCTGCCTGCAGAGCAAGAAAATGAAACATTTAATCAACTACGAGAACGCAATCCAGATCTTACCCAGGAAGAATTCCATAAATTACTCGAGGAAATCAATCCTAGTTTTTTAAGATCTCTTGCTAAAGAAAGACTTATACTTGGCCTTGATATGTATTTTCGTGCCAAAACACGAGATCCTTGCCAATATGAAGTACGTTATAACGAGGATTGGCAAGAAAAAAAAGACATGCCTTCTATGCAAATCGTCATGGCATGGCGCAATGTACCCAAGCACAACTTCCTTTTTCGACTAGCAAAAGTGATCTATCGCCACGGCTTGCAAATAGTTCGTCTCAATGCTTCTTATGTACACACTCAAGGCACTAGCAGTGTCATGCTTCTTTCTCTAGGTCTTCATGGTGTTAAGGGCAAAGCTACCTGGGAAGAAGTGGACATCGTTGATTTTTTACAAGAGCTCGTGACCGTTAAATACTTTGAGGGATTGGAAACCATCGAATCCACTTTTGTCGACAGCAACCTTGTCAGCGGCAATATGGGTAATTTACTAAAAACAATGGTGCATTTCATCCATCAAGTGCTCGTACAAGCCGATCTCAATATGTATTCATTTTCCCGTATCGAAGAGGGAATTTGCCGTCATCCTGAATTAACTGTACAACTTTGTAAGGCTTTTGCGCTGCGTTTTCACCCCGAAAGGCATAATCAAGCCGAATTTGAAAAGGTAACAGCTCATTTCCTAAAGCTCATTGACCAACTCGATACCGGCAATGAACTCAATGATACCCGCAGAAAAAATATCCTTCGCCAAGGGTTAAATTTTGTACGCTATACACTCAAAACTAACTTCTATCAGGATAATAAGACCGCTTTTTCTTTCAGATTAGATCCCAAATATCTAGATGATGTTCCCTTTGAACGCAAAGACAAATTCCCTGAACTACCCTTTGGTATTTTTTTTATGAAAGGGATGCATTTTTTTAGCTTTCATATTCGTTTTAAAGATCTCTCACGTGGAGGTTTACGTACTGTATGCCCCGAACACGCAGAGCTGTTTTTTAATGAACGCAACAATGTTTTTACTGAATGTTATGGCCTAGCGTATACCCAGCAGAAAAAAAATAAAGATATTCCAGAAGGAGGATCCAAGGGAGTTATTCTGCTCGAACCTTATGATTCCATGCTGCATGAAGCACAGATCTATCAAAAAGAACTGGAAATAACCGGCATACCCAAAAACAAAATCGAATCCCAAGTACATTCTTTTAATGCGGAACACAAGCTGGAATTTCTGTATCAAAGCCAGCGCGCCTATATTGAGAGTCTTATGACTCTAATCAACTGTAATCCAGATGGAACGCTCAAAGCCAAAAATATCGTGGATTACTATAAACATCCGGAATACCTCTACCTTGGACCTGACGAAAATTCTCATAATGTCATGCTGGAATGGATCGCCTGGTACAGCAAGAAATGCGGGTACAAACCGGGTAGTGCTTTCATTTCAAGCAAACCAAGTGCTGGCATCAATCACAAGGAATATGGTGTTACATCTTTAGGAGTGAACGTCTACCTTGAAGAAACATTGAAATATCTAGGTATTGATCCGCAAAAGCAACCCTTCACTCTAAAAATGACTGGAGGACCTGATGGAGATGTCGCCGGTAACGAAATGCTGAATCTATACAAGTTTTACCCTAAAACAGCCAAATTACTCGCTATTACCGATGTCTCTGGAACCATTTATGATCCAGAGGGTTTAGATCTAGCCTTATTAGCAGATCTTTTCAAACGTGGCGTCTCCATTAATCAGTACCCTCCTGAGAAACTCCATAATGAAGGATTTCTTCTAGATGTCCGCAACAAACGAGAGCAAACTGCCTATGCACAACAAAGTCTTTGTTGGCGAATGAAGGAAGGGAGGCTCATTGAAGATTGGCTAAATGGCAATGAGATGAATCATCTCTGGCGTCATAACGTTCTCAAAACCAAAGCAGATGTATTTATCCCAGCAGGCGGTCGGCCACGTACTCTAAATGATACAAACTGGGAAGACTTTCTTGATGAAACTGGAATCCCCTCCTCCAGAGCTATCGTAGAAGGAGCCAATCTTTTTTTAACCCCTTTAGCGCGCCGTTCACTAGAAAATCTCGGTGTTCTCATCATCAAAGATAGTTCTGCAAATAAAGGCGGTGTGATCTGTTCCTCCTTTGAAGTCTTGTCCGGACTTGTGATGAGCGAAGAAGAGTTCTTGCGAGATAAACATCTGCTCGTGGAGGAAATTTTACAAGTGATCAAAGAGCGCGCACGCAGTGAAGCTTTGCTCCTACTTCGTACATATAAAGAAACAGGAAAGTTTCTCACAGAACTCTCTGATCTTACTTCGGAAAGGATTAATAGCTACACATATGAGATTCTAGACCATCTGCAAACCATTGCTCTTTCCTCGCAGATTGAAGACCCACTAATCCAATGTTTACTCCATTATTGTCCCCCTTTACTAAGACGTAATTACAGTAAACGGATTTTGACAGATCTACCCGATATTCATAAAAAAGCCATCATAGCCTGCTATATCGCTCAAAAACTAGTCTATCAACGAGGCCTTGCATGGTTACCTAGCGTGGTCGATATCCTTCCCCTTATCATTCAAGATAAGCATCTTATTGATAATTAAAGATTAAGGATTGTATCCAGCACTCTTGCATGAAGAGTGCTAATTTTATTGCTGCTTTTTACGCTTTTTGATACACTCGTCAAGGTAAGGGTGAAAAAGTGAAAAAGCTACTACGTAAAAAACCAGCTAAAGACCAGCGCGAGTATCTTGTCCTCCTAGGATTAGTCGACCTATATTTGCAAACTGGTAAACCCATTGGCTCCAACACATTAAGAGAAAATGGGTTCGAGTCTTTGAGCTCTGCTACAATCCGCAACTACTTTTCTAAACTTGAATCAGGGGGGTATTTGCGTCAACAGCACTCTTCTGGAGGGCGGATCCCTACTTCGCTTGCCTATAAAACCTATGCAGAATCTATCGCAGGAACTAGCACCCCTTCAGAAGAAGAAGAGCAAGCAATCAAAAAGCTTCTAGAGCGGGAATCTCGAGAAGTGGCAAGTTATTTGCAAGAAGCAGCAGAGAAAATCAGTGAGCTAACGCACTGTGCTGTTTTCCTTTCAGCGCCCCGATTTGACCAAGACTTTATTCTCGACACCCGCTTTGTCGGCATAGATCAACATCGCTGTCTTTGCGCTCTCGTCACTGATTTTGGCTTGATCCATACAGAGATCCTCTACACAGATAAAAAACTCAGCTCCTTCAGCTTTAAACGCATCGAAAGCTACTTCCAAGCTAAACTTGCTAAACAACCCAAACCTGTCCTACCTCCTGAAGAACTTAAAATTGCTGAAAGGTTTTATCAAGAAGTCATGCTGCGCCGGATTGCAAGTCATGCAAATTTTAGTAGTGAGGATATCTATCGTACTGGTTTTTCACAGCTTATCGGCTACCCAGATTTCAATGATGCCTCGATACTAGCAAGTGGGCTTGCATTATTTGAAAATACTAACAGATTACGCCACCTTCTTGCGGAATGCTCTCAAACAGGTACCCTTAGCTGTTGGATCGGGGACGATCTGGCAGCCCATAGCCCAGGTGCCAACGCCTGCTCTGTCATTGCCATACCGTATAAGATCAACCAAACAATAGCAGGTTCTATAGCCATCCTAGGACCCAATCGGATTCCATATCGTAAACTCTTTGGGACTTTGCAAAGAGCAGCCGAATGCATCAGTCATACGCTAACATGCAGTTTGTATAAATTCAAAATTACATTCCGGTTGCCCACTCCACAAGCAATTGATGTAAAAACACCCTATCTTCTAATTGAAGACCAACGAGGAACAATCGATGAATGACGAGGAGAAAATCGAGCCCCAGGCCGAGCCAGTAGCTGAACAAACCAACAAAAACGAGGAACTCACACAGCTACAAAAATTAGAACAGGAAATCGAAGAGTATAAGGACAAATATTTACGTCAACTTGCCGAAATGGAAAACATGCGCAAACGTTTGACCAAAGAACGACAAGAAATGGTCCGCTTTGGCATCGATAATGTCATTGCAGACATGCTTATGCCCCTAGATAATTTAGATAATGCGCTGAAAAGCGCCACTGCCTCTAGTCCTGAGGTCAAAAATTGGGCTCTAGGATTTGAAATGATTTTAGGGCAATTCAAGGAAGTACTCTCTCAACATGGCGTCAGCGCCTTTAACAGCGTGGGAGAAAAATTCGATCCCTTTTTACATGAAGCTGTCGAAGTAGAAGAAACTGACACCCACTCTGAAGGTACTATCTTGCAAGAATTCGTTAAAGGTTACCGCTGCGGGGAGCGTACGATCCGTCCAGCCCGCGTTAAGGTAGCTAAACCACCACAAAAAAAAGATTTATAAGCCTTAAGGAGAAGATTCACCATGTCCGAAAAAAAGAAAAATTACATCATCGGCATTGACTTGGGAACGACAAACTCTTGCGTTGCCGTTATGGAGGGTGGAAGCCCAAAAGTCATCGCCAACGCAGAAGGCGCCCGTACAACACCTTCCGTTGTTTGTTATAAAGGCACTGAACGCCTTGTCGGAGTCCCTGCAAAAAGGCAAGCCGTGACCAATCCAGAAAAAACTATTTTTTCTGCTAAACGTTTTATTGGCCGTAAATTCTCTGAAGTTCAATCGGAGACTAAACACGTCCCCTATAAAGTAGTCGCAAATTCTAATGGTGATGCCGTCTTTGAAGTAGATGGTAAAATCATCACCCCAGAAGAAGTAGGCGCACAAGTCCTGATAAAAATGAAGGAAACTGCAGAAGCCTATCTTGGAGAAAAGATTACGGAGGCTGTGATTACTGTCCCCGCTTATTTCAATGACTCCCAAAGACAATCTACTAAAGATGCCGGACGTATTGCTGGACTGGATGTCAAAAGAATCATCCCAGAACCTACAGCTGCAGCTCTTGCCTACGGCCTTGACAAAGGCACAGATAAAAAAATAGCTGTGTTTGACCTTGGCGGCGGAACATTTGATATCTCTATCCTAGAAATTGGCGATGGCGTCTTTGAAGTGCTCTCTACTAACGGAGATACGCACTTAGGCGGTGATGACTTTGATAATGCTATCTTGCACTGGTTGCTCGATGAATTCAAAAAAGAACACAGCATCGATCTTTCCAAAGATAAGATGGCCTTACAACGCCTCCGAGATGCCGCAGAAAAAGCTAAAATCGAGTTATCAGGTACACAATCGTCAGAGATCAATCAACCATTCATTACAATGGATGCTAGTGGTCCCAAACATTTACAGATGACGCTCACTCGAGCCAAACTAGAGAGTCTAACCCACGACCTAGTGGAGCGCTGCGTAGAACCTTGCCTTAAAGCCCTCAAAGACTCCGGACTGACTAAAGATCAGGTACAAGAAGTGATCCTAGTCGGTGGAATGACTCGTATGCCTTCTGTAGAACGCAAAGTGAAAGAGATCTTTGGAAAAGAACCTCATAAAGGGGTCAATCCCGATGAAGTCGTGGCCATTGGTGCAGCGATTCAAGGGGGTGTCCTTGTTGGTGAAGTCAAAGATGTGCTCCTGCTAGATGTCATCCCGCTAGCTCTAGGAATCGAAACACTTGGCGGAGTCATGACTCCACTTGTTGAGAGAAACACTACTATTCCCACACAGAAAAAGCAGATCTTCTCTACAGCAGCTGATAACCAACCAGCTGTAACCATCTCCGTCTTACAGGGAGAACGCAAGATGGCCAAAGATAACAAAGAGATCGGCCGATTTGATTTGACTGACATTCCTCCAGCTCCTCGTGGTATGCCTCAAATTGAAGTAGCTTTTGATATCGACGCCAACGGGATTTTGCATGTCTCTGCTAAAGACATTCAGTCGGGTAAAGAACAAAAAATCAAGATCGAAGCAAAATCTGGGTTAACAGATGCTGAGGTGCAGCGCATGCTCAGAGATGCTGAAGAACACAAGGAAGAAGATCGCTTGCGTAAAGAAGAGATTGAAGCACGCAACGAAGCAGATTCCTTAGCCTTCCGTGCTCAGAAATCTTTGAATGAGTTTAAAGATAAACTACCGGAAAATATCGTTAGCGATATCCAAACTCACATTGATGCTGTCAAAAAAGCCCTAGAAAAAACAGGAAACACAGCAGAACTCAAAGCTGCAACAGATGCACTCAACGAGCATATGCAAAAAATCGGTGAAGCTATGCAAAAACATAGCGAATCCAATGAAAACCCTCAAAGCGGCCCTACAGCCTCTTCCAATGCGAAAAAACCAGACATTGAAGAAGCTGAAGTAGAAATCCTCGATGACGAGGACAAAAAAGGTTAAATAACCCTCCTTGTTAGACTTCTTTCAACATACAAGTGTTGAAAGAAGTCTATTCAAGTAGCCCCTCAGTGTTGTATTGGTAAGCACCCCTTACAAGAAATTTCTCCAGCCAATGCAGCCGCAGCTGCCTTCCAAGCCCATTCTACATCTTCATAACCAATCACAACAGGCCACTCCTTGGGAATATGTACTAAGTTGTAAGGAGAACCAAAAAGAACTACTACAACCTTTTCTTCGTAGAGCTTTAATTTCTCAAGAACTGTCAACGCCGCCTCTTTTTTCTCATTAGTAGCCCGTTCAATGTCTCCTAGTACGACCACCTTCCACGCCGCCTCTTCAAAGACCTCTATCCCCTTATCTTTTAGAAGAACATCAAAGGGACGTTCAAGGCCCACTTGAATCACAGAGGCCGTCTCCAAATGTGGCAAAGTACCTATCTGAGTAAGAGCTTCTTCATAAAGTCTAGGGGGTAACGAAGAGCTCGTAGGCTTTGTCTCAGATTTCTGAACTAAAGCCGTTTTTACCTTAAGAATTTTCTCCACTCTGCGATCTACTTCTTCTTCAGCAATTACACCTTCCTTAACCGCCTGTTTCAGAGCTGTAAGAGCCGCTGGAATCCTTATCTCCAAAATCTCATCAATATTAGGAGCTATATGATCTCCATAAAGCAATAAATCATGCCCTGCTAAAAAAGCTCCTACAGCCACTTCCCCAGGAGAACGATCCCTAGCAATACCTGCCATATTGAGCGCATCTGTGATGATCAGACCAGAAAATCCCAATTGCCCACGTAAAATATCTGTGACCCATCGTTTGGATACTGTGACTGGCTGTTGATCCACTTTAGGAATCATGAGGTGGGCCGTCATAACACACGCAACATCGTGATCAACTAGAGCTTTAAAAGGATACAGCTCAAAGGTCTGCATCTCACTAAAATCTTTATCAATGAAAGGAAGGGCAATATGAGAATCTATGGAGGTATCACCATGACCTGGAAAATGCTTAGCACAAGCCAAGACCCCAGCCTTTTGCATCCCTTTCATAATTACAAGAGCTCGCGCAGCAACTTCTTGCCTACTATCTCCAAAAGATCGCGTATAAATAATCGGATTTTTTGGATTACTATTGATATCCACTACAGGGGCCAAATTGAGATGGATTCCTAGCCATCGCATCTCCTCTCCTACCTCTTGCCCCATCTGCTCCAGAAGAGTTAGATCTTGCACAGCCCCGAGCGTCATATTTCTGGGGTACCTTAGGGCATCTGAAACTCTCATAGAAAGTCCCCACTCGGCATCTGCCACCATCAACAAGGGAAGTCCCCTTTTTTCTTGTATTCGCTCGATAAAGTCACCCGTTTGCTGTAAAGTCCCCTGCTTGAGCATGATACCGCCGATATGCCACCGCTCCTTGAGTATTTTCAAATCTTCTCTATGATGTTTATCCTCCCTGCTAGGACAGCCGGGGGCAACAATGAGCTGCCCTAATTTTTCTTCAAGTGTCATATCAGCTACCCCAGAAAACAAAACATTCCCATGGCACATAGTAAAAATAAAAAATTTAATAATCCGCTTCATTCACAATCCCCTGTGAAACTATTTATAGTTATGATACAATAGACTTATAAAAAATTTGTAATCAACAAACACATAAATTCATGTCAATTACAAGTAAACCACCCTTTGAACTCCGAGAAATCGCTAAACAAGCCCAACTCTTTGAGACCTCTTGTCTTAAGAATTCCTCTAAGTCGCTCTTACTTACTGAATACGTAAAATTAAAATTATCATTTGACGCAGCTCTGGATAAATTACAGAGACAGCCCGAAGCAGTGAAATGGCTTAGGGAAAGCAAAACAAAAGCTCTAGACCTGTTTCTTTCTACTCATTCCCCCTCTCAACAAAAGTTCTCTTCCGCCACCCCTACTACATATTCTCACGCTCACGCAAAATCGCCCCCACCTCCTCCTGATAAATTGCGAGGCCTCGTCAATGGTGGTAAAAATAATTGCGCTTTCAATGCTCTTTTGCAAATGATTTTCCACGCTCCGTCTCTTCTTGAAGCACTTCTTACGGTTCCGGAATTTAAAGAATTGAAAACAATTCATGATCAATATTTTAAACAACAGCCAGGACGTCCCAACACCCAAAAAATTAGAGAAATGCTTCATAGAATCTTCGGGGATCTTATTGCTGAGCACAATCGTTTTGAAGATGCTTCAGAAGCTCTTTATCTCATGCTATCTAAGGTGACTCCTGTAGTAGGCAAAAGACTTTTCCCCTGCTTTAGAGAGATTCTACAGTATGAACCTACAGGGCAAACTAGACGCCTTGAACACTCAGCTGCCCGTGGCTATTCGCTCCTTGGTGCGCAAAGATCTACCGCAAGTGCTCTCCTTTCTGATCCTCTGATAAGATTTGATGTGCGAGCCCCCATAGATCCAAGAGATCGCACCGGAAGAGTTCATCTTTCCGAAGCTAATTTCTCTGAAATGTGCAGCGAAGCATTTCATGCACAAGGTGACTTAGGAGAACCGGTGTGGTACTTAGGGGAAGATTCGACTCTTCTTTATGAACA
Organism: Simkania sp.; assembly: GCA_018333475.1. Classification (GTDB taxonomy): domain Bacteria; phylum Chlamydiota; class Chlamydiia; order Chlamydiales; family Rhabdochlamydiaceae; genus JAGXTH01. The sequence goes on along the minus strand of JAGXTH010000082.1, from coordinate 9,592 downwards.
TAGACCTATTGCCAGATTGCATAAGTTCCAACAGATGCCCACCTCTCTTTTGGTTTCTCTCAGACGTTTTACTCACAATGGAGTTAATGTAGAGATCGTTTCTACACCCATGCAAATGCCCCGTGTTCTCACCTTACCCGCAGAAACTGTTCCAAGTGATATTGAAGATAGACGTCTTGTACTACGTTCTTTTGTCGTTTACCAACCCGGGCACTACGTTTGCTATGTCAAACAAGATCATAAATGGTACTGTTTGGACGACTCTAGCATAGATGAAGTTTCCATCGAACAGATCGATGAAGCGCTCTACCATTACCCAGGAGGAGGGAGTTATCTACATTATTATGAACGAGGTGACGCTGATACAGAAGCTCCCATAACAAGACAAGTTCGTGATCTCCCCGAGGAGCAAGCTGATCTATACCAACAACTCGAGCGGCTATTTACACTCTGTAATGCTACAGAAACATCTCCGACAACTCTACTTGAAGCCTTCGATGATTTGCCTACACCTATCAAAAACACCTTTTATGGAAATATCTATACTCTTGAAAGCCATGGACGCAAAGGGAGTAAACTTGGAGAAAAACTACTCCGGGCTGATATCCGCCTTCTAGTTAAACACCCTCTGTTAAAAAAACAGATCGAAACACTATCTACACAGCTAGAAGAACAACTCACATCTCAAGTAGACATCGCCCTACATCTTAGCCATATCTTAGAGACGCAGACCGGTTCCCCCAAGAAATGGTATGCTCTATTTGAACGTCTCGACAAGAATTATCAGTCGATAGCAACCAAGCTCATCTGGGAAAATAGCTCTGAAAAAGAAAAAACAATACCCCACTTTGGACGCTCTGCCATCAAGGAAAATCCGCGCCGACTTCTTGATGAAGCCTCCCAAAAGGCTAAAAAAACGTCCACCAGCAAAACAATGCCTCAGATCAAATTGCGTATCATCGATCATATAGTGAATGCTATCTTGGATGATGAACGAATTGCCGCTATTGCAGAATCCTTAGGAAGCATAAGGTTACCCTTATATCCTCGTTTAGAAAAAACATCTCCCCCGTCACAGTTATCCCCCCCTGCCCCCTCGTCGAGCTCTTCTCCTCCTTCATTTCTAGATGTTTACACAGGAAGTAGCAGCTGGCTTCGAGCATTCCTCCCTTCACGAAACAAGTAAGCCAATAATTAGAAAAAACCTCTAATGATCCGAATAATATCGTTATAGGTTGTAAAAAGCAGCAAAGCAATAAGAAGAACAATAAAAGGGATGACCAACCTTTCCATAGTTTTTGCTTTAATGGGTTTTTTGGTGATTGCCTCCCAACAAGCAAAACAAATATGTCCTCCATCTAGCACTGGTATAGGAAGAAGGTTGAATACTCCCAAATTTAAACTAATGACCCCCATCCAAAACAACGCTTCAGAAACCCCTTCCGTCCAACCGTAATGAATGACTTGAATAATACCCACGGGGCCTTGCATAGCCTTAGGTGTGACCTGACCGGAAACAAGAGCCTTAAGGGTTTGCCAAGTCTGAGTTAAGACTTCGCCAAAAAGAATAAATGGCGAAGGATTATAGCGCACCTTAGCATCCTGAAGAGCGATACCAAGTCGAAGTTTTTTTTGTTCAGCCTCAAACACCTTCTGTGCTTGCATTTTTGCTTGAGGGTCCTTAATTTTTTCGATTTGTTCTTGAGCTGCCACCTGTCTTTGCATCCAATAATTTTTAGCATTCGATTGCTGGAAGTCATTGAATGCTCTAGGCGTTATGGGATTAAGAAACCGCAGAGAGCCGATAACAGGGATAAAGTCAGATGTCCCTATGGATCTCACCATTCTATGTAATTCTTTCCAATGAACTTGCCCAATGAATGTGTTATCCCCATTTCTCCATGAAATAGCCTCCTGCTTAGGTGCACTTAAGACAGCTATACGAACTTTACGCTCTTGTAGTGCAGCCAAAAGTCCAAAGGAGTTAGTAATAGGCTCTCCATCAACAGCCCGAATCCTATCTCCGACTTCTAAAGGCTTTTCTAATTGAGAACAACTTCCCTGGTGTAGTGGATCAAATAAAGCACAATGCTCTGATTGCTCATTGACGTATGTCAAAGGTTGCTCTACAACTGCATCATTACTCAAATTATATGGAATGAAATACAACTGTGCAAAACGATCTTCGAGCTGGGCTTCACTACGCCAGTCATCCAATTCTGATCTTTGTTGATCGCTCAATTTAAGATCACTCATTCTAAGACGCGGCACACGGGTTAAGAAAGTCTCATCATTTCTTTGAACTGTAAGGAGCACGCGAGGTTGATTGATGATCGAGGAGAGCTGAGTCTGCGAAAATACAATTTCCCCATCTACCCAAACGATTCTATCCCCATACTGGATACCACTTAACTCCATCGGAGATCCCACCTCTAGAAAATTCCCTCTTCCATCAGGCATCCTGTCATAGAGCAAAAAACTTGCTGGTTGAATCGCTTTGACCTCGTTAATTTGCTGCTCAATACTCTGCTGCCGATCTTTTGCAAGTTCAAAACAATATGGATATTTTTCTCCTGTCCAATAATCTAATTTTTCCCCTTGGATGGCCACTTGATGACTATTAAAAAGAACTCCGTAAATTAAATCGGTGTAGCCATGGATTGCCTTGCCCCCAATACTAGTCAACTGATCCCCTGGAGCTACCCCTTCTTTGAAAGGTTTAGATTGCGGCTCAACCCAACCTACAATTTTCGTATATTCTGAGAACTGTTTAAGCCTTCCTCCGCCAGCCCAAATGACAAAAAACACCAAAAGGGCAAAGACTAAATTAACCAAGGGCCCCATAAGGGCTACTTTAATACGAGCAATAGGAGGTTTTCCAAAAAATCCCTCAGGAATTTGATAGGGCTCGATAGCCCCCTTTTTTTCCATACCTGCTATCCGTACGTACCCTCCAAAAGGAAGAATGCAAAGCTGCCACTTCACTCCATGCCACTCCCAAACGCGAAAAGGACGACCAAATCCAATAGAAAATGCCTCTACTTTCATCCCTACATGACGTGCCATAAAATAATGGCCAAGTTCATGGATGAAGATAAGAAATCCAAGCCCGATCAAAGCTAAAATGAAATACAGCAGACTGGTAATCATGCATCTATCCTAAAATAAGGAATTTTTCTAATTTTTTTGAAAGAAGCTATATCCATGACATTCCTTTAGCTGATCAGCGCCCCCTTACGAGTAGCAGTGGCTGAAAACCCTAAATGACGAAGACCTCAAGCGGCTGACGTCTGCTTGACCCTAAAATGGCTATTCTTCGTTTTTCCATGTTTAAGAAGGGTAGCATTCCTTGCGTCTAAAGTCAAAGCTTCGAGAACACAGAAGCCCCAAGCCAAAAAAAACTCCAATACATGTTACAGCAATCCCAGCCGTTGACAACGGCACTTGGTAAACACTCAACACATGCCGAGCTATTGCAACAGATATGAGAGCTACCACAATCCCAAATAGAACAGCTAGCCCCATTAATCTAGATAAGCGATGGCAAAAAAAACGTGCGATCAAAATAGGCCCTGTCAAAAATGCCAATACAAGCAAAACGCCTACAGCACGAAAGGCTGCCATAGAGGTCGTAGCCAAAAGCACTAAAAATAAGGCATCTATTATCCGACAAGGAAGACGAGCTGAAGAAGCGAATGCTCTATCAAAAGAAATCACCTTGATTACAGGATAGACTACAGTCAAAATCAAAATATTCATGAAAGCAACCCCACCGCTAAGCCAAAGATCATGAACATGCACAGCATCGAGATTGCCCATGACAGCTTCCGTTCCGATATGAGCATTTTTGGTAAATATCATGAGAACAACAAGCCCTAAAGCAAACAAGGCCGTAAAAGAGAGCCCAATACTGGCATCTTCTTTGACATGAGTCGCCTTACCGATCAGACGAGTCACTCCTACCGTAATAAATGCGGTGATCATTGCCGCAATAAAAAGTATGGGGAGACTCAAGACATACCCATGAGGGGGACATAGCCAGGTAGCAGCTACAATTCCAATTAAAATTGTATGGGAGAGGGAATTAGCTAACATTGTCATTTTTCTTATGACAAGAAACGTTCCGATAAGTCCACAAGAAATGGCAATCATGATTAAAACAAGGATTTGCACTTCGTCAGGTGCCAATGACATACTCTTTCCTGTCAAAACAGCAAGACTCCTCTGCATCAAAACCACAAAAAACTGCACTACATCGCAGCCCCAATATGGATTGTTCATCTTCCGCCCTCCTGTCTTGTAGGAATTGGCTGACGATGAGGGTCTGCCGTTAGATCACCAAGAAGCCGTTCAAGCTCCTGCTCTAAGGCTTCATCCATCACGTGCTCTAATTCCTCGGCACTACGGTGAACACGATCAATTCCCTGACTCATGTACTCTACAAGATATACTTCCCAGAGACGATGTAGTCGAACAATCCTGCAAGCACGCGCCCATCCCTCTGCACTCAGAGAATACCTCCCACCTGTTTTTCGCCTTACCCACCCTAAACATCTCATTCGAAAAAGAAGCCAGTCACAAAAAGGAATCATCCCTTGTAATTCTTTCACTTCGATCGCAGCTTCCCTTCCCTGTTTCCAAAATGCTTTAAGAAGATTTTCTGTAAGGATTTTTTGTCGATAGGAAAACCGTTTAAAAAGACGAGAAATCACCCCCCCTTTAGGCGCAAATAAAAGAGAAAAAAAACAGCTCCCAGCAGCAACAAGAAGAATTAAGGGGCCTGTTGGCAAAGAAAACACCCAATCAGGATACCACTTTAGCAACCACCTTGTCCCCTCAACAGAAAGTATATTCCCCGTAAGAGCGCTGATTAGCGCAAACACTGAGGAAAGCCACAAACACGAATGGAGATGAGAACACCAAGGCCTTGCAGCTACTGCTGGGGCAATAAGCATCCCAGCCATAAGTACAGCTCCCATGCTACGCATTCCAATCACAACGGCCAAAGCAACGAGAAGCGTTAATAGCACTTCAATACTTCGTGTTTTAATCTTGGAACGTTTTGCAAACCCCCCATCAAACAGCAGTATTTGTATTTGAGGGTATGCCACAGTTAAAATGACAACTGTAAAGAGAGTCAATAAACAGTATATAGGTAAATACCTGTCCATCATCGTAGCCGCTTGTCCATAGAGAAAAATCAAAGCTTGTCTATACCAGGCGGTCTGTATTACTTGTAACCGACTAGCAATAAGCACTCCTATGCCAAAGAAAAGCGCCAATATGAAACAAAGCGCTGCATCGCTTGAAACTTTGCAATGCTTTTGCAGCATATCGATCATCTTTATTCCAAGAAGAGAAAAAAGAAAAGCACAGAGCAGCAATATCGCACCAAAGCCTTCACTTTCTTGAGGCCAAAAAGGAGCTGCTATAGAGACACCTAAGACAACCCCAGGAAATGCCGCATGAGAAAGTGCCTCTCCCATTAAGCTGCGTTTTTGCAAAACCAATAACGTCCCCACTAACGCTGAAGAAACCGCCATAGCGATGCAACCGATAGTAGGAGCTCGTAAAATAGGATCGGTAAAATAAGAAACGATATCGAACATGACGCTCTTGGTTTAAGGAATGCCTGCCTGTTTTTGTTGGCCTTTTCTTATTGCTTCATTCAAAAGAGAAGAGGTTCTCCCATAGGCACGCATTAATGTCTCTGGTGTAAAGATTGTAGAAACAGGACCCGCTGCAACAAGACAAGTGTTAAGTACAACCACCCAATCAAAGCATCTCTCTACAGTAACAAGATCGTGATGAACCACTATCAATGTTTTTCCTAATGAAACAAGCTCGTGAAAAATCGAGAGAATGTCTTGTTCAGTCGCAGCATCCACACCAACAAAAGGTTCATCCATTAGATATAAATCTGCTTCCTGCATGAGAGCTCTGGCAATAAAAAGACGTTGTTGCTGGCCACCAGAAAGCCTGGCAATTTGTCGATCTGCGTAAGAAAGCATCCCAACCTTTTGCAGCATACAACGAGCTTTTTCCCTATTAGCTCTACTAGGCCAACCAAACCACTTATTTCGATCTACTCCTCCCATAAGCACAACTTCATAAGCTGTGATTGGAAAGTCCCAATCTATGTCTCCTCTTTGTGGAATATAGGCAATCTTCCTAGTCGCAGTCTCAAAAGCTTCGCCAAAAAACCGGACCGTTCCAGATGCAGGTTTAACAATACCCAGTAAAGCCTTGAGCAAAGTGCTCTTGCCAGCCCCATTAGGACCAATAATTGCAACCAAGTGCCCGCCTAAAGGGATCTCGAAATCGATATCCCAAAGCACCGGAGCCTTTTCGTAATTCACTGTAAGCTGTTTGACCTCGAGAACCGTCACCCCTTCTATCTCCATGCTTCTTCTAAAACATTTGCATTATGTTGCATCATTTGGATGTAACTATCCGTAATACTCCCTGGCGGTCCCATAGCATCTCCATGAAGAGGTTTCTCTGCAATATCAACAAGAAGCCCCCGACTTCTGCATGCTTCTACAATTTTACGAAGCGCATCACGACTCACATTAGACTCTGGAAATACCCGAGTTACCTGATACTGCACCAAGTGATCAATGACCGAACGAATATCCTCTGGGCTGATCTGCCCTTCTGGAGCCAGTCCTTCCGGAGCTTTAAAACGTTCTCGCCAATCTTCTTCATTGTCTTTAGAGAGATACGCACGAGTAAAATAATTAAATGCATCGTGGCTTGTAACAAGAAAACGTTTTTCGGCAGGCACGGATTTAATCTGCTGCGTAATCTGTTTATGAATCAAAAGAAGTTCATTTTTTAAAGCCCTACCATTTGCAGCAAACACCTCAGCAGTCTCTGGAAGAGCCTTCGACAAGACCTCAACAATCGGATCTACGATTTCAGACCACAGAGCAATATCCATCCAAATATGCGGATCAATTTGTCCACCTCGATACAATATTTCTTCAGGCTTCAACCGACAAACCACATCTCCTAAGGCCACGGCATTTGGATGATGATCTATTCTATAGCGCAAACTCGCGCCATGCTCTAGCCCAAGACCATTATAAAAAAGGATATCTGCTCTAATGAATTTTTCATCATCCCCTTTAACAAGCTCATAACTATGAGGATCAATCTCTCCAATGATCAGAGATAAATGATCGATATTTTCCCCACCTATTTTGGCTACTAAATCATCAATCATTGCTGTAGTCGATAACACTTTCAATTTATCGTTTTGGACCATCCACTGCTCTAATGGAGAACGCTCTTTTTTTTGTATTCCTTTACCGCAGCCAGCTAATAACAAAATAAGAGTCAATGCGTAGGGCCATATATTTTTTAAAATTCTTAACATGCCACCCTCCAAGCGCGGAGCATTTTTATAGGGTAAATGCCACGAGAACACCCCGTTGCGAATTGAACGCTAAGTGCATATCTACCCATTTTAGTCACATTTTTTGCATAGGTTGGACGTTCTATTTTTCCTGGACACTCTTGACAACGTATGCAAGGACAATGTTCTTGAAGCTCCCCCAAATCGATTTCTTGAGAAAGACCATCAGCCCATTCTAGAGAAAGCGTTGCAGAGTCTTTTAAAAAAGCATTCACCTCTTCTTGAGCACAAGAAAATCTGGCAAGTTCGCATTCGATACTTTCACTAAGAGCCTCAAATGCCTTAGCAGCTAACCCCTTAATCTCCAGATCAAAAAGACTCTTCCCCTCATCTGCGCAGGTGCAAACAAGAGGATCATAAGGTATACTTGCTAAAAGAGGAGTCCCTAGTTCTTGGCTTAAAGCTTCTCCTGCATTCCCTGGAAATAATCCCTGCATATTTTCGACAATCCCCAATAAAGGAATTCTCGTGTATTCAAAAAGTGAAGCTGCTTTACGCACATCAATTAAAGATAACATTTGGGGAAGAGTGACAACTAGCGCTGCTGTAAGATATCCCTGTTGGGCCAAACTTAACTGAATATCCCCCGTACCCGGTGGAAAATCGATCAATAATATATCGAGATCTCCCCATTCCACAGAATGAAGAAACTGACGAATGGCTGCATTCGCAATAGGCGCTCGTAGTATGGAGGCTTCTTGATGTTTTCGAAAATAAGCCATAGAAATCGTTTTAATCCCTTGGGAAATCGCTGGAAATATTTTCTCAGCATCCTCTGGATTTTGCTCAGGCAGACGTTCTTCTGGAAGCATGTGGGGTATCGAGGGTCCATAGAGATCTGCATCAAGAACTCCCACCTTCTTGCCTTGTCGAGAGAAAGCCAACGCGAGATTCGCGGTAACGGTGGATTTCCCAACCCCCCCCTTTCCGGCAGCAATCCCCAACAAATGTTTGATCATATAAACCTAACGAATGCTTTCTTTGGCATATTGTTTTTTCCAGCCATTATCTTCATTAGCACTAGATTTTTCTCAATGTTGTTACTATAACGGACAATGATTTTGAAAAATAACAAGTATTCATCGTTGAGTACACTCGCTAGAGAGTTTAACCAATTTTTGAGTTTAATTTCAAAGGTTAAACCTCGGAGGTAAATTATTATAGACAGGCTCAAAATGTCCCTGCAAATCGATTTTCAATTATATATGGATCCATCTAATTCCGTCTTGAATTGGAAAATATTCAAGGTCTCTTGCAAAAAATAGTGTTGCTCTTATAAACTCCGGAAATTGTATAAAAACTACTCGCCACAACTAAAAAAAAGCGAGAGAAAGAACTTAGAGAGTTGAGAACACCCTCTTAAAAAGAATTATCGATTTATCAAAAACAATCTGCAATGAGGAACCATGCAAAATTCAAATAAACCAGAAATAGTTGATGCAGACCTTAAAACCCTCAAAGAGGTAGAGGATGTTATCGCTCGTGCCATTAAAAAAGTAGGCGGTCGTAAAGAAAACGATCTTTGCCGTTATTTACCTATGTCTACTGGTGGTTATATGCACCATTTTACACTACGTAAAATGAAATATAAACAACCATCCGAACTTGGCACGTTAATTGAAAAATTCATTATTAACCCAGATAGACCAGGTACCGTAACCCCTAAGCAACGTGCAGCTAGAGGCTCTAGAAAACGTCGCGACCAATACACATTTACTCGCTCTCAACTCGAAAGAATGTTGAATATAGCCAAATTAGCTGGAGACAAAGAAATGGTCTCTATCTTGAGCCCACGTAAGTCTTTAGCTCATTGCAAGCGCGAGCTCATTTCCTCGATCCGTCATGGCAGAGCAGAACAAGATCTCTGGAATTACTATGTCGAAGCTCTAAATGCTCAGCAATCTATTGCACACTTTGCTAATGAAAACTCTTTAGTGAAATAGTCCCTTTTGCCTTGCTAAGGAAACCTTAGCAAGGCTCTCTTCCTTAGAAAGTCTGCAACTACCCCGTTGAACTTTATTCTTTACCACGCCAAGTGATTTTAAAAATCAAGATTACAGCAAACCCAATACTCTGAATTTGAATCCTCCATACACAAAGCTGTGCTTTTGATACCAAACGCAATAAATAATTTCATATTTGAGCTGCGTGAAAGCTGTCGACAAATTGACG
>JAGXTH010000081.1 GCA_018333475.1 Simkania sp. | reverse complement strand
ATAAATCAAACCGTAGAAAGTGGGTAGTATTGAATGAAATACAACCCACTTTCTGCGATTTAATTTTCGACGCTTTGAAACAGTCCATAAGCCCCTCTACGTGCGTAAGGTGAGCTCTTAGATTTTGAACGGGCTCTTAGAAGCTGTACTAAAACCTGGGTTCGTCGCCTTTGTGGATTATTTTGGCCGCTTTTCGACTCCAAAATTGGGGGCTATATACCTTTGTCGATATTGCCCCCAATCATTTGGATCGAAAATCGACTGAACCAGGTTTTAGTACAGCTTCTTAGGAGCTCAAGTGCATGGTAAGCTCATTCAGAAGGCTATCTGAACTTTTAACGGTTCCGAAAGCATATTGATAGAGATGAAGTCTTTTTTTACGAAAATCTGCGCTGTTTTTTTCATAGCTACCATCGATGATAGAATAGAGTTGATCTATCATGGATGTAGAGATACACATCCCAGCTTGAGCAAGCGCGCTATGTTCTAAGGTGTGTTCTTTTTCAATAAGAAAGTACAGAGGGAGGTCAAAGGCCAATGCGTCATACCCCACAGAAGAATAATCTCCTAAGTAGATGTGAGAAGCTTGAAGGAGTGGGTAAACAAGAGGAAAATCTTTTATGAGAACCACTTGAGGATGGTTTTCAAAACGACCGAGAAAGCGATAGGTTTCAGCCGGGTAGTACTCCTCAATCAAAGGGTGTAATTTAATGATCAGATTGAATCGAGAATCCAGCGATGTGATGAGTTGATCACAAATAGAGAGAAAAGGAGAGGGATTTTCATGGTCTGGCCAGCTGGGGGCATAAAAGATCGTCTTTCGATTTTGGTCTAGCTGATGCAGAATAGGTTGAAGTAGTTGGGTATAAAAATCTTGACGCTTTTGATAATGAGACCACCGATAATTACCTGTGAACAGTGTGGAATGAGTTACTTTGAGAACGCCTGTTCTTTGCCAAAGATCATACATTTGCTGACCGTAAAGAAGTGCAATGTCTTGGGAAGGATGGCCGTCTTGTAAGGTTCGCCCTTTGTCGGAATTACCATGGGGGCAGAAGACCATGCGCATGGATTTGTTAAATAACACAGAGAGTTCTTGTTTCAGTTGCATAGCCCAGAATTTTCCACATCCCAAAAGAGCATCGCAATGCAATGTCAAAAACGGCAAGGCTTCAGAGTCTTCAATGTAATGGACGTCTAGTTCTGGATAGAATGTTTTTGCAGCTTGGATAGCAAAGGGGTCAGAGGTGACAAGGGGGATGTTGAACTCGATAGCAAGCACTCCAAGATGATCGAGATGGGTGATGGGACCGGTGTGGTAGGCAATGAGTCTATTCGAGGAAATCACTGGTAAAGTCATCCTCAGCAATGCGGGTAAGTAGGGTTTCGATTTTTTGTTTTAGAGCCGGCGTCTCTTCGGAATTATTAAAGGCAAAATCATAGACTTCACGACGAGTTTCTGAGAATAGGGTTTGATCGTAAGGAAGAAGATTTTCAATACGACTATAGATTTGGGGATATTCTTCAGGAATCAGATGAATACCACAGCGAAAGAGGTACAGGCCCTGATCGAGTTTTGGATCGCGTTTATTTTCATTAAGAAAAATCATAGGTTTATCAAAGGCTAGACAGTCATAGCCGACTGAGGAAGCGTCTCCAAGGTATACATCGCATTGGGAAAGAAGAGGAAACACAAGAGGAAAATTTTCGAGCAAAAGAATATGGGGGTGGCCAAAGAGTTCTTCACGGATTTTATCAAAGAGATGGTGGTGTTGAATCACGAGATTAGGGTGTGGTTTGATGATAAGATTAGTCTCATTGGGTAAGTGTTCGATCAGAAGAGGATAGGCGGTCAAAAAACTACTAGATTCTTCGCTATCATTCCATGTGGGAGCGTAAAGATAGGTTCTTTTTGCAGTGTGTAGGGGTTTTAGCGCTTCTAGCGTTTTGCTGTCATAGGTAGTTTGGTGAATAAGATAATCTTCATAGCGGTAATTTCCTACAGCTGCGTATCCACGAAGTTTTTCAAGGATTCCATAAGATCTCAGTTGTTCGAGCATTTTAGGGCCATACACTAATAATGCGCGTTCCTGTTCCAATGTTTTCATGAATCCACTTATATGGCCTTTATCCGATTGCCCATGCGGACACCAGATGGAAGCGATATTTTTTTTAGCTGCAGTTTTGGCAAAGAAGAAGAGTTGATCAATGTTTGCTCTTGGTAAGCAGGAAATGATAGTAGAGTAATTATTGATAAGACAATGAGCAGCCTCTAAACGATCGAGCCTTTGTAATTGTAAACGGGGATAATATTGGAGAGCTAGATCTGCGATGTCATCATCAGTCAAAAAAAGAGGGATATCTAATGTTTGACACAAAGGTGCTAAGTGATCGAGATGATGCAATGCGGGTCCATAAAGAAAGGCTGCAAGATCCAACATAGACAACTTGTTTAGGTTGATTTTTGTTATACTATGAATTGCAACAACTGTGCAACTTATGTAGCCAGTTTTGGGAAGAGTTTCTGCTATTTAGCATTAGTAGATTTCGGATCGGAAGATTATCCAGATAGGCTAGTGAATTATAAGTTGATATTAAACGAATGGTTTCCGTTTTTCAGAATCTTTGCAATCGGATTTTTCATTAACAACTGATGAGAGTAGGTATTTATTTTGGTAAAAACTGGGGATGAGTGCTGCGAATCCATTGAATGATGAACGTCTTAAACTTTTTGACCTCTCCGATGATTTCGACTACTTCTTTTTCTGAAATTTCTCCAGAACTTGTGTAATCGCTAGTATTCCGCTTAATACGGCAGGCGTTTAAGTAGTCAGCTAATTCTTGGTGGTCCTTGCCAAGAATTTCAGGTAGGGCATCGATAGAAATGCGATGATGACCTGCTTTATTTGGATTAGTCCTTAATCCGTGAACTCGCAGGGCGAGTGTCGATAGCTGGAGTGCAGCATTGTAAGCTGTGATAAAGCGGCGATCAGCAGATAGACCGTGAACGATTGCATCAGAAAGATCCCGATCGATAATTTTAAGGAGTTGGGCAACCTCTTCTTTGGAAGTCTTATGAGCCTTTAGTTTTTCTTCCTTTAACCAGCCGTTTAAGATCGTTTTCATTGCCAAGGATCCACAGTTTAGGAGAGCCGATGACTTCTACCAAGAAATGGTCTTTCTCCAAAACTCTTTTTTTAAATTCGAGGGTCTCAAAAATGACTGGGTTTAACTCTCTTTGTAATCCCTTAGAAAAGGGGCTTAGACTCTTTATAAGTTCTCGTAAGGTCAAATCGCCAACGATAAATAGATCGATATCACTATCTAAGGATTCGGTGTCTTTCGCAACCGAGCCAAAAATAAAAGCAATCGAGATTTTATTCTGTATGGGTAGGAGTGCCCTACGAATGCCCTCTCCTAAGCTGACAGTTTTTAAAAACATTTTTTTTAGATCTTGAAAGATGGGATGCGTCTTGACTGCCTTATAGTAGACCATCCTTCCTTGGTGTTCTGATGCAATAAGACCTACTTCCTTCAAAGTCTTTAGAGCTCTTTGGACTTGCATAAGAGCTTTCCCTGTTTTTCTTACAAGGAGGGATTGATAAAATTCTTCTTCTGGATTGAGCAGAAAGAGGCTAAGGGTCTCAACCAATGTAGGATTGGCAAAAAGTTTAAAAAGTGAGCTCATAAAGGCACAACGTTTTGTTGTTTTATCACAACAAGTTGTTGTATATCCTTTTTAAAGAACAAGGTGCAAGTTTTTTTATAGGTAGAATATTGGTTGGTCATGCATTCCATCTATAGCGTAGCCTTGAGGCGGACTGGAGATGCGTGTCCTCAAAGAAACTCTTGGGACCAAGGAGCGTGGATATCGAGTTCTACTTGCAGAGGAAGTTGGAGCAAAGCTATTAGGCAGAGCCGTAGGGCTGGGTTAGGACTTTTGAAGTGCCCTTTTTTAAAGGGAGGACATTCAAGGCGCTCTGTGCACTCAGTCGGATCATTGATCAATAGACTTGCCATAATTGCGCAGTAACAAGGGGTTGCTCTTTAAACGGAGTAGTATACACTCTCCAATGTAAAAACCTGCTCATAAAGAGCAAAAATTTGGAGCAACCCCTTGTTACTGCGCAATTATGGCAAGTCTATTCTAAGAAAGGTCAGTAAACCAGATACCGATATGCCTGAGACAGGATTCATGAGGAGTTCGCTCCATGGCTAGAGCAAAATGGGCATAATCTCAATTTGAATTCGATCTCATTAGAAGAGCTTCAAATTTAGAATGTCCAATTTACCATCGCCATTCAAATCTCCTGCTCTAAGAGTCCTGTTTTTTTCGTGTAGCTGCGTGTCTCATAGAGCAGCTTAAGATACCACCAGAGAGGACTCTGGAAAGTTTGGCCATCTTTTCGATCTCGTACCGCTCGTAAGTATCTTTGCTTTCCTTCTTAAAATTGAATCTGTTAATTGCTCACAATCAATAGCTTGCGTTAAATTATTGCAAAATTGCATCATAGATGCAAAAATACGAGGAAAAATGGCATCTAAGAGGGAACTTTGCTTTATAAACGATTATTTCGATCTCCAGAAAAAGAGAGTTTTTTCTTATTTGGTCCTAGAGGAACTGGTAAAACGACTTGGCTCAGGCAGACCTATGAACATGCCCTATGGATCGATCTTTTAGATCCCAAAGAGGAGCGCCTCTTTTCGATGACTCCTGAAATGTTGCGCGAACAGCTCGATGCCGCTCCCGGACATAAAGTTGTGGTCATTGACGAGGTGCAAAAAGTTCCTAAAATTCTCGATGTCGTCCATGCGTTAATCGAAGAAAAACGGGGTATCCAATTTATCCTTACGGGATCAAGCAGCAGAAAATTGCGAAGAGGTGGAGTCAATCTCTTAGGAGGGCGAGCTCTCTGGAAAAATTTCTATCCTTTCATGGCCTATGAATTAGGTAACCATTTCAATTTGCAACAGGCATTAACAACCGGTATGCTCCCTCTTATGTGGGGCTCATCTGCAGCTCAAGACAAACTCCAGGCTTACATCGATCTCTACTTACGAGAAGAGGTCAAAGCAGAAGCGCTTGTACGACAAGTTGGTGATTTTGCTCGCTTTTTAGAGGCAATGGCATTTTCCCATGCAGCCATATTGAATCTTGCCAATATCTCTCGGCAATGCCAAGTTCCGCGCAAAACTCTCGAGTCGCATTTAGGAATTTTACACGATTTGTTACTTGGCTATACACTCCCTGTATTTGAAAAAAGAGCCAAGCGAGAGATCTCCGCACATCCCAAATTTTACTATTTTGATCCAGGTGTTTTTCGTGCATTAAAAAAACAAGGGTTTCTCGACCTATCGACGGAAGCAGAAGGTCCTGCATTGGAGGGGCTCGTTGCCGAGCATTTACGCTGCTGGGTAGATTTTCAAAAATCCAAGCATGAGCTCTTTTTTTGGCGCACTCGATCGGGAGTCGAAGTAGATTTTATCGTCTATGGGGCGAATGTCTTCATAGCATGTGAAGTCAAAAACGGCAGCACGATTTCTCCCGCGGATCTACGTGGTCTTAAAGAATTTCATAAAGATTATCCAGAGGCTTCCCTGTTACTCCTCTACCGAGGCAAAGAAACATTCAAGCGTGATGATGTACTCTGCATGCCTGTAGAAGATTTTTTGAAACAGCTCAATCCGTTCTCGGATGCGTTATTCCCAAAATAGCGAGGCTTAAGGGTGCCTTGGGTAGGTGGCGAGGGCCGTTCTTGGTTTGCGTTTTTTTATCTCAACAAGAGGATTGGGGAACATGGGGTAAGAAGAGGTGTCGGAGGCTTCTAAGGTTTGGTTGCGGATGTTTTGCTGGTTCATTTTTTCCACGAGAGCGGTTAGCTGGTCTCGCATAGAGAGGATTTCACAGTTGTCCTCGTTGCTATGAGAGGATTGTTTGGTCATGGATTCTAACTGTTGCGTAGCTTCTAGACGGACGGCACGTAGTTCGCCAAGGCGGGAGAGAATAGTGACTCGTTCTAGCATCACTTGTTTCCAAGCATTGCGATCTTTGGCCAAAATAGACAGTTCTTCTTGATGCATATTAGAAAGCATCTCTCGCATGGCTAAAATTTCCTGTTTCATGGACGCTTGTAGTGTTTCTTGGACATTTTCCCAATTTTTTAACCTAGGCTCTTCCATAAAGAATCCTCCGACAATGTATTTGTTATTAAGAGGAGCAAAAAACGTGCCAATAGGGAGGCTTTAGTGGAAAAACTTTTTATGTGCTTAATAATAAGCAGCTTATTTTTTTGCTTTAGCTGGAATAAATCGGAAAGCTTTTCTATACTGGATGCTCCACAGGAGCATAGGTAGGAAAAAAGTGCCTAGGGAAGAAAAAAATGCCATCATCCCCGACCTCATCGAATGGTTTAAAAATACAAAAAGGCAGTTTCCTTGGCGTAGTCCCAAGTGCACTCCCTATGCTATTTGGGTCTCTGAGGTGATGTTGCAACAGACAAGAGCGGAGGTTGTCGTCCCCTATTTTTTACGGTGGATGGAACAGTTTCCTACAATAGGTAGCTTAGCTTCTGCTGATGAAGACGTGGTGATCAAAACTTGGGAGGGGCTGGGGTATTATGGGAGAGCCCGACGTCTATGGCAGGGAGCCAGATTTCTTAAAGAAAACCATGCAGAGAGTCTCCCTTCTAGTTACGAAGAGCTTCTAGAGATTCCAGGATTTGGCCCGTATACAGCTGGGGCAGTAGCTAGCTTTGCTTTTCATCAAAAAGAGGCCGCAGTGGATGGAAATGTGGCAAGAGTGATGTCGCGTCTTTTTGCCATCGAGGAGGATGTTGAAAAAAATAATACCCAACGGCTGATTAGGGAGCTTGTCTTGGGAGCGCTTCCTGACGAAGAACCGTGGGTTGCTATGGAAGCTCTTATCGAATTGGGAGCTCTTGTATGTAAGAAAACTCCTTATTGTCATCTCTGTCCATTTGAAAGAGTATGTGAGGCTAAACGTCTTAATATTGTTCAAAGGCTTCCGAGCAAGAAACAGAAGCCTTTGTCAAAATTTTTGGAAAGAGATGTAATCCTTTTGCATTATGAGGGGCAGGTGCTGGTTCGTAGAGTGCAGCAGGGCCAAGTGATGGCTGGGTTGTATGAATTTCCTTATTTTGAGCGTAAGTCTCAAAGTCTTGAAGATTTACTTCGAGAGCGGTTCTCTGTGGACGCAATCTGTCAGGCAGTGTTGGATCCAGTGAATCAATCGTTTACTCGTTTTCGCGTTCGTTTATACCCATCTTTTTGGGAGTGTGGTGAAAAACAAGCAGTAGAGGGCTTTATTTGGGTCCCTTTAGAAGGGTTGGGTATGTTGCCATTTTCTTCAGGACATAGAAAGATTTTGCCTTTTCTTAGAGGGGCTTTATGAGGCTGTTGCAAAACTCAGGTTCAATCGATTTTCAATTCTTTTTTCTGGGGTAATATACGAATGTTGATATTATCCTACAAAAAATGGTCGAAAATTGACCAAAAATCTTCCGAAAAGCGATGAACCCTGGGTTTTGCAACTACATCTCATGTCGAAATTGACCATTTTACATACAGAAAGCTCCATGGGTTGGGGCGGACAGGAGATGCGCATCCTTAAAGAAGCTCTTGGGATGAAAGAGCGTGGACACAGGGTTCTTCTTGCAGTAGAAATGGGAGCAAAGCTATTTAACAAAGCTGTGGAGGCTGGGGTTGAAGCTTTTGAAGTGCCATTTTCTAAATGGAGGCCATTCAAGGCAATCCGCGCACTGAGTCGAATCATCGATCAATATCAGGTATCGATCATCAATACTCACTCTTCATTGGATGCTTGGATTGGGGGAGTAACAAGTAGAATCAAAGGAAAGCCGGTCATTCGAACCAGGCACCTTTCTACGGCGATTCAACCTGGGCTCAATAGTCGTCTTCTTTATCAGAGCCTGGCGGATTATGTAGTTACAACGTCTTCTTGTATTATTCCGATGATTTGTAAGCAGGCTAAAATAGATCCTTATTTTTGCCGGTGTATTCCTACTGGGGTAAATCCCGAAGACATGAAGGTACAAGGGTTGGACAGAGAGATGTTTCGTCGACAACTAGGGCTGTCTGAAGAAGATTTTATTGCAGGGACGGTGTGTGTTGTCCGCTCTTGGAAAGGGGTGGAAGATCTGATTCGCGCAGCGGCCTACTTAAAGGAAGAAAAACATCTTAAATGGGTGGTCGTAGGCGGAGGATACCTTGATCAATATCGAAGATTGGTCGAACAGATCGGCCTGGAAAAAACTGTATTATTTACTGGGCATCTAGAGAATCCTTTTCCCGCATTGGCTGCGATGGATCTTTTTCTTTTATTAAGCACTAAAAATGAAGGAATTTCTCAGGCAAGTCTTCAGGCAGCATTCCTCAATAAACCTCTTATTACGACCTCCGTGGGAGGACTGCCAGAAGTGTGTATAGAAGGAACAACAGGTTTTGTCGTCCCTCCTAGTTCTCCGCAAAGGGTCGCGAACGCAGTACTTCAGATCAAAAATAACGAACCATTGCGTTTGAGATTTGGACAAAATGGGCATGAACTTGTAATGGAAAAATTCACCCATCGAGGTATGCTGGATGAAATGGAAAGTATTTATGATGAGATTAGCTTAAGGGGCAGGGGATGTTGACATTTTTGGGCCGTAAAACCTTGGGAACTGTTTTAGGTGGCATGCTGCTTTGTGTCTGCGTTGTAGCATGTTTTGTGCACTGGAGTAAGGATAAAGCATTGGTTCTTGTTACGGAGGCGGAAAGAGCTATAGCAGATCAAAAATACACCACTCTTGCTACGCTAGTCCAAAAACATCCAAAAGAATTGGCGTCCTTTCAAGGCATAACAGCTCAAAAAATGATCTGTGCAGGAATAGCCGAAGAGGTTTTATTTTCACAAGTTCTTGGGGACCTCCAACAAAAATCACCGCTACATGCTCGTATCGCTGCGATTACGTTTCTTATCAATAAGGGAAATGCACGCGGTGCTTTAGATGAATCCATTAAGTTAGAGGAAGAATTCAAAAATGAAAAAAATACAGGAGTTCTTATTCAACCTGGAATGGTGACTAGGGCTTATAACTTGTTGAGGATTGCAGAACTACAGCATTCTTTAGGACTTAAGTTTGAAGAAGTAGATACTTGGCAACAATTTGAAGAGATGGCTGGATGGAATGGGGCAAAAGCCTCTGGTGCTGTATCTGCATACCAAGAGGCTTTCTACCTTTTAGAAAAGGGCTTCATAGAAGAAGGTATAGACTTACGTCAATACGTACAACACCGTAAGCAACTTGCTTCTCAGTAAACCGATCTTAAGGTTTTGTTTGAGAAGAGATTTCTAGAATAGTCAGGTGCAGCGTCTTGCCGGCATGTAATCCAGCTAATAAAAAGACAAGCGGACAGACTAAGATAGATAATACGAGAATGACGCCGGCTAGAATCAACTGTGTATTCTGGTCTTGCCTAAAGAGAAAGCCTATTACAGCATGGGACATTTTCTTGATGGCTTGAGGCATCAGAGCGCCGATGATTCCTCCTGCGCTAGCAAATAGAACACTCCAGAAAGGGCTCCAAATAAGGCCCATACCAAAAATGCCTGCAAGAGCAAACAGAGCAACGAGGAACACCTCGAAGCGGTACTTTTTTACGAATCCTTCTAGTTCTTTCACAGAAAGCCCCTCTTTGTTTTTGTTCTCCTCCATGACTGACCTCAGCAATAGCGGTTGAAATAGTTAAATTAATCACTTAAACTAGAATCTAAAAAGTTAACATTTTTTTAGCAACTAAGCTTTTGTGTTTTTTTCTCAATTTTCCTAAGATGTAGCGTTTTCCTAATTGAATAATGATGTTTTATTGTGATTGTTTTAGGTAATAGACGACCTCTTTCTGAAAGGATTCTTCCTTATGCATATCCTTTTGCCATAGGGCTTTTTGTCGTTGCATTACTTTGTTTGCTATTCTTTTTTTTGATGTTTCGACAAAAGACCCAGACTTCTAGTCTCTTAACAGGATCCTCATCATTGGCCCATGACGATTTTGAAGAGATTGGTCGCGGTGTGTTAGATTTACATCGACCTTCGGGCCAAGAACTGCCCGATTTTAGCGAAGAGTTGACCTTGCAAGCGTTGAATACAAGGCCTGATGCAAAGCAGATGGAAGAGGAAGGCGGGCAGCCAAGGTTATTATTTAGATTCCGTGGAAATCCTATTCCCATTCTTGCTAGGAGTGGGCAAACTTTGTATCTTTCTTGGGAGAAAGCGACAACTTCTAGGAAAGAGTGGAATGGCCCCCCCTCGCCCATATCAGTAAGCCATTCACCTACTCCTTGGAAGATTGAACCTTTAGTGATTGGACAACAGGCTTTTATTGCAGCAAGCGCTCCTAATGAAACGCTAGAAATTCTTGTGCGAAAAACAGAAGAAGAAAGCGCGATTTGTCAAAAGCCAAGGCTTGCAAATTGGCTAAAAATACTGAAGGCGGCCCGTTTTTGGACAACAGACCGATTTCTTTCGTCCTATAGTCAGACCCCGTCGCAACAGCAACTTAAAATAGGCTTTGGTAAATCAAGTGCAGAGAAGGTTTTGGTCATTACTCCAGGACAGCATCTTTTTTTTGCATCGGGAGAGTGGCAGCAAGGGAGTCTTGAACAAGCCAAAAGACGTCCTTTAGCCCAACTGGTCGATCAGGGGGAGGCATCGTTGATTTTTCGCGTTTGGGATGAAAGCGGTTTTTATCATGAAACAGTGACTATTCCGGCTCTTTCCTCTGAGGCCTACTCCTTTACGAAAATGGAATCCCTATTTTCCGCACTTAAGGCTCGCAATAACTCAGAAATCAGTTCGGTCATGGGAAAAAGGCGCATAGTTCTAAAACCAGGAGATTGGTGGATTAAAACATGTAGGGGGTGGCGACGTTTAAAAAAACGGAATGAAATCGAGGATTATGTATCATTTCGGCTTCTGGGAGAGCTTTTTGTGATGGATGCCCTTGAAACATTCCAAGGAAGGGCTGTGATGAAAGGATATCAATTTGATCCGTTACGGCAACATATGCAACCTTTTCTTTTACCCATTGCTGAGGCGCCTGGACATAGTAATAAAACTTATCCTTCTACAGCGGAAAAGCCTGCTGTAATTCAAGAAAAAAAATCGCGTCGAGCTATTCTAGTACCACGAGAACATAAGGAGAAATCATCCCCATGAAGCATCGACCTTGGCAAGTTGCCAAATCCATGGTGTATATGATGCTTTGGACCCCCATCTTTTTGCAGGCCCAGACTGTTGAAGAAAAAATCGTCGGCACAGAAGCCATGCAACTGGGAGTCAGCGAAGGAGAAGATTTTGTACGACAAATCAATGCCGCTCTTCTTAGGCAAAGGGAATATTTGAGCAAACTTTCAGAGAAGGCGGCAGCCTTACCCCATAATGCAGAAGAACTAGAATTCAAGAATCTTCTTGCCGAAGTGCGAGCTACGAGAGAAGCAATAGGGGGGCTTGAAGCGAAATGGCGAAATGCTGTTGTTGCGGAGTCCAAACAGGATGAGGAGGGGTATGCTCTTTGGGATCAGGAGGAGACAACCCTAACGCAGCTCATCATGGAGTATGGTGCGCTGGATTTTCTCTATATCGTTCCTCCGGAAATGGCTACGCTTAAGCTCAATATTCACTCAGGGATTCCTATTCCTCGCGAGTCTTGGGGGGATATGTTAGAGATTTTGCTCAACCATAGCGGCATAGGGGTCAAAAAACTCAATGCTTATGCAAGACAGCTTTATATTTTTAAACAAGATCTCTCAGCTGTACAACTAGTCACGGCAAAACCAGATCCTCTTTTTCTTGCGCCCAGTAACGCAAGAGTTTTCTATGTATTTTCCCCCCCCGTAGAACAACTCAAGAGTATTACGCAATTTTTTGAGCGATTCTCCGATAACCGGCAAACATTTGTCTACCAAGTTGGGGGGAAGATTGCTCTTGTAGCTGCCAGAGATGATGTATTAAGGCTGATCGAACTCTACCAAACAGTTTGGCAAGATGCTCAAGGAAAGGTCACTAAAGTCGTCGCTGTGAGTAAGATCAATGTGAAGGAAATGGAAAAAATCTTACAGGGATTTTTTGGCGATGCTATCGATAAATTAGGACGACCATCCTACGGACAGCCTCAACAAGAATCCTTAAGTATTTTTGCCTTGGGCAGTGGTAACGCGCTTGTGTTGATTGGATCGCAAGAAGTCGTTGATCGTGCAGAGAAAATTATCCATACCACAGAGGAGCAACTGCTCGATCCTTCTGAAATTACGGTGTACTTATACACTTGTCGGCATAGTGATCCAGCAGACTTGGCTAAGGTTCTCGATAAGGTGTATAACTCTCTTTTGATCATTGCTCCGGAGCCTTCGAAAGAACTTGAAGTTAACTATCAAACTAAGGGAATAGGTCCTAACACTCCAGATGGATATCAGCCCACGCCGCCATTGATGATTGGGCCAAAACCTCTCAATTCAGGCACAGTATCTCAACTTGAAGTAGAGCAGGGCTCAGATCACTTCATACCAGATCCTAAAACAGGCACATTATTGATGGTAGTTAGGCGAGATGCCTTAGTTAAAATCAAAGAACTCTTAAGACAGCTCGATGTTCCCAAAAAGATGGTGCAGATAGAGGTTCTCCTTTTTGAGAAAACACTCCACACGCAAAACAATTTTGGCCTCAATCTTCTCAAGCTCGGCGGTGACCAGAATCATATGGAATATGACGGTCTATTTGCTCCTTCAGGTAAAGGCGTTTTACAATTCCTATTCAGTGGAGAGCGTAGCAAGCATTTTCCCGCTTTCGATATCACCTATAGTTTTCTAATGACACAAGAGGACGTTCAGCTCAATGCTGCACCTTCAGTCATCACGGTGAATCAAACTCCAGCGACGATTTCTATCCAAGAAGAAATCTCTATCAATAATGGCGCAGCCCCCATCGATACGAATAAAGGGATTGCATTTGAAAAATCCTTCTCAAGAGCACAGTACGGGATCACTATCATGCTGACCCCTATTATTCATGCGCCAGAAAATCAGGGGGAACAAGATGAAAGGCCGGGGTTCATCACTCTTCAGACTAATATCACTTTTGATACGACCAAGCCCCATATCGATGATCGTCCTCTTGTCGAAAGACGTCATATTGAGAATGAGGTGCGAGTGATCGATGGCCAGACAGTGATTTTGGGTGGGTTGCGTCGTAGGACAACACATGATAATCAAGACCAGATTCCCTTTTTAGGAGAAATTCCTTTTTTTGGAAGATTGTTTGGCTCTACAAGACTTGTAGACCATAATACAGAGATGTTTTTCTTTATTACTCCTCGTATTGTTTTGGATTCACGTGAGCAGATGGAACAGATGAGAAAAGAAGAGCTAAAAAAACGCCCTGGCGATCTTCCGGAGTTTTTATCCAAGGTCATTGAGGCTAGAGAAAAAGAAAGGCGTAAATTTTTTACTAACAGCCTTAGAGTCTTTTTAGCTGGGCAACCATGAGTCATTCTTCTTTGTTGCAATATGCAGATCGTTTTGGGCTTGAAATCTTGAAGGATTTGAGTGGATTTTCCCTTATCCGTGAAGGGAGGTGCCCTTTTGCTTATTCCTTTGTAAGAAAGCATCGTTTAATTCCTTTAGAGGAAAAGGACAATGGAGAATTATGGATTGCTATTGCCGATCCTCTGGATCTTATTGCTATTGAGGAGGCGCGCTGTTTAAGCGGCTCAAAGATCAAAGAATTTTTAGCTTCCGAAGATCTCATCGAAAGTGCCATAGAACGCTGTTTTGGAGGATCAAAAGAAACTCCCTCACACTTGATTGCTCATTTAGCGCCTGAAGGGAAAAAAACAGAAAATAGAGAGACAAGCGATGGGTATGATCTTCTAGCAGGAGAATCTCAGGCGCCTGTGATTCGCCTTCTTAATGCCCTTATTGTCGAAGCGATTCAGCAACGTGCTTCAGATATCCATTTTGAGCCAACTGAAGAAGGTCTTCAAGTAAGATATAGGATTGACGGCGTTCTACAGACACGTCATGCGCCCTCTAAAGAATTTCAAAGTCAAATTGTCACGCGTATCAAAGTTTTATCGAGATTAGATATCGCTGAGCAAAGACTACCGCAAGATGGAAGGATTAAATTAAAAGTGGCTGACCGTGATATTGATTTTCGTGTCAGCAGTATTCCCGTTGCTCATGGGGAAAGAATTGTCCTTAGGATCCTTGATAAAAATCAGGTGCTTTTTGGTCTTTCATCGATTGGAATGCGCGCCGAAATTCTTACACATTTTTGCAAGTTGATTCGCTTTACTGAGGGGATTATCCTTGTCACAGGTCCTACAGGTAGCGGGAAAACAACAACGCTATACAGTGCTCTTTGCGATATTCAATCTCCTGAGATCAATATTATGACTATCGAAGACCCAGTAGAATATAAATTGGCTGGGATGGCGCAGATTGGAGTGAATCATAAAATCAAACTCGATTTTGCAACAGGTTTAAAGCACATTTTACGTCAAGACCCAGACGTAATTATGATTGGGGAAATTCGAGACCGAGAAACAGCGGAAATTGCTATTCAAGCGTCCTTGACCGGGCACTTAGTGGTGAGCACATTGCACACTAATGATGCTCCTTCTGCAGTCACTAGGCTTGTTGATATGGGTGTAGAGCCATATTTACTCTCCTCATCGCTTATTGGTGTTGTCGCACAACGGCTGGTGCGAAAACTGTGTGAAGAGTGTAAAATAACTTATGAGCCATCTCAAGAGGAGCTTAAGGGACTTGGGATTGCAGCAACTCTTTTATTTCGTCCTTGTGGCTGTGAACGTTGTTTCGGGACTGGGTATCAAGGAAGGCATGGGATCTATGAGCTTATGACGGTAGGACACCCCATCAAACAACAGATATTAAAAAGTGTTGATAGTAGTGAATTGAAGAAAGTTGCTATGACAGCGGGATTGTTTCCTCTAAAAAATGAAGCGGCATGGCTTGTGCAAAAGGGAATCACCTCGACAGCAGAGGCCCTTAGAGTTTGCCGAGGTCTTGACGAAGTATAGGACTGATATGCCTCTTTATCGCTATCAAGCTCTCTCGACAGAAGGAAAAAGTATCGGTGGTCTCATTGAAGCAGATTCCTTGTTTGTAGCGAAAGAACGGCTTAAAGCGCGCAAAGTTTTAGTGATTGAAGTTGGCGAAGAAAAACAAGAGGGGAAAAATGGTTCGCTGAGGGCTGAGACTAGACTTTCCTTTACAAGGGAGCTTGCGCAATTACTCAAAGCAGGTCTGCCTCTTTATGAAAGCTTGGTGACGATTGAAGAGAAATCAAGAAAAGAAAAACATCACGCTCTTTTAATCAATTTGATTGATCGACTAAAACAAGGGGAGACCCTTTCAAGCGCGCTAAAAAATTATCCAAAGGCTTTTGATGAAGTCTATCTTTCTATGGTGGCGGCGGCAGAGGAATCAGGCACCCTTTCTGAAGCATTTCTTGAGCTCTCAAAATATTTGGAAAAACAGGCCAAGTGGAAAAAACAAATTCTTTCTATTACGACCTACCCGTTATTTCTTTTAAGTTTTTCGATTTTTATTTTCTGTGCACTGCTTTTTTTTCTGATCCCTTCTATGCAGGAACTCTATGAGGGAAGAACATTGCATCCTTTGACGCAAGCTGTACTTTCCTTAAGCACATTTTGTAGAGAATACGTGCAATGGATCGGAGTGATGATAGTCCTAGTCGGACTACTAGCTTTTTCTTGTAGTAAAGATAAAAGAATTCGCAAAACTTTTTCTTTATGGATTTTGAAAATACCCTTTGCCAGAGATGTGATTATGCAGTCTGCAATGGCAAGATTTTCTAGAGCCGCAAGCTTATTACTAATGAGTGGTGTTCCCCTTCTTGAAGTGCTAAAATTAGCGCGCCCAACACTAAAGCATAGCCTGTTTGAAGAGGCTCTAGCTTCTGCTGAAATGAAAATTTTAGAGGGACATTCCTTACATGTGGAGCTTAAGGAAAGTGGTTGTTTTCCTCTTATGATGGTGCGACTGATTGCAATTGCAGAAGAAACAGGGCGGATGAAAGAAGCTTTTCTCAATATCGCAGATATCTATGACGAGGAATTAGGGAAAAGTTTGGAGAAATTGACTGTAGTGTTGCAACCAGCATTACTTCTTTTATTAGGACTTGTCGTCGGTATCATGGTACTTGCAGTCCTTCTTCCTCTGACAGATGTGAGTTCATTTTTATCGTAATTTTGGAGACATGATGAAAAAAAAACATAAATATAGTTTTACTCTTCTTGAGATCATGATTGTGATCTTTTTAATAGGGCTTATCGGAAGCGTAATAGGTTATAATATGAAAGGTAGTCTGGAAAAAGGGAAAGTATTTCGTACGGAACAAGCTATACAACAAATTGAAGATGCATTCACTTTAGAGTTAGCTCAAGGAACAACAACAAAAGCTGAAATAGAAAGTGATCTTGCTCAAGCTCTTGATAAAACAGGTCTATTTAAAAAACCAAAAGAGATCGCCAAGGATGGCTGGGGAGAGCCATTCATGGTTACTGTAGATGAAGAAAACCATATTACGGTTTATTCGCAAAAATATAGTGCATATTTAGAGAAAAATAGGAAATAAAAGATTTGGACACATTGCGGAAGCATTTTTTCTCTAGGATAATGAAAAAAAAGCGTCGATTTACTTTGCTTGAAGTCCTTATTTGTTTGGCTGTTGTGGGTTTACTAAGCGCTTTGTTTGGGATCCAGGGCAAGGATTTATTAGAACAACGTCGTCTACAAGGCAGCATCAACCTGATTCATAGTGAGATAGAAAAAGCGAAATTTCTTTCCCTTGCGTACCGCAATGATGTAGAACTTGTTCTTATACAAAAACAAAAAGAGTACTATCTGCAGATGAAGTGCGATGAACCTGCCTTTGCTAAGATGAAAGCGCTCTCTCTACCCGGTATTATAAAGGTGCGTGGGCAGAAAAAACAAGCTAGCTCATTCCAGTTGGTGAACTTTTCTTCCGGGACATTGACAGCGGTGTTTCCTTGTACATTGTACGGGAAAAATAAGCTTTGTAGGATAGACAATAAAGCGAGCTTTACGACAGTAGATCAAAATAATTTTTGAGAAAGATATATGCAGCTTTTCAGTCCAGCTTTTAAAGATGGAGAAACGATTCCGGTGCTCTACACTTGCGATGGAGAGGAAAAGAGCCCACCTCTTGAAATTAGAGATGTACCAAAAGCTGCAAAATCGCTTGTCTTGATTGTGGATGATCCTGATGTACCGAAATCTGTACGTAGCGATCAAATGTGGGTTCATTGGATTGTCTTTAATATCTCTCCACAAACAACTAGTATCTCCGAAGGCTGCGTGCCGAAAGGGGTGTTAGGTGCAGGTACGCGAGGGCTTGGATATCAAGGTCCTTGTCCACCAGATCGAGAGCATCGCTATTTTTTCAAACTATACGCCTTAGATACTATGCTTGAAATGAAAGAAGGCAGCACCAAAGGCCTCCTCGAATCAGCAATGCAAAAGCATATTCTTGCTACCGCGCAGTTAATAGGACGTTATACAAGGCGACATTAATAAATATCATCAATTGACAAATCGATAGACTTCTAGATAAAGAGAAGAAAGAATCTTTGTTAGGAGGACAAGATGAGTCACGCTATTATGATCGCAAGTATTTTTGGCCCATATCTTATGATTCAAGGGCTATGGATGCTCATCCAGCATAAAAATCACCTGAAAATTTGTGAATCTATCCGTAAAACGCCTGCAGCAATACATGTGGTGGGTTGGACTAGTTTGCTTATTGGTCTCACTCTGGTTTATTTATTTAATATGTGGCAATGGAACATTCTCTTTTTTGTTACATTACTTGGGTGGGCTTACATTATTCGAGCCTTTATCGTTCTTTTTATCCCGCAGCTCTATCTCAAAGCAGAAACTCATGAAGCTAAATTTATTAAGGCAGGTGGAGTAATTCGCTTAATATGGGGCGTTGTCCTCTCTTGGGTTTCTATCTATCTAGGGTGATCATAGAAGATAAAATGTCTCAATGAATATTAGGAGGAAAATGGCTTCTAAAAAACAACGCACTCTATTTGCAGCTTCTATTTGTGTGCTTTCATGCTTGTGTATTTCCATAATGGGTGTATTTAGCAAATTAGTTAGCCACGAAACATCTGCTTTCACGATCCTTTTATCGCTGTGTGTCGTAATTTTTCTTGGCACCACTGCCCAAATTCTCAAGCAGGGAGTCTCAACTTTGCGCACAAATCGTCTTGGCCTTCATTGTGTTCGTGGTATTACCGGTGTTGTGGCCTATGCATTTCTATTTATGGCCTTAAAGACAACTCCACTCGTAGATAGTATGTTGCTAAATAACACCGCCCCTATATGGGTTCCTTTTATTGCTTTCCTGTGGCTAAAGGTCCGGATGAGGAAAGAAATCTGGCTAACGGTTGGCGTTGGATTTCTAGGTGTTATTGCTATTTTGAAACCTGATTCTGGCATTTTTTTAACTGGATCATTTTTTGCTTTATTATCTGGTATTTTCACAGCCATCAGCTTTCTTTCTGTAGCTAGACTTAAATGTACTGAATCAACTACTTGTATTTTGTTTTATTTTTCATTAATTGGAATTATCACAACGCTGCCTCTGGGTGTACATATTCCGTCGCAAAGAGATTTTTGGTTATTATTGGGCGTTGGACTCATTGGATTTTCCGCATCTGCTTTACTTGCCTATTCTTTCGAACATGGCAAAGCATCTGCTCTTGCTCCTTTAATTTATACAACTGTGGTTTTTTCAGGGATTTTTGATTGGCTGATTTGGCACCACATTCCTGATTTTGTGACTTTTTTGGGCATGATTCTAGTGATTGGTGGAAGCATTCTTTCCATTCATTTTGAGGAGAGTTATCAGAAAAAATTGGAAAATGCAAACCCTTAGTTTATTAAGTTAGCTAAGTAAGTTTGTTTACAAATTAGAGGAGGTGTTGTGTTAAAGATAACGACTAGTAATAAATCGGTGCTTTCTGCATTTGTATTTCTTTCAGTAGCGTTGGGAAATGCTGGAGGTACACTCTATTTACCTGCCCTTTTACAAATAGGGAGTGATTTGCATGCAACGAATAGCTTGATGAAATTAACACTCTCAGTGTATCTGGCCAGCATAGGTCTTTCTCAACTATTTTATGGCCCTCTTTCCGATGCTTTTGGTAGACGAATTAACCTTCTTGTGGGGGTGTTCATTTTTTTTATAGGAAGTCTTATTGTCATGTTTGCCAATTCCCCTGAGATATTACTTATAGGGCGTATTGTGCAAGGAGGTGGCATTGGTACCGCAAATGCAGTGGGATATGCTCTTTTAAGAGATATTTATTCAGGACCTAAACTCATACTTCAACTGAGTTATTTGAGCCTGTTTGTGGGTATTACTCCTATTATTGCGCCGCTATTTGGTGGCTATTTAGTGACTTATGTAGGATGGCGTGCTTGTTTTGCTTTATTGGCACTGATTGCACTTGCTCTTGTTGTAGCTAAATATAGATGTCTCCCGGAAACCAATCAAACACGTAATCTGACTGCTCACCACCCACACGTCATTTTGAAAAACTACTGGGTATTACTAAGAAATTTTGCTTTTCTTGGGTATATTCTGGCCGCAGCCCTAGGTTTTGCTGGCTTATTGACTGCAAACACAATGCTTCCTTTTCTGCTGATTGATATATTAAAAATTCCTCCTGCTGTATACGGATGGTTGACGGTGTGTACAGGAACAGGATTTGTATTGGGGGCTCTTATAAGTGGTAGGGTAGCTATACGGCTTAATCTTCTACGTACGATCGTTTTAGGCATTGTCATTGAATTGATTGCCTGCATAGGTGGAATAGCAATGGAATTCCAAGGCACTAGTGTTGTAGCAGTGATCATGCCTCTGACAGTGGTGTTGTTTGGGATTGGATGGATCATTCCTACTGCTTCCAGCGGTGC
Organism: Simkania sp.; assembly: GCA_018333475.1. GTDB lineage: Bacteria > Chlamydiota > Chlamydiia > Chlamydiales > Rhabdochlamydiaceae > JAGXTH01. Next base: position 3,349 of record JAGXTH010000081.1, on the reverse strand, counting down.
AATGGGACTGTTCCCAAATATGGCAGGCAGTGCAGCGGCTTTACTGGGGGCTGCCCTATTTTTAATGGCGTCCCTATTTACGGCAATTGGTGCACATATTAACGAACGAACAGCATTTCCATTGTTTGTCAGTGTTGTGGGTATTTGTTTAATTAATTTGTTGTCTGCGCAGTTAATTAGAATCAAAAACTCGTCTTAATTAATCCTAGGTTGTAGCTCAGTCTATTAAATCTAGCATTGGCTGCAATGGGATGGTACATGTTCATGTCCAATTTGCAACCCGCTTTTCTGGAGACGTTTAGCTATATAGGTAGTTCCACTGCGGGCACAACCAACAATGAGAAGAGAGCGGTGTTTTTTGTTATAGATCAATAGAAGTCCGCCAAAAGAGAGGATAGGAAAAAGGATCAGCAACCTTTTAAGGTGAGTGAAGAACCCAAGCAATAGACCGTTCTCTATAATGAATGATAATGACAATGATAGATGAAAATTTTTCTTAACGACCTTATAGCTGTCCACAAAGTCAAATCTTTAAGGTGATTTGTTGCAGAAGACTCATGTTTAAGGGGGAGCTAGTTTATTCGAGTAGGTTGTACTAAACGGAGTTTTCTCGTATTCTGCAGCAGGAACTTTATGAGGATGTCATGCACAGAATGCTGAAGTTTGTTGCTGTTGTTTTCTTAGCCTTTTGTATGCCCTTATCAGCTGATATACAAAATTCTGCCGCTCCCCAGCTTAAAATGAGGAAGCCTAATTGGCGAGTCGAGGTGATCGAGGCTCATCCCGAAGGCGGACCCAAGAAGGTTCGTTTTTTTGAGCAAGTCTCCAAGAGTAAGGAAGTGGCTGTTAAGGAGATGGAGTTTTATAATAATGGGCAAGTCAAAACAGAAACAGATCTTATCGAGGTCGCTCAGGATTCTCCTGCTTTCCAAGAATGGAAGACAATTTATGTTCCTCATGGAGTGAGTGTTTTCGGATTGCCAAATGGTCAAATGGAAAAAATCGTCACCTATGATCAAGGTGTCTTGCATGGCGAGTTAAAGTTGTTTTTCCCTGATGGCAAACTCAAGGGGAATTGTCCTTTTGTACAGGGAATTCGTCATGGTGTAGTGATCTCTTTTTATGAGAATGGACAGAAACAAGAAGAAGCGCAGTTCGATCAGGGCAAGTTATCTGGCGATCTCATTCGGTATAATGAAAAGGGCTCTCGTATAGCCTTGATCCCTCATCGCGATGGAGTGCTGCATGGGGAGATGTTGGAATGGTTTGATTCGGGTGCGCTTAAAGCAACTAGACGCTATATCGATGGCCTGCTTCAAGGGGATGGAATACAACCTGCAGTTGTCATTTATGGTGAAGAGAAAGAGATTTTAGAGGCGCAAGATTTTCGCAGTGGGTCTCCTGTAGGGTTACATGTGATGTATCACAAAAATGGTAAAGAACAATACCGTGTGGTCTATCTAGAGGGCAAGAAAAGTGGTAAGGAACAGTTCTTTGACGAGCAGGGGAATGCTATCGGAGAAGGTCAATATATTGAAGGTCTACCGGTGGGGGAACATTACCGCAAGCATGACAATGGTAAGCTAGGATTTACGGCTAAATATGATATGCAAGGGAATCTTCTCGAGCCAATTATCGAATGGAATGCAGAAGGTAAAAAAGTTAAAGAATACCTTGTGAAAAACAATCAACTCGATGGCCCTTATTTAGAATGGTATGACAATGGATCTCCTAAGGCCATATTTCATTATGTTTTAGGAGAATTGGACGGAGAGCAAGTGGAATACCATCCTACGCTACATATGAAAGCAAAAGCACACTTTTCCAAGGGCAAAAGAGATGGGAAGCACGAAGAATGGTATGCTAACGGCCAGTTATTGCAAGAAATAGGATTCTCACAGGGACAACGCGAGGGTTTTTTACGTAAATTCTACCCTTCCGGAAAGCCCGCTCTTGTCGAGAACTATACGTTAGATCAGCTCGATAAAGAAAGGCAGGAATGGTTTGAAAATGGCAAACAACGCATGACGGGAATATTCGTCCTTGGAAAGAAAGAAGGGATCCATCGGGAATGGAACGATCAAGGCCAAATGGTTTTTGAAGGAAAGTTTGTTGATGATCTGCCAGATGGCTTATTAAGATCTTGGTATTCAAACGGACAGATGAAAGAAAATCTCTCCTATTGTCATGGGAAAAAGAGTGGAAAAGCTCAAGAGTTTTATGAGAATGGGCAGCTGCGCGGCGAAGCTACTTATGAAGATGATCAGCTCCACGGAAAGGTCATGGCATGGAATGAAGGGGGATCTATTTTTGTTATTAAGCAGTATAGCCACGGCAAGCAAGTAGGAGAACAAAAGGAATTTTATCCATCGGATGAAAAGGGAAAAGAGGTTCTTGCAAGAGTATTTCTTCATGATGAGCAGGGGCAATTAGACGGAGAACAGAATACCTATTATCCCGATGGGACCAAGCAATCGATCACGTTTTATCAACATGGACAGTTGCATGGAAAAAAATCGATTTTTTCTGAAAATGGCCTTCTTATTGAAGAAGCATTTTACGAACAAGGAAAAATGCACGGAAGACATTTTCAGCGGTTACAGGATGGGAAAGAAGCGATTTTTACCTATGAGAATAATCTTCTCGAAGGCCCACATGAAATTTATTATCCTGCTGAAGAAGGGCGTCCTCCAGTAAAAGCATATTCAGCTTTCTATGTTGATGGAAATCTTGAGGGAGAGGTGCAAGAGTTTGATCCGGAGGGGAATTTGGCAGCTACCACTCCTTTTGTGCATAATCAGAAGCAAGGCATAGCGAATGTTTGGGACACTAAGGGTAAATTGCTCGCTAGGATTGAGTTTGTCGAAGACAACCGTCATGGAAAGTTTGAGCAATTTTTTAAAGATGGCAAGTTAATGAAAGAGGCGTCATTTCAAAATAATGCTCTGCATGGAGAAGAAAAAACCTATCATGCAAATGGAACCCTAATCAGTCAAATTCCGTATGTTGCCGGAGAAATCCATGGAATGGCCAGGGATTGGAATGCAGAAGGAGTTTTGATTTATGAGGGGGAATATCGCCATGGAAAACGCCAAGGAAAATTCAATAAATATTATGATAATGGCAAGCCAAAGTTATTGCAAATGTTTGTAGATGATCAGTTGCATGGGGTCAAAAAGAGCTTTGATGACAAGGGTAAGGTAGTGGAAGTCCGATATGATCGAGGGAAAAAAATTGGGTGATCGATAAGAGCCTGTTTAAAATCTAAGGGTTCGTCGATTTTGCGGTTCTTTTGAGTCGATTTTCGATCCAAATGATTGGGGGGCAATATCGACAAAGGTATATAGCC
>JAGXTH010000080.1 GCA_018333475.1 Simkania sp. | reverse complement strand
GGTTTGATTTATCGATAGCTTTCAAACAGTCCATAAGCCCCTCTACGTGCGTAATACCAAACGCAACAAATAACTTCACATTTGAGCCGCGTCAAAGCGCCGAAAATCGGCGATCGTAAACGGCATTGTATTGCATTAATACTATGCTGTTTATGATCGTCAATTTGTCGACAGCTTTCACGCAGCTCAAATATGAAATTATTTATTGCGTTTGGTATAAGGTGAGTTTTTAACGAAGGTGCTGGGTTATGCAGGGGTCTCTTGAGAGCAGGGGAAGCTATAAAAGAAGGGCCTCTCCCCAAAAAGGAAAAGGCCCCATAAAAAGAAAACACTTACTCAGCAGATTCTTCTGTATCTGATCCAGACTGCTCACAACTTACAGCAGCTTCTGTTTCATTGCCTTGATCATCATTCTCTTCTGCAAATGCAGAAACTACATTTAAAGAAAGAACAGCAGCAAATATGGCTTTGTAAATATTCATTTTATTCTCCAACGTTGTTTAGTTAAAAACACGAGACGAACAATATCTACACGCATAAATTAAGTCAATTTCCTGGTTTTTTAAAAAATATTGAATATAAAACATAGTTAATAAAAAAATTTATACAGATAAAAACAACCTGGTTTCATACCAAAATACCTTGAAAAGTGGGTTTTTAAGACATCTAGTAACTATTCGGCTACGTTTACCTCTACTGCGGCATAGGAGGAAATACCCAAACCTCTTTGAGATCATCGAGATCAGAAAGTCCAGGAATCGCTTCAAGATCATACGTCGAAGCGCCTTCGCGTAAAAGTCCTACCTTAGTAACCATAGCGACCTCCAGCCCAGGAGGGAATACTCCATCTAGGCCACTTGTAACCAAAAGATCTCCAGGCAACAAGAGGGAGATGGATTGACTAGCAGGGCCCCCTAAAATCCCCCCGGATCGTAGCTCCCTAGCGGGACCCTCTTCGTCCGCAAAGTCATAGTTAAACCCCTTCCCTTGCAAGACCAATCTTTTGCTTCTCCATAAAGCTGTGCTGCTTCCAGATAACTCTCCTTTAGCTAGATAATGATCACCCCAAGCCATGCTCGTGGAAGAGATCAATTTTTCAATCACATCAATTGCCTGTTTTTCCTCTATAGGGGTTCCATAAAGGCCTCTTCTTACATAAAGCATCTCTAGTAATTGATTTGCAAATTCGAGAAACCGACGATGATTTTGTTCGCCTCTAATGGCCCTCACCGCAGGCACTAGCTGGGTGTCGGTGATCAATCGCACACGCGAACGGTGCTGCGTCACCTCTTCAACAACACCGATTAACTGATTGCGAACAACAATAACGCTATTTTTTCCAACAACTGTAAAACCCAATGCATCATTATCTGCACTACCGACATTAATCCAAATATGACTATTCCAAAAGCTAGGCTCACGAAAAATCACTTTGGCAGGAATTCCTAACAACTGCCCTTCCAAACGCATCGCTAATTGTTTTGCTCTTCTTGCAAAAAACTCCTTCCAATAAGAATCCTCGACGTCTCTTGTCCGAAGCTCCTTTAGACGCTCTATTTGCTTACCCACCCAATTTTCTTGGAAAAATTGTTCTTGAAGTTGTTGTAGCTCCTCTCGAAGAGCTCTATTTTCTTGTTCAAGAATGGCAATTTCGCTTTGCTTGTTTTCTAAGGAGGTCTCTCCTATGGCTTGTAAAGGAGAGGCCAAGCTAGCTACGGCCCCCTTCCACCGACTCACTACACTGACTGGTAGACTAATTAAAAGGAGAAGAAAGCAACTCAGTACAATATATGATCTAATTTTAGAAGAACGCATTCGTAATGCCTATCGATTGTTAGTCTACTCGCAGCTGAAAGTACCTTCTGCATCCATGCAAATAAATGTCTTGAAAAGGCGTTTGCTATATAAATTTATACAGGATCGTTTTTTGTATTGTAGCAAAATGATCGCAATACCTAGAATTTCCCCCTATATTAGGGGCGTTAGCTCAGTTGGTAGAGCGCCACAATGGCATTGTGGAGGTCAGCGGTTCGACCCCGCTACGCTCCAATCCCCTTTTTTGAGATCCTGTACGCTTAGAAAAACTGCTGTACGCTCCTAATGGATTCTTCTGTTGAGGAGTACTGCTTTGGGCATAAGGGAAGCGCTTCGAGAAACCGTTTCCCATAACTTTTTGTAAATAGTCTTTTGTCTAAGCAAACAACCACTCCGCGATCCTCTCTGTGTCGCATGAGCCGCCCAAATCCTTGTTTGAATTTTACGACAGCCTTAGGAAGAGTATAGTCATAGAAAGGGTTCCCACCTCGAGCACGAATCTCCTCTTGCAATGCCTCAGATAAAGGGTCTTGTAATGCATGGAAGGGAAGTTTTACAATAATGATCAGCCTCAACGCGTCTCCAGGAACATCTACCCCCTCCCAGAAAGAATCTACGCCCAATAGCACAGCCTTAGGTGTTTCACGAAAACGGTGTAATAAGGCTTTTCTGCCCAGCTCCCCCTGTCGAAACAAAACGAACTCTTGTAGTTCTGGATGAGAGGTTAATATGGAATACATTTCTCGTAACATTTCATTAGAGGTGAAAAGAATGAATGCGCCCCCATGACTTGCTTTCAAGAGTCCCACAATAGAACTAGCCGCTTGTCCAACAAAGTCTGGTGCAGAAGGATCAGGGAGATCGTTGACTACTGTGAACAAAGTTCTATTGGCAAAATCAAAAGGAGATGCATGTACAGCTTCACTAATATCTTCTGACGCCTTAATACCAAGACGTTTACGCATAAAAGAAAAATCTCCACCTTGAGACAGAGTTGCGCTACATAAAACAGAGCTATGCATAGGAGAAAACATCATCGTCTGTATTTTTTCAGCTACATCCAATTCCACCTCAACTAGATAAATATTTGTTTCTTCTTCCTTTTCGATCCAGCGCACGCGTTTGTCTTTCTCTTTTTCCATACAAAAGAATCGACGAAGAAAATCCGCTTGTCCATGCAACCGTTCTGCTAGATGAAGAATTTCTGCAAATACAGGGTCTTCTTGCGCTTTTGCACACAAGTGTTGCCAACTGACTACCCATTTCACAATGAGGTCTACACAATCATTGAAAGCTGGAACAATTTCTTCTTTCCAAGATGCAGCATCTTTCCAGGATTCCTGCATTCTTTTCTTCGTCTCTCCTTTTCTCATCTGCTGCACTAGAAACTGCTTTAATAAGAAAAAAGCACGTTCTAACTTACGCAAAATATCTCTACTTTGAGCTGGTAGATCGATGAGAAGAGCCTGCGTAGATTGCCCTGTTTTATTTAAGGATTTTTCTAGCAACTGGATCCTTCCTTTAGGATCCTCGCGATGCATAAAAAACTGATTGATGAGCTTGATAAGTCCGATCCAATCACACCTTTCTGAAAAAACATCTAGCGCTACTTCTTCCAAGTGATGAGCTTCATCGATAATCAAGCGTTTATACGAAGGAAGGATTGTTCTTTCCTTTGTTTTACCTTCTTGAGCCTTATCTGCAAGATCAGTGAGAAGTAAATAATGATTGACGATGAGCAGTTGAGCATCCTCTGCCTCACGTCTTGCCTTAAAGAAAAAACAGTCGCGAAAATGCGCACACCGAGATCCTGTACAGCTATCAGGATCTACCGCAATTCGATCCCAGATTAGTCCAGAAACAGAAAAAGGCAACGACATACGACAGCCGGTAGAGGACTGCTCTGACCACACTCTTAACCGGTCAAATTCTTTTCTTTTATCCTCTTGAACAAAAAAATCTCCTCCCTCTTCTTCTTCATTGATCTTGCGAAGACAGAGGTAATTTTGCATTCCCTTGACGAGAACTGCAGAAAGATTGAGATCTAGAGCTTCCTGAAGAAATGGTATCTCTTTTTCAATCAACTGATGCTGTAATGCAATGGTATACGTGGAGATGACGGTCCTCTCCCCTTGACGCGCCGCCCAGAGCATGGCAGACGCTAGATAAGCAAGACTCTTCCCGATACCTGTGCCAGCTTCTGTCAGCGCTATCCCATTTTGGAGATATGCCGAAAGAACTTGCTGAGCCATAGCTCTCTGGCCACTTCTTTCTTCATAGGCTTGATTGAACTGTCCAATCAAGCCTTCTTTAGAAAAGATGTAGTCGAGCAGTTCCTGTCCGAGCTTGACATCCACAAAATGATTTAATCCGCTTCGAGCAAGTCGAGAAAGGCCTGCAACTGTTTAGAGCGTGTGGGATGCCGCATTTTGCGCAAAGCTTTCGCCTCGATCTGACGTACACGCTCTCTTGTCACCTTAAAACGCACTCCTACCTCTTCCAAGGTCTTTGGTTTCCCATCTAACAGTCCAAAACGTTCAATCAATACTGTACGTTCACGATCTGTCAAAGTAGCTAACACTTCATTCATCTTATCTTTGAGAATCGCATACCCAGTAGCTTCAGCTGGAGATTCAATTGCTGTATCCTCCAGGAAATCTCCAAACTGACTTTCCCCACCATCTCCTACTTCTGCCTGCAGGGAAATCGGATGTTGCGCAATTTTGTAAATCTCTCTGACTCTTTCTGGTGTAAGACCTAGTTCCTGTGCAAGCTCTTCTGGAGTAGGTTCCCGCCCTGTTTCCATCATGAGCTTCTTCGCGCCACGCAACACTTTATTAATCGTTTCAATCATGTGGACTGGGATACGAATCGTGCGTGCCTGATCTGCGATCGCTCGTGTTACAGCCTGACGAATCCACCACGTAGCATACGTGGAAAATTTATAGCCTCTTCGATACTCAAATTTCTCCACCGCTTTCATCAAACCCATGTTTCCTTCTTGGATAAGATCGAGAAAGGAGAGGCCTCGGTTGGTATATTTTTTTGCAATGGAGATAACGAGCCTAAGGTTAGATTCCACCATTTCTCGTTTGGCTTCCTGGCTCTTATCCATCCAACGCTGGAGCATACGTACGTCTTTCTTGAACTCTTCCAAAGTACGCCCAGCTGCAAGTTCTCTTTTTTCCAGCTTACGATGCAATGCTGCGAGCTTGGCGGCGGCAAACTTGTTTTTCTCGGCACGGGGAGCCAGTTCCTGCATTTCTTTTTCGAGCACTAAGAAGCGCTCATAAGCAGTCAGAATGACTTCGCCAAAATCTTCGATGATGTTGTGCTTACAATGCATCATTCTCAAGTAAGCCTGAGTACGAATGCGACATTTTTCAATGTCTTCAGCAATCTTGACCTTATCTACCTTTTTGAGCTTAGGATCGCGCGTCTGCAAAAGAAAATCTTCTTGGATCACATCTTCTGCTTTGAGCAACTTGCATAACTTAGGCAATAGACCTATGTACGCCTGTTTATCAGAGACCTCTTTTTCAGAGATGATTTTGTCAAAACGTTCTTTTTGAGAGATCAAATAGTTCGCAATCGAAATAGCTTCGCGATTCGAATAACGAAACCGCATGATAATTCTTTCGATTTGAATTTGCGCTTTCTCAATCCTCTTGGAAATCTCTACTTCCTCTTCACGGGTCAATAAGGGAACTGAACCCATCTCCTTGAGGTACATCCTGACAGGATCATCGGAAGATCCTTCCGGCCGTTTTGCCAAGCCTTCGAGCTCTTTAGCTTCTTTTTTACGTTCTTTTTGTCGCTCTACCTCAGCCTGATTGAGTACCTGAATGTCCATCCCGCTTAAGAAGATGAGAACCTGATCGATCTGTTCAGCCGAGTCAAAAGACATCGGGAGAATATCGTTAATCTCCTCGTACGTAATGTACCCTTGCTCCTTGGCAATCGCCACGAGCTCTTCCACTTTTTGTTGATGCTGCTGGTTAAATAGCGAGCCGAAATTGCCCTTGCTCATGATCTCCTAAAAAGAAATAATACCGGCCTTAAAGAGGTCCTTTAAGGATGGCGCAAAATAGCAGTCATTGTCCGATGCAGCCCCCTTATTGTCAAGAAAAGCAAGGTGCTAGAGCAAACTGCCTCGTTAAAATTTTACTTACTGAAGCCTAAGTTAGGTTGTCTAAAAAGACTTACCCCTATGAATGCAAGATCCAAAATAATGTATTCCACACGTATAATTCTCCAAGAAGAAAAACCAACCCCGAGATGCAGAAAGCGTCCTCTACCAAGAATGTAAAGACTATGCAACTATTTGCCTTGAGAGAAAATGAACGCATTTCAGCCAGACAAGCACTCAAACAATATGACTACCGCTGCCTAGAATGTCTCAACCCTGTTCGGGTACGCTCAGGGCCACATCGACAACCCCATTTCTTTCATACCACATCTCATCCTCTGTGTACTCAACAAGGCAAAACCCTTTTTCATCTGCAAACCCAGGAGCGCATTCTCCAAACTCTTCCTCAGGGCGACGTGGAACTGGAGGTTCCTTTTCCCAATATAGGAAGAATTGCTGATGCCGTATGGGAGTCTAAGCAACTTATTTTTGAGGTTCAATGCTCTTCTATTTCTGAGCAAGAGGCACGAAAAAGAATTCACGATTATGAAACACTTGGATACCGAGTGATCTGGATTCTTCATGAAAAGCGCTTTAACCGCCGCCAGCTTTCTGCAGCCGAACAGTTTCTCGTGAATAGGGAATGTTATTTCAGCTCTATAGATATAGAAGGAGGCGGGATGATTTATGACCAGTTTGCTATTGTTCGCAATAACAAGCGTTTATTTAGAGGTCCACGCCTGGAGATTTCTTTGGCGCATCCTTTCTCTCTATGCCAACTTCCTTTAAATGATCAATTTCCTAAAGAACTTCTCCAACGGGCCTCTATGCGTCATATTGGTTTTCGTGGAGACCTCTTTGATCGCCTTCATGCTACAGAACCCCAAGATTGGTTTGCTATGAAACGCTTAGAGCAACACTTTAATGAAAAACAAGGCTCTTGCCAGTCTATAAAGAGCGGTCTGTCATGGATTAAACATGTGTATTTAAGTTTACTCCATGCCTTTCTTGAAAAACATTCTGCCTAACAAAAAAAAATAAAGACCGATGCCGATTGCGCAAAGTGCATAAAGAGACTTTTTTAATGGGAAAAATCGCTCAAGAGACGAACGTTTTGGATTCTCTGGGTCATAAAAAGCTATACTACGCGCTTCTTTCTTCTTTTCTATCTCCTTTTCTGCTGCTAGACGATTGTATTGATACGGCTTAGAAAATCTCGTCAAGCCCTTGTACACCATCCCATTATGGGTAAAACAATACTCCGCTTCAATGGCAAACTGCGAAGAACTTAACTCCACTACTTTCCATATTTGAACAGATGCCCACGCGCGATCTGTCATGAACGACCATTGATAAATACTATAAGTAGCCACGATGAAAAAATATAGAGCTGTAACAGCTGCGATACCGGTTAAAATTTTTCTTATCATTTTTATCCTTAAGAGACCTTTTGACGAATTTTTTCTCTTAGAGTACCATGTTCGATAAAAAACGGAGAACTGCCTGTTATGGCGAACGAACAAGAAAAGGCCCCTGCTAAGGAAAAACGTCCTACTGCTCTTAAACGCGATGCTCAAAATGAGAGACGCCGTTTAGCTAACCGCTCATTTAAAGCAGAAGTCAACACAGCCATTCGAGGCTTTAAAGAAGCTGCCAGCAAAAAGGATACAGCTGCCGCAAAAGCTCAGCTCTCTGCCGTCTATAGCTTGCTGGATAAAGGCGTAAAAACCGGAGCGCATAAGCTCAATAAAGCTAGTCGCACCAAATCTCGCCTTTCTCAAGAGATCTCTGCGTAAGTTCCTGCGCGCCAAAAGGCGTGTATGTTTCCGTGCTGTGGACTGCATATCCACAGCATTTCTTTTTCTCCAGAATAGACCCACCGTAGCAGCCACCAAGCATAGGAATGGCTTGACCTAAATCACTAAGACTATCTCTGGAACAAATCTCAGTTTCTCTATAGGCTTTGATTATCTTGAGTGATTTAGGGTCATCACACTTCTTTGCATTAGAGCCCTATTGAATAAAACGTAGATACCTATGAAAAAAAAATGGTTCTATTTTCTCCTGATAGGGATATTAACGATAGGTGGATTCTTATTTTATGGTCTACGGCAGCCCTCGATAAAATACCCTCATACACTTGCTATCTGTGCCATGTTCAAGAATGAGGCTCCCTGGCTAAAAGAATGGATCGAGTATCACCGCCTCCTTGGAGCTACACACTTCTATCTCTACAACAACGATAGCACAGATACCTACGATGAGGTTTTACAACCTTATATTGACCTAGGTGTGGTTGAATTGATCGATTGGTCCTCCTCTAAAGAAGAGCATGCAATACGAGGATATGACAACTATGCATGGGTTCCTTTTCAAATAGGAGCCTACAACGACTGTCTTAAACATCGTGCTCTTAGCCAGGCGTTGTGGGTAGCTGTCATCGATATCGATGAATTTCTTGTCCCCGTCCTAGGCTTTAAGTCCTTTCAGACTTTGCTAGAGCAAGAAGCTCGCAACGGCACAGGATCTCTAAAGCTCTTCTGGAGAGTCTTTGGGACATCTAATATTTGGGATCTCCGAAAAGATGAGCTTCTTACAGAAAAACTTTCCTTGCGAGCTCTAGATCATCATCCGTGGAATCGAAATGTCAAGAGCCTTTATCGCCCGGAAGCCGTAGAAATATGCCTGGTTCACACCCACGAGCGTTTGAAAAAGGGTTATAAGAAAAAACGTCTTAACCCAGATCTATTTCGAGTTCATCATTATTGGACACGAACTGGCAAATGTCTCGCGCAAAAGAGAAACCTCTCTGAACAAGAGAGCACGCAGCTTACTCATGAGTTCAACAGTATTGAAGACTATTCTATTTCCCCTTTTCTACCGGCTTTAAGACAGATCATGCATTCTTCTCAACCCTATAATTAAAGGTGCGTCGTGCTATAATAACCTGAGTTTTGGGGTTGTTCCCCTGGAGATTCAGGGGAATAACAGAATTTAAAAGGAAAAACACAAATTATGCCAAATTCCTCCAATATTGACTGTTTGCTTAAACAAGTCGAGATACAAGAAATTTCCGCTAGAAACTTTGGGTTTTACTGGGAACATTTCGATCAATTAATTGAACAAATCCGCAGTGAATGCGTGGAGGTTCAGGATGCCTGGAAAAAGAACAATCGCAAACATCTGCAAGAAGAAGTAGGCGATCTAATACAAGCCGCTGTTAGCTTGGCGGTCTTTTGTGATTTAGATCCTTATGAAACCCTACGTAAAAGCATTGAGAAATTTCAAAAACGGTACGACACAGTTGTCAAATTGGTACAAGACGATGGCCACGATAGCCTGTGCAAGCAACCATTCGAGGTGCTGATGAGCTACTGGAATCGTGCCAAACAAAGCATAAGAGCTACTTTACTAGAGCATCCTTCTGCATGATTCAATGAACCAGGTTCTATTGTTATCAGCATGCTAGCATTGGCCTACCCCCCGCTGCTAGAAAACTCTTTATCTGCTTGGCGGAGGATCCCATGTTAAAAAACAAGTCGAACCGATCATAAAACAACTCAGCCAAAAAGCGTTTGATTTCGGTGAAGATCCCAGCTCATCCATGGTGATGAAGCTCATTTATGCCTATTGCAACACTCCTTGGACGCGGACTCTCTTCCGTAAACTCCATAAGACAAGGTTCTCAATTGGTCTGCAATCGCCCTTTTCATTGCAGAAGGGAATATCCGATGTATTCAAAGCTTCTTAAGTTCTCTCGCCACATGCCAGGTCACTTTTTTACAATATTCATCCATCGGGCCTTCTACAAAACTTACAATATAGGGCTTTTTTTCATGGTCATCTAATGCTTGTTGATTCACAAATTTTTCTGCCACAATTAGAAAATTTGGATCCTCGTTATCTAAAAACAACTCATAATAGATACACCCTCTTTCTGCCCGAGTAGATTCTACAAGCTTGAGCAATTCAAGGATCAATACATCTCGGTATTGAGGTTTCGCTTGAAAATACGAAAGGCAGAGAATTGTGGGAGAACTATGCTCCTCACCTCTTGCATTTGTATATCTTGACTGCATATCTGCTCCCACAGTAAGTCTCATGATTAGAAAAGATCTTTACTCTACACTTTGCCTCTTGAAAATAGTTACAGCTTTTTAAAAGCTCTAAGATAGAAAATACTCTACATAAGTAATTAGAAAGGACGCCGACTATGTCAATGAGTTCTCCGTATCTAAAGTGGACGATCTGGGTGCTTGCGGCACTTTTTTACTTCTATGAATTTCTCTTACGCGTCTCCCCAAGCGTTATGGTTCCAGAGCTAATGACAAGCTTTGGCATTACAGCCTCGTCTGTCGGTATTTTAAGCGCTTTTTACCTATATGCTTATGCTCCGATGCAACTTCCTGTGGGCATTCTTATGGATCGTTTTGGGGTAAAAAAGATTTTAAGCATCGCTTGTATTATCTGTGGCTTAGGCGCTCTTCTGTTTGCCTCCGCACATCACTTGGTCGTAGCGAGTGCTGGACGATTGTTGATTGGAGCAAGCTCGGCTTTTGCTTTTATTGCCATGGTTTATGTCACTTCCCATTGGTTCCCTCTGAAAAAACGAGCATTTCTTATTGGAGTAGCTAACTCTGTAGCCATGTTAGGGGCTTCTGCGGGTACAGGGCCTCTGACTGTAGTTGTCCATCATATTGGTTGGCGCATGTCGATCATTCTATTTGGGCTGATTGGCGTTGCCATGGGGATCATCGTCTACATAATTCTTAGGGGTGACCGTCATAACATGGAAGTAGAAAAAGAAACATCTCATATCAAAACCGGATTATTAGAAAATTTAAAACAGGTCGTTTCAAAGAAAAACACTTGGGTTAATGCTCTATCCGCTTTATTTTTCTATATGACTACAACTGCTTTTGCTGGCCTATGGGGACTTTCTTTTGTTCAGCTGGCTTATGGAGTTAGCAAAGAAATCGCCGGTTATGCAATGTCTATGGTCTTTGCTGGTTGGCTCGTTGGAGGTCCTCTGACAGGTTTATTATCAGATTTTATGGGGAAAAGAACCTCGACAATTCGTATCGGTGTTCTAGGTGCTTTGATTTGTCTTATCCCAGTTATTTATTTTCCCACCATGTCTATTTACGCTGTATATGTATTACTTTTCCTAGTGGGATTATTTTCTTCAGCAGAACTTCTTAGTTTTAGCCTAGCCATCGAACTAAACAGCACCCGTGCTAAAGCAACTGCAGCTGCCTTCACTAATTTTTTAATCTCCTGTGGCGACGCAGTCGTACAACCCTTTGTTGGATTTTTACTGGATAAAAATTGGACTGGAGCCTTTGAGCAAGGTATCCGAGCCTATGGAGTGAAAGATTATCAAATTGCACTAACCTGTTTACCTATCACTCTTTTTATTGCATTTTTGCTTTTATTCTTTATCAAAGAGAAACACTCTAATGCAATCTGAAGGATTATTAAGAGCTCAGCTAGTATAAAGCCATCAAAAGTTGATGCTAGCTGGTCTCTGAAATGGGAATTTTTTGATTTAATCGGCTATAGCTTTTTCGGGTTTCATTTTTTTGACTAAAGTTAAAATATTGAAAGGATGTTGACGCTGGTAATGGACCTCATCCATACAATGTCTCATAAAAAGAATTCCTAATCCCCCTTCTTCTCTTTTCTCTAGATCAATATGAATGTGCAGTTTTCCAGCTTGCAAAAGAGGGTTAAAAGGTCGTCCCTTATCAAGAATCGTAAATTCAACACTCTGATTGGCCCTAAGAAGGATGACAATCTCTAATATAGCCCTTGTAGAATGATAAGGATATGCATGCATAATGATATTTACTAATGCCTCTTCCATGGCAAGCTCTATCTTCAAACGATCTGTTTCCTGGAAGGCCATGTTTTGGATTCGTTCATGAACCCAAGCAATCATATGCGCTAGATATTCCTTTCTGGCTTGAAAAGATACATGTTCTAAATATGCGGAGATTTCTTGCATCTCTGTATACGGTTCCATTGAATCTTTTGATTAAGATTCTATGAACCTATTAGTATCTATTGCGGAGAATGCGGTCAACAATTTTTTTAGCCAATTGCCTCCCTAAAGGGGTCAGCACAGCATCAGAAGCGCCTTCTGAAGAATCCAGTTGCCCAAGTGAATACCGTACTGAAGTTTGACGAACTCCAAAAGAATCAATAAAACTCAAATCTTGTATCGAATCCGGTTCATAATAATCATAGTCTGCATACGCTTGAATTGTGACTGGCCCATATAAAATCTCCTCTGTTACCCCATCTAGCAACGTAACATCTGCCGTAAGATGACGCCTGGCTTCTGTAGCTATGAGCTCATGTTTCAGTTCCCCATTAACATTTCTTTGATAACGCCAACCTAGTTGTTCCGTGTTATGGTCAACAAGACTCACCCTTAACTCAAGACTTCCACCCTCGGAACGATATTGATATGCACCTGATGCCGCAAAGGCTTTGATTAATTCATCTGTAATTAAACCATTGGAATCCCCTGTAACATAAGGGATGGACAATGTCACCACATCTTGCGCCCGACTTGGACCCTCAAAGTGATATCCACAGGAAGAACAAAGACAAAGAATGAAAGGAACACTAAGGAACTGTCTAAGCCTGATCATTCTCAACCGTCTCTATAGAAACGGGAACTGATAGGGAAGGAGTTTCTTCATGATTGATCGTTTCCTCTGAAAAGGAGTTCGAGGAACTCTCTTGATTTTTGATGTTTTCACTAGAATCGACAAGCAAAGCGGAATCTTTATTTTCTATTTCATTAGACACGGGGGGAGCTTTTACCTTAGGGTTAAGCACAGCTGTCCTTACCTGTGCTTTCTGTGCTATCTCTGTCATTGAAAAATCACGCAGGATTCTTGCATAGTAAATCAGAGCTGCATGAGGTTTTTTTGTCCTCTCAAAAAATTGAGCGGTATCGAAAAGCGTCTTTGCAAACAATTCTTGCATTCTAAGCAAAATACTCTTTGTTTGCCCTACACGCTCTTCATCTGGGAATTCTGTGGAGAATTTCCGTAAGTTGATCTCTGCTAAATCTAATAAATCAGGATCTGGAAACTCTACTTCAGCCTGTTTCAGATAACACTGCCCAATTTCCATAAATGCTTGCGCAGCTAATGTATGTTTGGGAAATCGTCGAATCAGGGCCTGTAAATTTTCAACCGCTGGCTTAAAATCGCCCTCTTCACGCAACAAAAGAGCCTTGCCTAGCAGCGCCCTTGCTGCAAACTCATGGTTCGGCATAGCTGTTGAAATCTCATCATAGATTTTCAAAGACTCATCTTGGGCCGATACCCACTTTGGTAAAGACTTAACACCCATAAGGTGTTTTTTCGTCCCCTGGTGAAATTGGTCTGCAATGGCCAATTTACTCCTCATGGCTTCTTCAAAATGTTTTGGGACGCTTTGCTTTTTAAGGTAAAGAGACAAGTATTGATTCGCCAAGTCCAATTCCTGAGTCTCTAGATATCCCTTGCCAAGAAAAAAATATGACTCCTGACTAAATGGGGTTCCTGGAAAATTTTTCGTGATGATGGTCGCTTGTCGGATCAGCTCTGGCCAGTTTCTTGTGTGTAAAGCTTCAAGGGCGGCTCCATGATGCTCTTGAACCGACATCGTCGCGAGTTCATCCGAATGGATAAGCTTGCCCTCTTTAAACGTGTAAGCTGCTTCTATAAGTGGCGTCGATAGAATTAGAATAACAAATACGGAACGAATCATAGCCTGTCATTCTACTGAAAAAGCAATTACCGAGGGAATATTTTTTACTCCCTCTTCTAGTTCTTTTGTCAAAGAGATTCCCCATGAAGATTCAATATGTAAATCCCCTTTCACCATTTGCGCTTGCACAAATTGAATACGTACAGCTTGATTCCCCATAGATTGTCTAAAAATTTTTTTTATTTCTATAATATGACTTAGTCGAACTTTCTCTAAATCAAGCTGAATCTGTACACGCTGCATAGTCCTGTTCTCTGGTTTTGGTAAGGAAACTTTTGCTCTGGGCTCTCTACCCTCAAAGCTATAATTTGACTTCGCCTGTGTTTTCATACGATCATAAGCCGCATCACACGCTTTGATAACAGCCTCGTTAACATGTAAAAGATCTTCAACCCATTTACAGGATAGTTTAGTAGAGCCCTCACGTTTATCGACCTGTAAAACGGCATAAAGCAGTTTGCCCTCTTGAAATAGAGGAGCCTTACTTTCATAAAGATCAGACCAAATCGGCAATTCAAAATGTTCATCCCCATCGCTAATCGTCAAAATAGCAAACTTCCTGCCACTGCGACTTGCGAGCTTTACCTGCATGCTTTCTATAATAAAAACGGAACGCACCACAGCATCCTGATCCATATCCACGACTTTGCAGAGCTCAATACAAGATAATTGTTTCATCTGCTCACGATATTGATCTAGAGGATGCCCTGTGAGATAACATCCCAATAACTCCTTTTCTTTTTTTAACACCTGTAATAGCGAGAGCTTAGAAGACGCAATGCTAGCTTCTGGAATAGCCTCTACCGGTGCTAATTCTAAATTAAACAGCGTTAAAATCCCTTGACCAGCCTCTTTTTGGGCCTTCGAAGAAGCTTGATACAGTGGTTCAAGTAGCTCTACTAAAAATGACCTAGAAGCTCTAGTGAAATCAAAAGCCCCAGCTTCAATCAATTGTTCAATAGGTTTCTTACCTATTTTCCTAGTATCGACTCGCTTAAGAAACTCTTGGAAAGAATCAAAAGGCCCCGCTTTTTTTCTTTCAACAAGAATAGCCTCCACAATGCCTTCTCCAACCCCCTTGATTCCTGTAAGCGCAAATCGAATCCCTTTAGATGTAGCGCTAAACTCTCTTCCTGATTCGTTGACATCTGGCGGCAATACAGCAATGGAAAGAGCCCTACTTTCTCGAATCATTTTAGAAAGCTTTGATACATCATCTCGATCGCAGGTCATCAATGCAGCCATCCATTCACGAGGATACTTAGCTTTTAGATACGCTGTGACATAGCTTAAATATCCATAGGCAGCAGCATGAGACTTATTGAATCCATAGGACGCAAATTTTTCTACTTTATCAAAAATCTTCATCGACGTGTCTTCATCAATGCCTCGCTCTAATGCACCTCTCTTAAATTTTTCCCTTTGCTTGGCCATTTCTTCATGATCTTTTTTCCCCATTGCCCTTCTTAGAACATCTCCTTCTCCCAAGGAATATCCCGCTAACCGACTGGCGATTTGCATGACCTGTTCTTGGTAGACCATGATCCCATACGTTTCAGCCAAAATATCCGCCATCCAGGGGTGATCATTCTCAATCTGCTCTTTGCCATGCTTACGCTGAATAAATGATGGGATCATTTCCATAGGGCCTGGACGATATAACGCACCTACAGCGATGATTTCATCAAAACGATCGATATGCAATTTTTGAGCAAGATCTTGCATTCCCCCAGATTCAAGCTGAAATACGCCAAGGGTTTTACCTTGATTAAGTAGGTCAAATGGAGCCTTATCGTCCAAGGGAAGATTGAGCCAATCAATAACAATATTTTCTTGTTCCTTAATGGCTTCCACTGCCTTTTGAATAGAGGTCAACGTCTTCAGCCCAAGAAAATCAATCTTAAGCATCCCAACAGCCTCAACGGGCTTCATCGAAAATTGCGTTACAGCCATCTCTGAATCTTTGGCTGTACACAATGGAATGTGTTCAGTCAGAGGATCTCCACAAATAATAATCCCTGCGGCATGGATCCCTGTATTACGCACCGAGCCTTCGAGTTTACGAGCAAGAGACAATAATAGGCTCGCTTCTGCATCGTTCTCAGACAATCCTCGTAATTCTGGATCTAATTGCAGAGCCTTTTCCAGTGTCATATTAGGATCTTCTGGAACAAGTTTGGCAATTGCGTTGACCTTGGACAATGGAACACTTAACACTCTTCCTACGTCCTTGATCGCCATTTTCGCTTTCATCGTACCAAATGTGATGATCTGCGCTACCTTATCTTTCCCGTATTTAGCTACAACATAATCGATCACTTCAGCTCGACGATCCATGCAGATATCAACGTCAATATCTGGGTAAGAAATACGCTCCGGATTAATAAAGCGTTCGAAGAAAAGGTTAAACCGCAGTGGCTCAATATCGGTCACCCCTATCAAATAGAGAATAATGGAACCTGCCCCAGACCCTCGCCCAGGTCCCATGGGAATACCACGTTGTTTTGCCCAGAAAATAAAATCGTAAACAATCAAGAGATAGTCACACATCCCTTTTGAGATAATAATCTCAAGCTCGTAAGCCAGTCTTTCTTTGACGATCTTTAAAGGGGAGTTACCAGGATATTTTTCTCCAACTTTTTCCAAAGCTTCCGCAGTATACCGACGATGAATACCTTCTTCACATAGTTGGGAAAGGAACCTCTCGACAGCTTTAAGACGTTCCTGAGGATGATATTCTTTCCCTTCTAATTCTGGAGGAACAAAAACAGGATAAAATTTCGATTTGAGATCTAGTTCCCATTGACATTTGTCTGCAATATTTACCGTATTCGCAATGGCTTTAGGTAAATCTTGGAATAGCTCCTGCATCTCTTTTGGGGATTTGAAAAAAAACTCCAGAGATGGTTCAACATCACGCTTAGGGTTAGGAACGCGTTGTTTGGGATTTCCCTGAGAATCCATTTCCCAAACTTCGCAAGGTTCTCCTGAAAGAATATTGATTAGAATCTCATGAGCTTTCCAATCTTGAGAATCGATATATCGAGAATCATTCGTTGCAACAAGAGGAATCCCGTATTGTTCACTCAAACTACAAAGTTTTTGCTCAACAAGTTTTTCTTTCTCAACAAAATCGAGCATCTTTTGATAGAGCCATGTTTCTTGCTCAATTTTGTACATTTGGATTTTTTGTTGATCTATAGGGTGTCTCTGTATCTCAAAATAATAATCGTCTCCAAACACCTCTTTGTACCAAGTGATTTCGGCTTGAAGCTCTGCTTCTCTGCCTTGAAGAATGAATGAGGCAATGGATCCAGTGAGCGATCCTGATAGGCAAATCAAACCTTCAGTATGCTCTTTTAAAAGTTGCTTATCGATGCGTGGTGTATAATAAAATCCTTCTAGATAGCCCAGGGAACTTAATTTACATAAATTACGATATCCTTGTGCATTCTTAACAAGAAGAACAATGGGGTAACCATTCGAATGGCCGCTCACCCTTTTTTTTTCAAACCGAGAGTGTGGGGCTATAGCAATATCACAACCTAGAATAGGTTTGATCGCCGCTACCTTACAAGCTTTAAAGAACTCTATAGCGCCGAATAGATTCCCCTGGTCGGTCAGGGCAATCGCTGGCATACCCAACTCTTTGGCTCGATCCACTAGAGCCTGTACGGATGCTGAGGAAAAAAGGACAGAATACTGCGAGCGAACATGCAAGGGAACCCATGCCACAGTTACCCTCCTTAAAACGGTGATTATGTTTGTTCGCTAACTTCTTGCATAGAGGCCATTGATTTCTCACTCGGAATATATTTAGGATTGCTTTTGATAGACCAGAGCGGCATAAGAAGCAGCACAGAAACTAAGCCGCTGACACCCAGAGTAATAAAGAATGCCTCCCATCCCCATACTTGAGTCACAAGGCTTAAAGGGTACCCAGCTATTGCAGCTCCAAGATACGCTATCCAACCAACAAATCCACTCGCGCTTCCGGCTGCCTTCTTATGGGAAAGTTCGGCTGCTGCCATGCCAATTAACATTTGTGGGCCAAAAATCAAAAACCCTATAACGAACAATAAAATTGTATCCAATATTTCTGCACCATTTGGCGAAGCCCAAAGCGCTACAATCGCAAAAATAACACCCAAACTAAAGAGCACATTAATCGGGCCTCTTTTGCCTTTGAAAATGTGATCGGAAGCCCACCCTGCAGCTAAGCTGCCGCATACTCCACCTACCTCAAAACTCACAATGCAAGAACTTGCGAAAATTTTGGAATATCCTTTTACTTCGCACAAATACAGCATACCCCAGTCATTAATCCCTTGGCGGATCATATAAACGAAAAAATACGAACACGCCAAAATCCAAATATACTTATTACTAAGAACATATTTAAAAAGAATCTCCTTAGCACTAAGTTCCTTTTCGTCTGTTTGACTGGCAGAAGGATAATCATTGCGAAATTTTTCAATAGGAGGAAGTCCCAAAGACTGCGGCGTGTCTCGTAATCGATTAATGAGAAAAAGTCCTACTAAAATACAAAGAATCCCAGGGGCAAACATTGCGTACCGCCAGCCAAAATACGTGGCACAGAAAGCCGCAATAATAGGAATCAATGCGCCGCCAAGACTATGCGAAGTGTTCCAAAACCCCCACCACGTACCGCGTTCTTTTTGAGAATACCAATGAGTTAACAGCCTGGCACATGGTGGCCAACCCCAACCTTGGAACCACCCATTGAGTCCCCAAAAAATCGCAAACATGGCAATAGATGAAGAAAATCCAAAGAAAATATTAGCAATTCCCGTGAGAACAAGACCAAATGCCATGAAAAACCGTGGATTCGACCTGTCTGCTAAAACCCCACTAAGAAATTTACTAAGACCATAAGTGATAGCCATAATACTGGCCAAAATGCCCATATCACTTTTTTCAAAACCCAGCTCTTGCATAAGCGAAGGCATAGCAAAGGTAAAGCTTTTGCGGGTGAAATAGTAGAAGACGTAGCCAATGTACATCCCATAAAAAATCCGAAATCGCCAATACTTGTATGAAGCCTTAACGGCGTCCTCACCTTGGATTTCTTGGATATGTGGGGCAGGACGAAATACATTTAAAAAGCTCACGCTTTTACCTATTGTCTTGTTGCTTCTTTTTCAACCAAACCATCGAAATCCTTTACTAAACCGATAGACTAGACCTAGTGCCCGGACGAAAGAAAAGTTTAAGATGGAATAGGGTCTAAGGTCAACCTTTTTCCCACAAAAAATCTCTTATAGCGCTCGTTAGGAAGAGCGTAGAAAAAAGCTAAAATATTTTAATCCTAGCCAGCCTTCCGTTCTTTAACCGCCCCCTTCCGCCGCAATCTTTTTTATATAAAAAGGATTCCCAGATATTTAAGACTCTACCCATCACATTTAGTGGTAAAATTTCAACTTGCTTGCTATGTAGAGAAATTATGAGCAACATCGGTCCTTCGATTGGACAAAACCAGTATGGCGGAGCTGGACTCAATGGGCCAAA
Organism: Simkania sp.; assembly: GCA_018333475.1. Lineage (GTDB taxonomy): Bacteria > Chlamydiota > Chlamydiia > Chlamydiales > Rhabdochlamydiaceae > JAGXTH01. The sequence continues at coordinate 22,136 of JAGXTH010000080.1, read as the reverse complement.
AAGCCAACAAGGCTCTGGCAACTTGGGCGAAGAGTCCCTATCCGATCCAAACTCTAAATTATTTGCGTTGACCGCAGCCACGCTTTACTTAAAAAAATTCTTAGACCACTTTATCGCTGTGGCCAAATCGTTAACCACCTCCATTAATACGGATAAAGCCCTACAAGATTTGCTAGCTTTCAAAAATATTCTCTCTGAATTGCATAAGGAAGACAAAAGTCATGATCCAGAATTCACTCAACGTCTGAGCATCATTTGGCAAAAACTCTATGAAAATTGCAGCGGCTTAGAAGATAAAATAAAACACGCGGATGAATTAACAGCTTCCATCATGCTTCTTGTCAAAGAAATCCACCACTTTCCCCCCGGGGAAGAATTCACCCTTGGTTACTATTTAACAGAACATGCGGGGCAGGATTGGATTCCTTTTCCCTTTATGAACATGCTTATGGATCTCCACGAAGAAAGTTTAGCTAGCCCTGCTACCTCTCAACTTAGTCAATGGATTCGAAAAATCAATGAAATCAACGGGGGTTCCGACCCCAATTCCCAAGAAAAACCAAAGCCCATTGGTTAGTTGACTCTTGTTTTTTTCACCAACCTCTCTTAGACTTTCACTATTCTTTTCTATGAAGATCCATGCAATACGCAATCCCGAAAGGTGTGTTCGATATTTTTCCAGAGGAATCCCAGCCGGAAGACGCTTGGCGTTCTTCTGTTCGATGGCAATATGTCGAAGAAAAAATGCGAAACTTAGCTCACGACTACCAATGTCTTGAAGTTCGCACCCCTATTTTTGAAAAGACAGAATTATTTATACGTGGTGTCGGTGAAAGTTCGGATATCGTAAGCAAAGAAATGTACACTTTCTTGGACAAAGGAGAACGTTCCATGACGTTACGTCCAGAAGGAACAGCTCCCGTAGTACGCGCATTTGTCGAAAAAAAGCTCCATACCCAGAAACCCTTACACAAGCTGTATTATATCGGTCCCATGTTTCGCTATGACAGACCTCAAGCAGGTCGCTACCGTCAATTCCATCAATTTGGCGTGGAGATGATCGGATGCGCATCTGCTGAACAGGACGTTGAACTCATCGACATGGCTTGTGAACTCTATCGACGTCTTGGTCTAAAAGAATTAAAAGTAATGATCAATACTGTTGGTGATAAAGAAAGTCGAGAAACTTACCGTTTGGCTCTTAAAGAGTACTTCCTCTCCTATTTACCCTCTTTGAGTGAGGATAGTCAAATTCGTTTTGAAAAGAATGTTTTGCGTATTCTGGATTCCAAATCTCCAGAAGATCAAGCAATTGTCGCTAATGCCCCGCCGATTCAAGAATTCCTCTCTTCCAGCGCTCGCAAGCACTTCGACACCGTATGCACGCTCCTTTCAGATATCGGACTCACATGGCAAATCAACAGCCGTTTAGTGCGCGGCTTAGATTATTACAACCATACCGTATTTGAAGTGACAAGTTCTCTCTTAGGATCTCAAAATGCTCTTGGGGGAGGAGGACGATACGATGGACTAGTCTCTATGATCGGAGGCCCCGACGTCCCCTCTGTTGGTTTTGCTACTGGCATTGAGAGAATCTTACAAGCAATGCAAAAACAGAATGTTCCTTTTCCGAGCGCCCAAGGTCCCTTTGTCTACTTTATTGGTCTTGGTGACACCGCGCGTTTACACATTCTACGCATCGTTACCTCTCTTCGACACAGAGGAATTCCTGTAGACATGGAACTCATCGGAAAAAAAATACAACAAGCCCTCCAAATGGCCGACCTAGCCAAAGCTCACTATGTGCTAGTCTTAGGTGAAGATGAGCTCCGCTCAGGTCAAGCTGTACTCAAAGAAATGGCTACCCGACAGACCACCCCTATTTTATTAAACGATCTTCAGACCCAAATCGTTCATCTTTATCAACAAAAGAAGGCATATCCATGAATCGGAACAATCTTTCTTCACTTCTGCTATCTACTCTACTTATGGCATCTATTGCTGCAGAAGAACCCTCCACCTCCTTGCTTAATCAGACTCAAGAGGCCCCTATGGGCGAGGCAGACTTACTAGACAAAGAAGCAGAAAAAATCGCATTGATCTCCGAAGCCTTTGGCCATGTGATTGCTAAGCACATCGATTCTCTAGGTGTTGATTTTGACCTGGCTCGATTAGTAAAAGGATTAAAAGATGCCGAAGAGGGCAAAGTCGCTCCATTGAGTGATGTGGAATGTATTGAAGCTATTACCCAAGCACGTCAACAAGCCTTCGATGCCCTTGCTACGACCAATTTAGAGAAAGCCTCTCTTTTCATGAAGGATAATGCAGAAAAAACCAATGTGACGACCTTGGAAGAAGGAAAATTACAAATACGCATTGATCATGAAGGAACAGGTCCCGCAGTGCAAGAAGGGTGTATGCCCATTATCCGCTACGTAGGAAAATTTATCGACGGCTCAACCTTCGGTGCTTCTCAAGAAGATGATGTCGTTGTCCTCGATGAAACTATCCCCGGTTTTGGAAAAGGCCTCATGGGAATGAAAGAGGGAGAAAAAAGAACTCTTTTTATTCACCCAGACCTAGCATATGGCACGATGGGTCAACTCCCTCCTAATTCCCTTCTTATCTTTGAAATTGAATTAGTTAAAGCGACTTCAGAGGCAACTGCTAAAGAAATAACCCCCTCCAATGAACCTCTCGTCGAAGAAACGGCCATGCTAGATCTTCCACCCCCAGTTGAAATGCAGTGAAAATCATTCTCTTTCAACCAGAGATTCCTCAAAATACGGGAAACATTGCTCGCACTTGTGCTCTCACAAATACGACGCTTGTCCTTGTACGACCCTTGGGGTTCAGCATTTCTGATCGCATGCTAAAGCGCTCTGGTCTTGATTACTGGCCATGGACAAGCATTGAAATCATCGATGATCTTTTGACCTATCTCCAACAAGCGGGTTCCCCATTTTATTTTTTTTCCCGCTATGCACCTCTCTTATATACAGAACCTTCTTATTCTAAAGCGGAAGATTCTTTATTAATCTTTGGCTCTGAAACCAAAGGCCTCCCCCCTGTGTTTAAGGAACATTGGCCCGATCGCTTTTATACGATTCCCTGTTCCCCCATTCTTCGGGGCAAAAACCCCTTAGATTCCGGTTGCCTAAATCTCTCTAATGCTGTTTCGATAGTTTTATATGAGGCTCTAAGGCAAAAGGACTTTAAAGGCTGCCGCTGAACCTTCTAGTGATATAAAATACTCTCGCCTCAGGGCGAAAGCTTTATGGTCAACTGATGAAACTATTTAAAATTTCCTTAACTTGGCAAATGGCTCTTGGAACAATCCTAGGGATTTTTGCTGGTCTCTTCTTTGGCGATTACTGCAACATCTTTGCTCCTTGGACCACTGCCTATATCATGATCCTGAAAATCACAACGATCCCTTATCTGATCTGTGCAATCATTCAAGGTATTGGCCAATTACACACCTCGCAAGCAATTCAAATTCTCAAAAAAGGACTTTTTTTTATCGCTCTTGTTTGGGCTGTTAACATTATAATGATCTATACAGCCGTCTTTTTATTCCCATCTACATCCAACTCCGCACTCACTAATTATATTTCTACGCAATCTACATCCATTGATTTTGCTTCCTTGCTTATCCCAGATAATATTTTCTATGCTCTCAGCAATAATATTGTTCCTGCAGTTGTAGTATTTGCCATTGTCGTGGGCATTTCTTTGATGCATATACGAGATAAAAGCTCTTTAATCCATCTAGCTACAGCTTTAGTTGATTCATTAACAAAAATTACAAGTTGGATCAGCCGAATTACACCTTTTGGAACTTTTCTTATTATTTCTAATCAAGTAGGGACAATTCAGTTAAGCACTGTTAAGCAAGTTAGTACATATGTCATCCTTTACATCTTCATTATTTGCACAATAGTTTTTTGGATTTTTCCAAGACTTATTAGCTCCCTTACCAATATTTCAACTTTTCGTTGGATTCGCGATCTATTCCCGATTCTTTTGTTAGGTTATACAACCAATGTCGTTATCGTATGTCTGCCATTTATTATTGAATTAGTTAAAAAAGAGGTGCAGCAATTTTTGCCAACAGATGAAAAAGCACAGAGTCAAATCCAGGGCATTGTATCCGTGACCTTTAATTTACCTCTTGGATCGCTTTTCATTACGATTTTTGTTTTTTTTATCGGCGTCTTCTATGGCACCGCATTAAATATTGCTAGTCAAATGAAGTTATTCATCAGCGCTTTTCTTACCAGTTTGGGGTCCGTGGGCTTAGGAGCTTGGCTCAACTCCCTCAGTTTTATTCTTGAAACTCTTGGATTGCCCCCCGAAGCTGTTAATATTTTCTTGACTACCCTCCCGTTCACTGCCGGGTTTCAATCTATGGTTTCTGTAATGGAGATCGCCTCTTTATCGTTACTTATTACATTGGCATGCCATCGTCTACTGCTACCAAAGATTCACCGTCTTTTGCGAAAAAGCCTCTTTACTATTGCTCCAATCGTCGCGGCAATCATTGGCATCAAGAGCCACAATCCCCTCCCTCAAATTCAAAATTGCTCCACTAGTATTTTTGATCTCCGACTGGAATGCCCTTCTCCTGTCATCGAATTGCCGAGTCCCAATGAACGCACGGAAGATCCTTTAATTAGAATTTTGAAAACAAAAACACTCCGCGTGGGCTTCAATACAGAAGCAGCTCCTTTTTGTTTTATGAATCATTTCCGCCAAGTTGCTGGATATGACATAGCGTTTGCTCAACAACTTGCTCAAGATTTAGATTGCCGACTTGTTCTAGTGCCGATGAATTATAACTCTCTAGCTAATCAGCTAAAACAGGGTGAATTTGACATTGCCATGTCTGCCGTGTCCATAACGGAAGAGCGTTTACCCTATGTTTATTTTCCCAAACCTTATCTCGAAGGATCGATTATTTTTATCTCTAAAGAAAAATGTCGAAAACTCTTCTCCCAACCTTCTGCTATCGAAAATAATACACAGTTCAAAATAGCTTTCCTCAAAGGGTCTTCTTATGAATCTCTAGCTCAAAGTTTCTTCCCTAATCATTCCCTGATCCCTATAGAAAATTATGACGAGTTTCTGCAAAGCGATGCAGACCTTCTTCTATGGACAGAGCCTCAAGCGATTTCATGGATCACACATCACCCGGGCTATGGCATTATCCACCCTAATCCATCGCTCGGAATAGATAAGCTCTCCTACGCTTTGCCTCAAGGATCTAATCTACTACTAAACTACCTCAATATATGGCTGTCACTTAAACAAGCGGATGGCTTTGCAGACCAACAATATAACTTATGGATCTTGGGCAAGACAGAAACAACGATAAAAACAGAACCTCGTTGGTCTGTTTTAAGGAATATTTTACATTGGGAACAGCAAAGGTAGTTGCAAAATTCAAGGCTCATCGCCTTTCAGAGCGATTCCACAACCTTAAGAGTCGGAGTTTATGACTTTTTGCACACATAATCGGAAAAGCACCGCTTTTTGGTTCGGCGAAGATCTATTGAAAACATGAGCCCTATCAAAAACTTAATTTTTCTGGAAAAAAATAATGCACCTTGGCACAGGTAAATATTAGTTGACATTTTGAAGTAAACACAGACCAAGACAACACAGTTCCGAGTGATGCTTCCATAGCAGAACTATGGGGAGGGAATGAGGCTTTGATATGACAAAGCCTCAGCAAGCAAAGTCACCTCTTGGATGAATAGAGCTCTAATAATACGTACATACAAAAAGACATGAGGCAATTCAATGGACTACATCCCATCAATTCCTAGATGTATTGTTACTGGGCACCGAAATGGAACCGCAACGATTGTCGAAGATAAACCTGCGCAGCATGTTTTAAAAGACGCAGCAGGATTTGTTATCTCGGATCTTTGGGCAACTGATAGTATGCCAGTAAACTTATCAAACTCTGCAAAGATATTTGATGAGTTCTGGCCAACATTACACAAGAACGGCACCCTATTCCGCTATGTATCTATACCTCCAGATTCCATGATAAAAAAACATTACCCCTCAACGCCCGATAAACCTCACCAGTTAATGCACAAAACAGAAACACTGGACTATATCATCATTTTATCAGGAAACCTCTATTTAATTATGGAAGATACAGAAACTTTACTGAACCCTGGAGACATCGTTATACAACGAGGTACTAACCATGCGTGGAGTAACCGCACTGATAAACCCTGTATCCAATTAGCAATATTGCTAGCTGCAAATACCAATCCGCAATGATTAACCTACATAGGACGTAGCCAAAACCTCGGGGTTGGACGATCGCAACTAGCTCGTATTTCTTAATACGAGCTACGTTACGATAAAATCCAACCGCGAGAATTTTCGCTTACGTTCTATGTAGGTTAATCATTGCAGATTGGTATACACTGCAAAAACTAGGTAAATGAATTTATTTTACCTTACCTTTCGACTGCACAAATGTTTTGATCCCCTCTTGATCTCGTAGACCGACCAAGCGTCCAACCTCTTTGCCATCTTCAAAAAGAATCAGCGTAGGAACAGACGTCACTTGGAAAGACGAGGCAATTCTTTGCGCATTGTCAATATCGAGTTTACCAATTGTTACAGTCCCCTCCAACTCCTTGGCAACCTTGTCGAGAATCGGCGAAAGCATTCTGCAAGGACCGCACCAGTCTGCAAAAAAATCCACCAGGGTCAGTCCTTTTTCAACATCCTTATAAAAAGTTTCTTCAGAAAGTTTTTTCATAGTTTCTCCCGCCATGGTGTTCCTGCCATTAGAAATGATTGTGGACACCCATCATACAGGATCTATGATTAGCAGAAAAGATTGAAGAAAACGACCTGAATCATCTATAACTTCTGCCGTGTGCGGCCATGGCGGAATTGGTAGACGCGCTAGATTCAGGTTCTAGTCGGGGCAACTCGGTGGATGTTCGAGTCATCTTGGCCGCACATCATTCTACTTCCCAATGGAAACGTATACTCCGTCTATGGGGGAGTTCCTTTAGCCCCCTGCTCATACCAATTTTTTAACGACAGGATAGCTTGTCTTAGATCTGTCGCAAATCGTTCTTGAACCTCTTTTCTTTCCATTTCTCTATAGTGCTCCCAAAGCACAGGACTCCCGAAAACACAAGCTGTCCTGCCAAAAAGCTTGGGAAGCTTTTGTCCTTTGCCCCAAATAGATTGCGTACCAACAAGGTAAACGGGCTGAATGGGGCAATGCGTCCGGTGAAATAGTAAATAAATCCCAGGTTTAATATCCCCAATAGCACCATCTATACTACGTGTTCCCTCCGGGAAAAGGATAACTTTTTTTCCCTCTTGAAGCAATGCTCCGATATCTTTAAATATCTGAATATTGGCATTTCCTTCGCTTACAGGACGTGCATTCAAAGCATAAATGAATTTTCCAAACCACCCCTTGAAAAGAGTTTTACGGGCAAGAAAATATACATTTTGCGGCGTTGAAACTGCAGTGATAGGTGGATCTAGGAACGAAACATGATTGGGAGCTATAATGGCTGCCCCAGGCTCGATATGTTCTTTGCCATATACTTTATGCTGATAAAAAATCTTGGCTAAACATCTTGCCAGCCTAATGATGATCCAATACATCATACTTTTGTTTGACCTGAACATAGTAGGTTAAAATCAATCCAACGACCTGTTCTATGGTAAGATCAGACGTGTCAATTTCGATGGCGGTATCTGCTTTTTTTAGAGGAGATAACGCACGGGAAGAATCCGCTGCATCACGCGCTATGATCTCTCTTAGAACCTCTTCTTCTTTCATTGTATTGGGCAAGACTTTCCCTTGGAATTCTTTATAGCGCCTTTCCGCCCTTACCTCGGGGCGCGCATTGAGAAAAATTTTTAGATCAGCGTGAGGAAATACCGTAGAACCCATATCTCTCCCTTCAAAGACCGCATCCATCTTTTCACCAAACTGCCGTTGAATTCCCCAGATTTTCTGACGAACTATCGGAAGAGCTGAAACCGCTGAAACAATACCTGTGATTTCTCGCGTGCGAATATCCTCTGTGACGTCTGTTTCTCCAACAAAATACCGCTTGCTCCCCTTGTTATCCTGAATGTGAAAAACAAATTGATCCAGCAATATTTCAATAGCCTTTTCATCCTCAAGTTTAATGTTCTTTTGTCTTATGCACCATGTAACAGCTCGATACATAGCGCCAGTATCAAAAAAAGCAAATTCAAGATTTTCGGCAACTTTTTTGGCCACGGTCGATTTCCCAGTTCCCGATGGGCCATCAATAGTGATAATCATATTTAGTGAATCGCTAGGTAAAAATAAACAACCGGCGTTGTCAACAATAGAGAGTCCACCATATCGAGTACTCCCCCCAGCCCTGGTAGGCGATTGCTATCTTTGACAAAGGCGTCTCTTTTGAGCAACGATTCAGCAAGATCCCCAATCTGAGCTAGTATACCAATCAAAGCTCCAAGACAAAGAGCATGGATAAATCCTAGATCAAAAGACCCCTGCAGATATCGTTTACCCATCCACGATAAAAGAAAGCTCATCGCTACAGCAGAGAAAAAACCTGCCATAGCCCCCTCTATAGTTTTCTTTGGGCTAAGAAGAGGGGCCAATTTTCTTTTTCCCCATAGGCGGCCCACAAAGTACCCCCCTATGTCTGTAATCTTTGTCACAACGATTAAATACATTAACCACCAACGCCCATCTTGATGGATTTTAGGGTAAAGAATTCCCAACATAAAACAGAGAGGGATCGTGACATAACAAATACCAAACAACTCAATTGCTACCTGTGCTAACGCCTTGTAAGAGTGATGAAAATGCGCGAGAAAAAAGATAATGACTCCAATAAACAACACAACCAAGGGCAGTTGAGGAAAAAAAAGAAATCGTTGAGAAAAATAAAAAGCAAAAACCTCGAGCACTGCAATAATGATCATCAGCCTAGAATCGGGATGAAAATTTTTAGCCTGGGCTAACTGCACATATTCCCAAATCCCAATGCCCACAAGAGCTGCAATACAACATGCCACCAAAAAACCCACCCAAGGGTATGGGGAGAATCCAATCAATATTGCCGCAACAATAGCAATGATTATCGAAGTCCACAGTCTACCATTGAGATCGCGCATTTGAGTGATTTTCATTAAAATTGACACGCGGAACCCGATAGCCTTGTTCTATCGGAGGAAACGTGCTCCCTATTTAAGTTTTTAAAAATGCCATCTACCCACCCCAACGCCTATTTCGCTGCTGGAAGTCGAGCACTGCATTGAGAAGTTCTTTTTCATCAAAATCCGGCCATAACACATCTGTAATGTACACTTCAGCATAGGAGAGTTGCCAGAGAAGAAAATTGCTTAACCTTTTCTCCCCGCTAGTACGAATAAACAGCTCTGGATCTTTCCATTGAGCTGTGTCTAAATACCCAGCGATGATATTCTCTGTAATTTTTTCCCCTGACAGTCTGCCTGTCGCGTGATCTTCTATCATCGCTTGGACAGCTCTTCGAAGATCGTCCCGGCCTCCATAATTAAGAGCCAGAACCAGGTCGATTTTTGCACAATGCTTTGTTGCTTCTTTAGAATAGCAAATTTCCTTGAGAATATCCTCAGGAAATTTACTTAAATCTCCAATAGTTTCTAGGCGCACTCCTTGCTTGATCATGCTTTCACGCTGATCTCGTAAGTAGCTTTTAAAGATATGCATTAACGTCTTAATCTCTATGGGAGATCTTTGCCAATTTTCCGTAGAAAATGCATACACTGTAAGCACTCTAATCCCTAATTCGGTGGCTGCTTGCACAACCTTACGCAACATAGCCGCTCCCTGAGTGTGCCCAACAATTCCAGGAAGCGCACGCTGTTTAGCCCACCTGCGATTTCCATCCATGATGATGGCAACATGCTCTGGAATCCTTAAAGGATCTAGGAGATGTAAATCTTCTTCTGTAAAAAGGCTCTCCGGAGAGAGTGGAGTCACAACAAGTGCATTCATAATAATTAGGGCATCTGTGCAAAGATCAACGGTTGTAGGAATAAAGTCTGGCTCCGGTCCGGACCTAAGGAAAGAACACTCACAGGTCGCTCACAAAAGCTTTCAATTTTTTCAATATATTGCCTCGCCTTTTCTGGAAGTTCTTTGTAGGCTCTACAATGTCTAGTCTCAGATCTCCAACCTTCCATCTCTATAAAGATCGGATCTATGTGTTCCCAATCAGATCTAACCACAGGAGGCTCTTCCAAGATTTTACCATGCAGTCGATAACCAATGCAAATCTTCAAGTGAGAGAGGTTATCCAATACATCCAACTTAGTCATAACAAGTTTGCTTATAGCTCCTAGTTCGATGACATGCCGGAGCAAAAAGAGGTCTAGCCAACCAATACGACGTTTGCGTCCTGTTGTCGTCCCTACTTCCCGCATCGATGTATGCGAGGGGAAATATTGGAGCTGTTCATCGTTCAATTCTGTGGGGAAAGGCCCAGCCCCTACGCGAGTAGAATATGCTTTAAAGACACCCATTAACGTAAGATTATTCTCCATACTCACACCCGCACCAGCTAAGACTGCACCTGGCAATGTGCCCGAAGAGGTCACGTATGGATAACTACCAAATGTTTGATCTAGTAAAGCTCCATGAGCTCCCTCAAAAAGAACGTGCTTATCAGCTGCAAGCGATGTTGCAATCATCTTCTCAACAGGAGCCACAAAAGGTTTAAGCCGCTCTCCCCATTGAACATACTCCTGGTAAAGCTCTTCAAAATCTACGGGAGGGCATCGATAAAGCGAAGTAAACTCTTCATTCTTCAAAGCCACTAGAGGTTCTAATTGGCTGCGTAATGCCTTTGGCTCTATTAATTCCGCAATTCTTACGCCAATTCTAGCGGCTTTATCCACATAGCAAGGACCGATTCCTCGTCCAGTGGTACCGATAGCCTGTTTGCCTTTTTTCCCTTCAATTAATCGGTCTAACTCACAATGAAATGGAAAAATCACATGTGCATATGGCGATATCCAAAGCCTTCCCCTAACAGAAACACCCTCAGTTTCAAGCTGCTGCAGCTCTTGCCACAACACCCTAGGATCAATCACAGTGCCGCCGGCAATCACACATATAGTATGGGAATACAAAATGCCGGAAGGAACTAAATGAAAACGGAACTCTTTCCCCTGATATACGATCGTATGACCTGCATTATTTCCACCTTGAGAGCGAACAATCAGATGGGCCTGTTCTGCAAGCAGGTCGACCATCTTCCCTTTTCCCTCATCTCCCCACTGCAACCCAACAACAACACTCGCCGGCATACCCACCTATCAAAAAAAACATTTTAACCTCCTAGCATAGCGTAAATAAGAATTCCTTAGGATCTTTTTTCGGTTTACATCTCGTCTATTTGACGATTCTTCTAGAAAATCATCTATGGTTTTCCCCTAGACAGAATCGACTGGGCGAATTATATTGGCCGATTGCACAATTATTTCTTTTTAATTTCCTGTATTGGGTAACATCGATGGAAGCGAAAAAACGCTGGCATTTCTGGTTGATCATAGCAGTCTTAGCTCTGACCATTTACAACATCCTCCCTACTATCTTCTTCTATACAAAACCTCTTCATGCTCCTATAGATGCCTCTCGGGCCAATAAAATTACAACCTCTATTGCCGAGCAAGTCAACGGATTGGAGGGCTTCTCGAAAGATTGGCTATCTTCGTATTGCAAGCTACTTCATATCAATCCATTAGAAATCTATTTAGACCAATCCGATCCAGAACTACTCACGGCCTCCTTCTCTAAAGAGGGTGAAGCTAAAATATTGCGTAAGTATCTACCTAGAGCTGGCAACATGATTTCGTTTACACCTGCTCAGCTATCAATCGCTGATCAAGAAAACGATCTCTTGCAAAGCAAAAAGGTCACCATAAAAAGACGAATTCCCTTGCATTTTGACAAAGATCATCTTGGAGACTATTACCAGTTTTCAACAATGACTGATGCCCATGGAGAGGTGACCCCCCTTTATAAAGCACTGATTGCAGACAGAATTCTACAACTCGGGGTGTCTATTGCTGGAAGCTCCGAAAATGCCAAGCTAGCCAAAGCTATCATTGATCACCCCCAGGATCTTCAGGTTCAAGAACTGGCTGTTATTTTAGGCCAACGAGTCTTAGAGGCTGCGCAGTTGTTCGGTGAAGACTCGACCATTGCTATGCGTTTTTACTCTTCTCTCACTCAAGGAACATTAGATGATGCCAGTCATTTTTCTGGACGCCTCTTGTCCGCCTTAAGCACGATTAAAGACGCTCTCCGCATTGAAAAAATAGCTCTGCAAAAAGAGCAGGAACACCTCAAAGCAGATAATGAAGTCCTTGCTACTGTGAAAAAACAAAGGCTCGAGCTTCTCTCTGCGAGAGAAACTGTGTTAAATAACTTTGAAGGTCTTCTACGCAAATACGGCTCTCTATTCCAAAGAAATCCAGGAGCTTGGAACTATGACATTGTAAGCTCTAAACTTCCTCAGATGGAAAGCTCCCATTCACTATCCTTTGAAGGACATAACCCCGTTATTGAAACTCTTTTTATCGACTGGCCTAATGGCAAGATTTTACTGAAATTACACCCCGATATTATTCAATATAGGGCGGAACTAGACCAAAAGAAGGCCTCTCAATACTTAAAAGATCAAGTCGATCAAATCATCTACAATCAGATTGCAGCCATTGCACGCTCCTCTTCAGAAACCATTACGCCTTTTCAAGGGCACTTCGTGATCGAGCTTAAGGAGCTTAGCGAAGCTAAGAGTTTCCTCACTCTAAGACTATCTTCTATTGCCCGCCAAGGCATTGCTTCTCTTAAGCATCAACTCGATAATCATTGGCACCCTTCGCATCTTGATTTACAGAGAGACTCTTTTCCTATTTGGGACTATAGCACCTACCTTACCCTTTCAGAGGAAGCAAAAAACTTTGGACTTGTTATCTATTCACCAGCTGTGAGTAAAGAGCCGCCCCCAGAAGGCATGAAGATGAATTCCATCTATGTGATCGCTCGAGGGCTTGATAAAATGATCGCTAATTTACAGAGCAATCCCGAGTCGGAAGCGACCAAGCAATTTTTCCAAGATTTCAACAAACTTCGAGACCTCCTTCAGCAGCAAGGATTTTACGGTTATTCGGGAAAATCAGCATATATTAGCCCAGAATTCTCCCACGATTTCTTCTTTGAAAAAGAGGATTACTATCAAGACGTTCTAAAAGCAACACGAGAAAATTTTCTTGTTAAAGGCACTAGACGTTTTGCTCTCCTTGAATTCTCTAATGTCGAACAAAGAATCCTAGCTGAAAATGAAATTGACAACCAAATCCATGAGGATTTGCTAAAATGGCGTGATGATTATCATGCAGCCTCTCTTGGCATCAAAGGGGTGTCTCCTTATGATATTCCAAAACCTACACAGAGCGCCTTTTTAAGCAATTTTAAGCTGAGCTGTATCAAATTTTTCCGTGGAGATGATCGAAAAATTCTTCACTGGGGACTCGATATTTCTGGGGGCAAAACGGTCCAAATTGAATTACGTGATGCAAATAATCATCTCGTCACGAAGGAAGCGGATCTTCGTCAAGGAATGAATGAATTGTATGATCGCGTTAATAAGATGGGCGTCTCTGAGGTCAGCATTCGTCAAGAAGGTCATTCAATTTCTCTTGATTTCCCAGGCTCACAAGCATTTTCTGCAGCTGAGCTCGTAAAAGCTTCTAGCATGTATTTCCACATTTTAAATGAAAAATTTTCTCTCAATAATCCAACCCTCTCCAGCTATGTGGAACAATTTCTTCAAGATATCTGGAATGAGGCTGTAGTAACGGGTCGTAAACATGTCGAAGAAATTAATGCTATTGCCTGGAAGCATCTCCATGGCGACTCTTTAGATCCAGACACGATCCAACCCCGCAGCGCTGCTGCTCGCATTCTCTATGAACAGGGACTGCGACTTTCTAGCCCACAAGATACTTTTACTTCTTCTACACTGGATGAGAGCATCTCTAAGATAGCCATACAGCGCGGCAATGATTTCACTGATTGGCACGGGCATTCTCACCCTTTGATGATTGTCTTCCGTAACTTTGCTCTTGAAGGCTCTAATTTAGAGAATGTTGCAGCCTCTTACGACCCTTCAAAAGGTAATTTTATTAATTTTAGCGTTAAAAATAGCCCTACTGGAACACACAATACTTCCTCTAACCCACGTGACGATTTTGAAGCATGGACTAGTCGATTTTGCAAAGAAAAAATCGCTGGCACACCTCTAGCCAACTATTCAAATGGCGAAGGGTGGCGCATGACGGTGGTGCTAAATGGCTCAGTAATCAGCGCCCCTACTCTTAATTCTCCTCTTAGAAATAATGCGTCGATCACAGGAAGTTTTACTCAAAGAGAAGTTGCACAGCTCGAGGCTGATCTAAAGGCTGGATCTCTAAGTTTTACACCGAGAATCCTCTCGGAAAAAAATGTGAGTCCTGAACTTGGCAACCAAGAACGTTATCTCGGCATACTCGGCATGTTCCTAGCTCTGATCCTCGTCGTAGTTGCCATGATAAGTTATTACCGTTTTGCAGGCCTCATTGCCTCTGTAGCCGTATTTTTTAACTTACTAATTATGTGGGCAGCACTCCAAAACATTCAAGCTACTATGACGCTTGCAGGAATTGCCGGCATTATTTTGACCTTAGGAATGTCTGTTGATGCTAACGTACTTGTATTCGAGAGGATCCGCGAAGAATTTGCTGTTACAGGAAGAATAGCTTCTGCCGTTCACGTAGGATACCGCAAAGCTTTCTCTGCAATTTTTGATTCAAATATCACAACGCTCATCGCAGCCCTTATTTTGCTTAACTTTGAATCTGGGCCTATCAAAGCCATTGCGGTTACATTAATTATTGGTCTTGCCTCTTCAATGTTCACTGCGCTTTTCATGACTCGCTATTTCTTTGCGAGATGGGTACAAAATCCCTCTAACAAAAAATTGAATATGGCGAACTGCTTTAAGCCCCGCGAATACAATTTTCTAAAATATACAAAACCCACAGTGATTTTTAGCGCCCTAGTGATTCTGTTTGGTGGGCTCATTGCTGTTTCAGAAAGACACACATTATTGGGTATGGATTTTACCGGAGGATATGCTCTATCTATCGAAGTAACACCTCAAAAAGATGGAAACTATCGGCAACGCGTTGAAAAAGCTCTCATGGCAAAAGGAGCTACTTCACAGGACATTCTTGTGCGTGAACTCCATCCCGAGAATCATTTACGACTCTTTTTGGCAAGCAGCATGGAGCAATCCGGTCATCCTTTCTATGCTATGCCTTTAGGACTCGATGATAAAGATCCTTCTTACCCTTATGCAACAAACCCTCGTATTGTTTGGGTTGTCAATGCCCTTCAAGAAGCTGGTATGCTTATCCCCATCTCTACGTTGGATGCCCTTGATCAAAGCTGGTCATCTGTCAGCGGGCAGATGTCTGATACGATGAGAAATCAAGCTTTGATCGGCCTCATCATCGCTTTTGTATGTATCCTCATCTATATCACTATACGCTTCGAATTCACCTATGCTGCAAGTGCTACCCTCTGCCTATTGCATGACATGATTTTCACAGTAGCTGTTATAGCCATCTTGTACTGGCTGGGAGTTCCCTTACAAATCGACTTACACACAGTGGCCGCATTAATGACCATCGTCGGCTATTCACTGAATGATACGATCATTATCTTTGACCGTATCCGCGAAGATATGCGTGCTACACGTAAACGTTCCGTCTCTGAAACAATTAATCACGCTCTTAATATCACCTTAAGCCGTACTTTAATGACTTCAGGCACAACATTGCTCGTCTTACTTCCTCTGCTCATTCTGGGCGGCAGTACGATTTTCTCATTTGCTTTAGTTATGGCCATCGGGGTCATTTTCGGAACTCTTTCATCGCTCTTTATTGCTGCGCCACTCATGCTTTATTTCCACCAACGTGAAGTAGAAAAGCAAAAAGTCTTGGCAGGAGCCGAACATTGATTGTATGGTAAGGCATGCGTCAAAAAATCTCTCAAGGCCCCGTTTGGGTCTATCCTAATCCTGATCCAGAATGGGTGAAAAGGATTATTCATGAGTTCAACATCCACCCAGTTACAGCGCAAGTCCTTGCATGTAGAGCATTTAAGGATTTAGACTCCATTCATGACTATCTATACGCCAAGCTACCTAATCTGCACGATCCTCACCTTTTTCCAGACATGGACAAGGCCGTAGAAAGAGTTTTACAAGCTCTTAAGCATAATCAAAATATTCTTATCTGCGGAGATAATGATGTTGATGGGATTACAGCCTCTGCTTTGCTTACAGAGTTCCTGGAATTTATTGGAGCCAAAGTATTTTATTACATCCCAAACCGCAATTCCTTGAAACAAAGCGTATTGGTCGATGCCATTGAATTTGCAGAAAAAAATCATTGTAAGTTACTCATTACCGTAGACTGCGGAATCACAGCTGCCAATGAAATCGAATCGGCTGTCATCCGCAATATTGATGTAATTGTCACCGATCACCATGAACCAACTGCTAAACTTCCACACTGCATTGCCACACTCAACCCAAAGCTTCTTACAAGCACTTATCCTGACCGTGAACTTACAGGAGTTGGGGTTGCATTCAAGTTAGCTCATGCCATCACAAACACCTTAATTAGTAGTGGAGAGTTAAGCTCTAGCAAGATTGATCTTAAGCGTTACCTCGATCTTGTCGCCCTAGGGACTATCTCTGATATGGGTTCTCTTTTAGGAGAAAATCGCATTCTTGTTCGCTATGGGCTTCGTCAAATACGTAAAACTCGTAGAATTGGTCTTTCAAAACTATTTTCCATTAGCGATCTCAAAGCAAGTGAAATTACCCCTATAGATATCGCCTCCAAAGTAGCCCCCCGCCTTAATAGCTTAGGCAGGATCGCTGATCCACGCAAAGGGGTCGAACTCCTTTTGCTCCGTGATTCTGTAGCAGCTGAGGCTCTAGCAAAAGAGCTAGACCTCAACAATAGCGAACGCCAAAAAATAGAACGCCGTGATGCAGAAGACATCGAAGCTCACCTATTTAATCACCCCTCCATCCTAAAAGAAAAAGCGATCGTCCTTTACTCAGAAAAATGGCACCCAGGTATCATTCCTATTATCACAGCGAGAATTTCTAAACAGTATAATCGCCCAACGGTTGTAATCGCCATTGATCAAGGGATAGGTAAGGGATCGATGAGAACAATTCCCGAATTTCCCCTATTATCTATATTAAAAGACAATGCCTCTATACTAGAAAATTTTGGTGGGCATGATTATGCTGCTGGTCTGACCATTCGCGATGTGAATATCCCCCTTTTTCAAGAGCGTTTTATTCGTGCTGCTAATAATAAACTTAGCGACCAAGACGTCTTTACAAAGTTACGCCTTGATGCCAAGATCGCTTTTACCGATCTTTCTTTTGACTTCATGGAATCCCTTAACCTTCTTGATCCCTTTGGCCATGAAAACCCTGCACCAGTGTTTTATTGTGACGTCAAACAAATCTGGCCGCCTAAACTTGCTGGAAAAATTCATCTAAAACTTTATCTCGAGCATAATGACCGACTCTTAGAAGGCATCGCTTTTGGCATGGCATCAAGAAAGCAAGAACTTAGTCGTAAAAACCTCAATCTCCATATCGCTTTTACACCCCACGTGAATAATTTTCTTAATAAATCTAACATTCAGCTGCACATCAGAGACTTTAAGGTTTTTACGCCTACAATTTAGCCTCCCCCTCAGCAAACAATCCCTCTGATTTTGTGTTTTGTGCTACACTGTTGTGCCTGTTAGGAGGTCTATTCTATGTCTGTACAATTAAATTTTGACTCTTTTACAAAAATATGCCCAAATGCGCAGCAGGTGTTGGTATGCGGTTACGAGCACTGTAAATTTGTTACCATGATCCATGAGCTGGAAAACCGCTTAGACTCTCCTGTTCAGAAGGTATTTAGAGTATCCATTGGGGATCCTACTTGTACTGGTCTAGATGATGTTTACACTTTAGAAGGACTTCCCATTACCAAAGTAGAACTTGATAGCAACCTACTTTCAAGCAAACACAAAGAACGATCTCGCCGATGCAAAGCAGCCATTACCAATCTTATCTTTACAAACTTCCAGAGACAGAAATCCAAGCTCCCCATAATACCCATACTATTTTGTATAGATATCACCAATAATCACCACTCCACAAAAGTACAACATATTCTATGGAAACGTTCTCGCGCCCATTCCCTGATCACACACCACGAACTAAGGCGTGTGTATAAACTCTATAAACACGAAGATGGAAGAATCCGCAAAATAGCAAGGCAAACGTTTCGTTTTGCCAAAGTCAATGTCACAGAAAAAGAATACATACTAGAACCCCTAAAATTGCCATGGGCTAAAAATCCTGCCTGGGGAAGAGCTTGGGCTAAACGTAAACAACAAACCACGTCGATTCCCAAGATAAATTCCTGGAGAGACCGGCTTAAAAGCCTTTTATCTGAAGAAGATCCTCCCAAACAGCCTCGACGTAAAAAAGAACTTCCAGAACCAGCAACTTTGGCAGAACCAGCAACTTGGGTGCTACCACCTTTGGAGATTAACAGTCAGGATTCCCTGTAAAAAAATGCAGAGAAAGACGAATGCAAAAAAAAGCCGCTCGGGAGTCTTAGACTCCACAGAGCGACTTCTGTAACGCTTATGTTTCGTCAGGAAAATCAATTTCCTGCAGTGGAAAGATTTCTTCTTAGATGGCTTGTCCTTGAGAATCTCTCTTTTGTAGGTAATTTTTCTTATACTCTTCTACATCGTTTTGATGGACTACCCAAGCTGCCCCTTTACGGATTGCTTTGAGGAGACCTACGCGTGTAGCATAGTAAATTTTCTGAGCGGGAACATTAAGAAGTTTTGCAACTTGGTTAACAGAGTAGAATCCCTGCTTATTATCAAAAAGAAGTTCTCCATTGTACATCGACTTAGTACGCGAATATTTTTGACGTCGATAATCCTCTAGATCATCTAAGTCAATTGTCCAACGAGTAGAATCTTTAGAAGCTTTTAGCTTATTTTGCTTAATCGCAACATATATAGCCTGCCGGGTGACATTATTAATTTTGGCTGCTTCCGTAATAGAAACTAAGCGTTTAAATTTTGGATTTTCAGCTTCATTTTTGACACCATCGGCACAAAGACCGGATAGATTGTCCATGTTTAACTTTTCCTCCTTGTAAACATAAACATTACAAAAAAACCTCGTTAATTTAATTAGCAAGGCTTCATGTCTGTTTTAGACTTAACATTATCTCTGATTATTCATTATAATACAAGCTTCTAGACGATAATTCTTTTTTAGTTCTGACGCTTTGCAATAAGATTGGCGAGCACAAATTCTATCACAAGCAAGTTAAATATTAAAGAGATACGTTTACTTTTCTGATTAGATTTTTCAGGAAACAATTGATTTTTTTTAATAAAAACACGATTTCAAATTAATGATTTCTTTACAAAAAACAGAGGCAACCTTAACGGTTTTGGTGGTAAAAACTATTTTTTAAAAACATCACCGACATAATTTGTTATAGGAGAACTAATCCAATCATTGACTTGTCGTTCAAATAACGCTTGTCATAAGATGCTAGTTTTCAATATAGAAGGTTTAGAGCCTCTAGAGAAGGTCCCGTTCTTTTTTCGTGGCGGGAAAGAATTTTTCTCAGCTATTCTACAAATTAAGAACAGTTTATTTACTAAGAGTTTGGTTATAAAATGCTTATGATTAAAAGATCTCCAATCGCAAAAATTGTTACCCTTTTCCTCTTCTTTTTCTCTGTAGGGTACGCAACCCCCCCCTCTCTTTCTCCTAGAGATACTCGAGTTAAAATTGAGGAAATCCTCCGCGCTCACGTTTCCCATCAAAAATTAACGCCTGAGATCGTGCAGAGGGCCTTTCTCAATTTTCTCGACGAGCTCGATCCAGGGAAAACTTACTTTTTAGACTCAGAGATTGCGCCTTGGATAACCCCTACTCAGGAAATGCTCGCAACAACTTTAGAGGCCATGAAGCAAGAAAATTATAGCTCCTTCGAAAATATTCTCGACGTAATGACTACAGCTATTAACCGCCGTAATGAGCTAGAAAATCAGCTTTCCAAAGAAACTCTTCTGCAAAATGTTAATCCTCAAGAATTTAAGGATGTTTCCTGGGTGAATTCCCAAGAGACCCTCTACGAAAGATTGCTAAAAATACGATCCTTGCAGCTTGAAGCGACGGTAAAGCTTTCCCCAGAAGCTGCCGAACAATTTCTCAAAAGAGTCGACAAGAGACGCCTAAAACGAGAAGCGGAATTTAATCCGGTAAGCAAGACAGAGAGACAACAATTTCTTCTTTCAGTGGTTCTTAAGGCTGTAAGCGCTGCCCTCGATTCGCAAACCAATTACTTCACCCCCTCAGAGGCCAATCAATTCATGATTCAGGTTCAGCAACGTCTATTTGGCATTGGGGCTCAGCTAAAAGATGATCTCAATGGATTCACAATCATTCGTTTGCTTGAGGGTGGCCCCGCCTTATTAAGCAACAAACTCAAAATTGGCGACCGTATCATCGCCGTTAACCATGAGCCTGTGGTAGGCCTTGAAATTACCGAAGCTGTTGAATTGATTCGTGGCACTCAAGGCTCCTCCGTGGTGCTAACAATCCTCCGTCCTAGTAGCCAAGAAGCATCCAAGGAGGAAGAAAAACTAAACATCGAAATCATTCGCGGAGAGGTTGTTCTCAAAGAAACCCGTTTTGAAAAAAAACTCGAGGCCTTTGGAGATGGGGCGATCGCTTATCTGCACCTATTTTCATTTTACCAAGACCAATCCAGCTCATCCGCAGACGATCTTCGATCAGCCCTTAAGGAGATGCAGGAGAAAACCTCTCTCAAAGGTGTCATCCTAGACCTCCGCAATAATGCTGGGGGATTACTGCCACAAGCCGTTGCCGTTACCGGCCTTTTTATTAGCAAGGGAGTTGTGGTCTCTGTAAAAGACAACACAGGGTTGATTCAACACCTTCGTAATCTCGAAGAAAAACCTGCTTGGGATGGGCCTCTCATTGTGCTCGTAAACCGCTTGAGCGCTTCTGCAGCAGAAATTGTCGCTCAGACTCTGCAAGATTATGGGCGAGCCATTCTCATTGGAGATGAGAAAACCTATGGGAAAGGAACGTTTCAAACATTTACTCTGGAAACGAATCACTATGGGAAAATCAATCCTAAAGGCGAATACAAAGTCACCCGAGGGCGCTATTACACCGTATCAGGAAAAAGCCCACAACTTGTTGGTGTTCAATCTGATATCGTTGTTCCTGGTCCCTTTTCTAAGATGAAAATCGGCGAAGAATTCTCTAAGTATCCCCTTGATAATGAATCGATCAGCGCAAGCTTTCAAGATGATCTCACCGATATTCCCCCTTTCCACCGTTTTCAGTTTGGGCGCGCCTACAAAGATCATCTACAACCCGTGCTCACTACCTACCATTCTGTATTGCCGCTTCTTAAGAAAAACTCTGAAGAACGGATCGCCAATTGCCCAGCTTATCAGAAACTTCTAAAAGATTTTGAAGATGAAGACATGGCCTATGAAACATTTGAAACCTTTAACCACAATGACTTGCAACTCCAAGAAACCTTTAACATCCTTAAGGACCTGTTATTTATTCAGGAAAAAACGCTCCTAGAGCCGCAAAACACGTCTGCTGCATAAAAATACGTCTCATAGAGCGGGCAATTTATGTACATATTGATCCCCAGACTTAATTGCCGGGAGTTCCATTTTTTGTCTAAACAGAGCGTCGAGATCGTAAACTGGAAAGTTCAAGACCTCCGGTGAGGTATAGGGCCTATCTTCGAGAATGATTTGGAGCGGTGTTTTGCCTGCTTTTGAGAAGTTCGGCCGCACAAAATTGTAAAAATATTGATAAGCCTGAACTTTTCGAAAGAATTCTTTGCGAGAGTCGAAC
>JAGXTH010000079.1 GCA_018333475.1 Simkania sp. | reverse complement strand
AAGGTTGCAGTAGTGTCTGTTATGTTAGTAGCCTGCATTGTCACGAGAGATAACGCACCATGAGCAATAGAGGGCACAACAAATATCATCATTATTAGGAAAACAATTTTTTTCATTTTCTTTATCATTTTAGTTTGTTAACCCTCTAATATATACCAATTAATTTTTCCAATCTACGACTTATTACACTACAATCATTACTTCCATAACGGATTATTTCACCACCGCCGACAGGGTCCAAGCCTCCTATGTCAGCAGGTAGACCCCCGCCCCCAGGGTATGAGAAATAAACAACATCAATAAGTTCAGGACAAGAACCGTTTCTGATTTTTGTTAAATTCGGCGGATTTGGTGTCTTGCCATCAGAACCACCATACGCATTCCCACCATCGTATGGTCGTGCCCAGAAGTTCCAATACACACTACCGTAGAGGAAGCCATCGTTCGGGTTCCAGTTTTTAACGGCTTGTTCACTCCAGGCGGTTTTGTTGCGTGGGTCATAATAATATTCATCAGTTGTGGGATTTTTAGCATCTATGCTTTTTTCTTTTATACCAACATTAATTCCGTACAAATAAGGTATTGGTTCACCGTAAGGTTGGCGACGATAGAATTTACTGTAGGTTGGCCTGTCTTCAATAAATAGTTTAGTCATTTCTTCTTCGCAACCACCAGGGCCTGTCAAAAGGTCGTCGTGAATATAGGTCTCTTTGTCTTCAATCTCTTGTAGCATTTTGTGCATTTTAGCTACATCGTCCCCTGTCACCATTTCCCCTGTTAGACGACCAAACTCGGCGATGAATGGCTTCAAGTCGTTTTCGTAGTCTTCAAAAGCTGGGTCAGTCGGATCTGGTTGTGGCCCCAAGTCTTCTATGGTTTCCTTGATTCTGCCAAGTCTTTGGATGACTGCAAGCATCAATCCAATTCGATCGTCGTTATCCTCGATGATTCCTTTATAAGCATCAATTCTATCAAACTCATTTCTAGCTTCATTGGTAACTACAGGCATCGGTGCCAGCGATTTTGAACCGTTGAAATAGGTGTTGTGGATTACTTCCTTATAAGAAGCAAGAATATTCCTACCTAAACCTGCCATGTCATCTTTGTTTAAGACTTGATCCTGGTTTATTTTTGATCCGTCTTCATGCGCACTGTATCCAAAGGCACCATATATATGTATGTCGAACATAAGCCCCAAGCGAGTAGCGATTATTTTTTTAACGTCTCGCTCATGTTGTTTCTCTAAAATAGCTGATCCGATACCCCCAAATATTCCAGTCGGGTCAAAAGAGAGCACCAGTTCCGCCAAGTCGAACTTAATCTCTACTTCTTCAGTATCAGAGAATAAATCTATTTCAGTAATTTCCCTGTATTTTTTAGGACTTGGTCCAGGAATACAATAATCCAGTATTTGAGTCCATTGGATTACTCGCTCCAGTACCTCGTTTTGTTTTTGTAATTTTTCAACAAAGACTCTCTGCTCGTCGATGATAGCTTGGGTTAAGTCGGTTCGTATATTGAAATTAGAATGAGCATTAAACCATTCTGTACCTTGTAAATATTCTGGGAAATCTTGTTCCACTTGGTTGATGCTATAGCTACCGTCAACAGCGTATTGGTTTAATATTAGTCCTCCGTCGGAACCTTCATCCGAGAAACCAGCCAAGCCCTTCTCGTATAATTCATTTGAGAATCTTTGTAGGAGCGCGTCCGAGATCGCTGCGAAAGCATCTTCCAAGGTCTTGACTTTGAGTATTTTGTTTTCTTGGAAATGGCTGATCTTCAGAGCTTCTTCGGCTACTGCTCTACCTGGGGTTACGTATTCAAACCTCTTGCAAGCCAGGTCTGGTTGGCCAGATTCCAGTGCTGCTTTGTGCTGGTCTTTAGTGGTGCCCTCTGGATCTGCACAACGATAATCACCCAAAAACCCGTTTGATTCTTTGAGAGCATCTTGAACTTGTTCGGCGGTTGATTTTTGAACACCAGCTAATCTCTTTGACAATTCAGTTTCCGCCAAAAGACCAAAACCAATAGGGTTGTTTGCGGGAACTGATGTGAGTGCTGTCCAAGCATTCCACCCTCCAGAAGAGAAATTAGCATGGAACGAAGCCCCTGTGTATTGTGGGGTTGTTTCGGCGATGAGTTCGTTCAATGAGTACCTGGCATTGTCATTGAATTTTTTATTGAAAGCTCCTGCTTGAGATTTGAACCAAGACTTTGCGTAAGGGTTTACACAATCACTTGTCGAGTTTATGTTACTACTACCAGTGGTGCCGAGGATGTTACCAGAAAATACAGCCTGACAGTCTGCTCCCAAGTTGAGTTGAAGTCCAAAGGTTAGAATTTCTTCTTTGGCGATATCTCGCAAGAACCTGCCAGGGTCTTGCACGAAAGCTGGACCACCACTGTTTCCTGTTTTAATCCATTCAACCGTAGCCAAGGTGATTCTCTGCATCACCCTATCTACTATTAATCCGGCTATGGCGTCTAAACATGAATAGTTCTCATCTATCGAACCAGTGGCTTCGTCTACTCGCTTCAATGTTGCACCCTGTTTATCTAATTTTTTATTAACTTCTGCATCATATGTGGCTACTGTGTCTTTTTTGGTTTTTGACTCAGCAACGGTTCCACCAAGTGATTTGCTCAGGGTGCCAGACGCTTCTGTGGCGATTATTCCTTTACTTTTACCAAAGAGACTTTTGATTGCACTTCTGATTTTTTTCTTACATTTAGGTAATTGTGCGATTGTCGGACCTAGACCTTTTATATAACCTTGCAAACCACCAGAGGTTCCACCAGAACCGTAGCTATATGAACCCGTAGTAGGATAACCTCCTCCTGTTTGCGCTTCTGCTTTTTCTATTCCTAAAACAGGTGAAAACACAAAAAACATAACTAGAAGTGAGGTAACTATATTTTTAAATATACGACTTTGCATCTATCTTGATATTATAACCTAAAAAACTTATTCTTCTAGTTCTTCTAGCACACCTGCTAATGTCTCGTCTAAATCCTGGGCCGCTTTTACAAACTCCTCGCTGTATTTTTGATATTGGGTTATTCCACCCAAGCCCACGATAGGATCATCGATGATTTTTACCATAGATAACACTGAAACCCCTGTATTATAAGCACTATTAGCCATTTCGACATGCGTACTTATGTATTCTTTGGGTACGTCAATCTTCATCATTTCCTCGGCAAAGTCTTTGTAAGTTTTACCTATTTTTTCGAGCTTGTTGTTATTGGCTGCGGTTAGCTTTTCTTCTGCGTTTAATATTCCAGAATTTACTATATCAATCTCATCTCCCATACCAGTTTCGCGATACTTGTCGAAAACCCTCTGAATTTCGAAATAGTATGTTTTTATATCAGATATGTTAGTACCTAGGGTTACTGACACATCACCCTCTGCAAAAACATTCACCAAGTTTGGGTCACCGATTTTCTCTCCAACTGCTCGACTAAAGTTACTGATAGCTTCTGGTTTTTCACCAGCAGACTCGAGTGCTAAATAAGAAGCGAAAAAAGCTCGAGCAAATTGGTCTGTCTCGTTCAAGGATCCAACACTATCCTCTACCGCCAAGGATTCTTTCTTTTGTTTTACATAAATTGCGTCCGGTGTTGCGTTAAAAGTAGCTTTGAGATTTTTGTCTGTTCCCCAGAGTGCTTCCTCCCAATCCAAAACCCCATCTAGGTCAGTGTCGGTTTGTAATAAGTCTGATACAGTAGAACCGCCCACTTTTGAACTGTCTTGTGTTTTTAAGGCAGAAAAGCTTTCTTTACCTCGCACCAAACCAAAAATAGCGAAAACAATTATAGTTAAGGCTATACCACCCCCCACAAATATAGCAAAACTCTTACTCGGTAAGAATTTCTCGTATTTTGGATTTAATTTTAATTTAATTTTAATTTTCTTCATTTCTAATTATTTAGCAGAATTTCCGTACATCTTTATGGTGTCTAATGTAACAGTCTCTTCAACTGGTGGAAATCCTTGGTAGATGCAGGTGACCGTGGTTTTACCACCATACTTACCAACTATTTGTTGACTTACTGCTGGAGCGTGCTTTGTCTTAGAGATTGTACCAAAAGGTATTATATAACTTGTGGGTTGATAGCCTTTTATTCCCTTAGGTTTAATCTCAATCGATTTGCCTGGTACAGTACAAGCAAAGTTAGCATTTTCCAATGCCATAATTTCTTTTGCTTTTGTATTTATAATAACCCCAGAGAATTGTTTTTGTATACTTACTGCAGTAGAACTGCTACCAGAAGTAATTCCAAAGCCACCTACTCCACCAGTAGGCAAACCGCTATTTTGATTTGTTATGAAACTTACAACGTTTCCGTACTGGCTTACACCGTCTTGGGTACCAATAGCACAATAATAGTAAGTGGTGCCTGCTTGGAGATTTGTTAGGTTGTGACTAAACAAATAAGTTCCACTATTATTGGTAAGTGTTTGGTCTGGGGTATTGGTTTCGTTTTGCATGTTTATACAGTTTGCGGT
>JAGXTH010000078.1 GCA_018333475.1 Simkania sp. | reverse complement strand
TGCACGCTATCTTAACGTGTGCTCATGGTTACTTAGCAAAACCCTCTAAGTGTAAAACACTACAGGTTGGCTAAGGGTTCCCAAGTAAGGTTCTGTGCGCCAGGCTTACACGCCTCACAGACATCAATCCCAAAGCTTAAAGAAAAAAACTTGGAAAAATATTGCTCTCGGGCAAGATAGCATGGGTTGAAAAAGCCCTAGAAGCCTTCGCGTTTACGCGAGGGAGTTGTCACAATATTAGGCCCTTTGTAAGGGGAGCACATTTTCTTATAACACCGGCTTATCATTGTACGCATTTTACAGATGTTCCCAGTGATGTCATTCTAGATATGTTAGAGACGGCCAAAAAAATCATCAAAACCATGGCAACAAGGTTTGGGAGAAAAGATGTAAAAATGTATTTGCAACAGGGTTTTAATGCAGGGCAAACGGTGTTCCATCCACATCTTCATGTGTTGCTTACTCCGGACCCTATTCGGCATTTGTTGTTTTCTCTAGACTATAAGAATTGGCCAAGAGAAACTAACCAGCAGTTTGAAGAGATACGGAAAGTTATGGTGCCCCTTTTGGTAGACTCCCAAATGTAATTTAGACACTCCCCTAGGTTATTTCAAACGAATGAACAGTGAGTCTCTGTGTATATGCCTTGATCCATCACCTCTAAGAAGCTGTACTAAAACCTGGGTTCGTCGCTTTTGTGGATTATTTTGGTCGCTTTTCGACTCCAAAATTGGGGGGCTATATACCTTTGTCGATATTGCCCCCCAATCATTTGGATCGAAAATCGACTGAACCAGGTTTTAGTACAGCTTCTAAGAAGAAATACGACGATGAAGGAGGTTCAAAGCTTTTGGAGACGGAGAAATAGGAGTCTGTTTTAAGGTGGCTTTAAATGCTTGAATCCTAGAGACAGAGTAAGCTTCTCCAAGTTCCTTGGGAGAACAAGTGCTTTTGTTTTTCATGCCTAATTCACGAAGGATAGATGCTCTTAGTTGTAGAGAGTCCCTTCTCTTTGTGGTAATAAATTCTGCACCTTGATCAGGAAGCTGTTTTCGTAATTCATTGAGATATTGATTTATTTTTTCTGGAGTCAACATTCTCAAACGAGTCGTAATGCGAGGATCAAAGGCATACCTAGACCAGGGGTGTGTTTTCCATTGGTACATTTTTCGACGCCCAATAGAATCTAAAATGCGTTCAGTGGGCAGGGATTCAGGAAAAGCATTGCCATTATCGATCATTGCGATTTTTTGGAGTTTTTTCATCGCAGAATATTTGAGAAGCCAATTCTCTAAATGACGATCTAAATTGCCAAATAAATAATCATAGATCACCATTTTTTGAAAAAGATACAACTCTTCTCTATTGGGCATCTTAGAGAAAGGAAAATCCTTAGCTTCTTGCATCTGATGTTGCCACAGCATGAAAGAACCGGGTTTATTTTCAAGTGTGATACGACGAGTTAATGGAATAAGATCGATGGAAAAGAACCGGTCGGCTACAGAGGCCGCAATTTCAGCATGAGTTTGTTCGTGGCGACATAGGTCACTTTGAGTGCGAAGATAGAATCGATCTGTGATGAATGAAGGGGTAATGGAGTGATAAAATCGTCGAACCCTCTTAATCCATGGTTTTTGTGCTTTTTCTTCCTTAAAAATTCCAATGGGCTTGCCATGGATGTCAAGGTAGATGATAGACCCATTAACGCCTTTACCATTCTTTTTTGGTTTTACACCAAGACTTATTGCTAGCTCGGCTTGTAGTTTGGCCTCTTTGAGTTGTTCTTTTTCACGATCTTCTTGAGAAAGGGAGTCCCATGAGGACTTAGATGTTCGTAAATAAGCTAGATCTTTACTGAGAATATCTTGAATTTTCGTGGAGATTAAAGAACGGTTAAAAGTTTGAATACTCCATTTATGAAGACCTTGGGTGTAGAAGTCAGCAACCTGCTTGGAGGTGAATTTCTGAGGATATGTTTTAAAAATAGCGTGGGTTTTTTTTACATACTCTTGCTGCCTATTTAAGCGGGCCTGTTTTGCTGAGGAAGAAAAAAATTCACCAACCCTTTCGAAAAAACTTTTTTTGACGAGTTGAAACTGTTTTGTTGTCGCGTTGAAAGTTACATCCAAGACATTTTCGTTGTATGCTTTTAAAAGAGCTAAATCATGTCCAAAATCTCCCCAAGAACTCGTTTTTGCGGATAATCTGATAAATTGATTAATTGATGTTGTCATTTAGACTCTCTTTTATTAATAAATTTCGCATTTAATTATGACTTAAATATAAATTAAAAACAATAGATGTTTCATTTTGATGTGTTGTGAAATTTAAAGTTTCATATACACGAGGATCGTATAAAATTTTTTATTAGTAAGGGCTTGCTGTTTTCTAGGCAGAAGAGGGAAGTAGCAGTTAAATTTTCGGTTGTCTTTTGAAAGCCCTCTCCATATAGTGGCAATCAGTGTAAGCGGAGACAGGGATGCGAACTTCGAGAAACTATGATGGCACTAGACCTACTGGGCAAGAGATCAAAAAACTTTTACCAGAGTTGTTAGGTAGGATAGGCGCGCAGCAAAGAGAGCGACCTGATCTTGTATTGGCTGCTTGGCCAGAAATTATCGGTCCTAGGCTAGCTTCGTATGCTGAAGCTGTTTCTTTTCGAGAAGGTATATTGATCATCAAGGTAAAAAATTCTACCCTGTATAGTCTTCTTTCAGAACATGAAAAACCTCGGCTTCTGAAGAGTTTGCAGGAGAAATTTCCATCGGTTACAATTAAAAACCTGATTTTTCGTATCGGGTAAAGTAGAGAACGCAAGGTATGACAACGATGGCTAAAGAACAACAGTACGATGCCAGTTCTATCACGGTTTTGGAGGGATTGCAAGCTGTTCGCGAGCGTCCAGGCATGTATATTGGGGACACCAGCACAGGTGGCCTGCATCACTTAGTTTACGAAGTAGTTGATAATTGCATTGATGAAGCGATGGCAGGATATGCTGATGAGATTACTGTTGTGCTTAAGAAAGATGGGGGGGTATCCGTTGAGGATAATGGTCGGGGAATCCCTGTTGGAAAACACGATAAAGAGTCTCAAAAGCAAGGTCGAGATGTTTCTGCATTAGAGGTGGTGATGACGATCTTGCATGCTGGAGGCAAGTTCGACAAAAATACTTACAAAGTGTCAGGTGGGTTGCATGGCGTCGGAGTGTCTTGTGTTAACGCGCTTTCTCAGCATATGCATGTTGAAGTTTATCAAGGTGGTAAAACTTACGAAATAGACTTTTCTCGAGGAAAACCGCTGCATCCTGTCAGGGTTTCAGGGGAAAGCACCAAGCGGGGAACCAAAGTAGAGTTTATCCCTGATAATACGATTTTTTCGGTGACCGTATACGACTACGATGTGCTGCTTAGGAGATTTAGAGAGCTAGCTTTTCTCAATAAGGGGATCAAAATCCATTATCGCGACGAGCGGGATACTAGCCACCCTGAAGTTGCATTTTTCTATGAAGGTGGATTAGTTTCATTTGTTGACTATCTCAATGAAAATAAGACCGTATTATTTCCAAAACCTATTTATATCAGAGGCTCCAAAGAAGGACACGATGGTCCTATCGAGTTTGAGCTTTCTATGCAGTGGAATGATACTTACTCAGAGGTGTTTTATTCTTATGTCAATAATATTCCGACTAGACAGGGCGGAAGCCATGTCAGTGGGTTTTCGACAGCGTTGACAAGGGTACTTAATACCTACATCAAAAATCATCAGCTACTTAAAACAGATAAAATTTCCGTATCTGGCGATGACATGAGAGAAGGCCTTGTGGCTGTGATTTCGACCAAGGTGCCAAATCCTCAATTTGAAGGACAAACTAAGCAGCGTCTAGGGAATAGCGATGTAGGTTCTGTAGTACAACAAATTGTTGGAGAAGAACTGACGACATTTCTTGAAGAGAATCCAGTTGTTGCGCGGACCATAGCAGAAAAAGCGATGTTGGCAGCTCAAGCAAGGGAAGCTGCTCGTAAAGCAAGAGAACTGACTCGTAAGACAGCGTTAGATAGCGCAAGATTACCTGGGAAATTAACAGACTGCCAAGAAAAAGATCCTGCTCTATGCGAACTCTTTATTGTAGAAGGGGACTCAGCCGGAGGTTCTGCCAAGTCTGGAAGAGACCGCAGGTTTCAAGCTATCTTGCCGATTCGCGGTAAAATTCTTAACGTGGAAAAAGCACGCTTACAGAAAATATTGCAAAACCAAGAAGTGGGCGCCATGGTAGCCGCTTTCGGATGTGGGATTGGGGTGGATAACTTCAATTTAGATAAATTGCGATATCATAAAATCATTATTATGACGGATGCCGACGTCGATGGTTCGCATATTCGTACTTTGCTCCTCACGTTTTTTTATCGTCATATGCCTTCTCTTATTGAGAATAACTTTGTCTATATAGCGCGTCCTCCTCTATTTCGTGTCACTAGAAAGAAAGTGGTTCGTTACATCCATAGTGAAAAGGAGATGGACGATTATTTACTGACTCTTGGTATGAGTGATGTGAAATTTAAGTTGGCAGGGCATGTTGATCCAATGAACGCAGTGGAGTTGGAGGCTATGTTAAAAGCGATTCTCGATATCGAAGCTCTCATCATGGCCATCGAGCGCAAAGGAGTTCCTTTCCGTGAATTTTTACATAGTAAGAATGAAATTGGGCAACATCCTAGGTTTCGTGTCAAAATTGGTGAAGGATATCAATTTATCTATTCAGAGGATGACTTTGCCCACCTTAAGGCTGAAAATGAGCGGTTGCAGAAAGAAGAGCATGACCGTACGTTAGCAGCAATTCCAGAGGCAGAGTGCACAGAAGCTATGAAAGTGTTCAAGGCTCGCAACCTTACCTTTGTAGAACTTTTTGATCCTGAATTTCTACAGCACCTTAAGCAAAGATTGGCTGATTACGGCTTCTCTTTAGATAACTATTTAGTTGCTGATGGGAAATTAGTGGATGCGATTGATGAAGAAGAGCGCGAAGTGCCGCTCTTTACTCTTAAAGAAACTGTGGATTTTTTACGGGCTAATGGCCGTAAAGGAATCGAAATCCAACGCTATAAGGGACTTGGTGAGATGAATGCTGATCAGTTGTGGGATACTACCATGGATCCTTCCCACCGCACAGTTGTTCGTGTTACGATCCCAGATGCAATGGCAGCAGATCATATGTTTACGATGCTGATGGGTGAGGATGTTCCTCCTCGTCGAGCATTTATCGAAGAACATGCCCTATCAGTTAAGAACCTCGATATCTAAGGAGCCTGCACGACTATGTCGTATACCAAAGATGAAGTGATTCTCCCACGTAACGTCGAGGAAGAGGTTAAGGAAAGCTACCTTCGCTATTCGATGTCGGTGATTATTGCACGTGCCTTGCCAGATGTGCGCGATGGTCTTAAACCTTCGCAACGCCGGATTCTTTATGCCATGCGTCAGCTAGGATTAAGTCCTGGGGGAAAGCATCGTAAGTGCGCTAAGATTTGTGGTGATACTTCTGGTGACTATCATCCTCATGGAGAATCGGTGATCTATCCAACACTAGTGCGTATGGCTCAACCTTGGGCTATGCGTTATGCACTTGTCGATGGTCAAGGAAATTTTGGTTCGATTGATGGAGATCCTCCAGCTGCGATGCGTTATACAGAAGCGCGATTGACCCATTCTTCTATAGCTTTGATGGACGATCTCGACAAAGATACTGTTGAAGTTGTGCCAAACTATGATGAGACTAAAACAGAACCAACAGTTTTCCCAGCGAAATTCCCGAATCTTTTATTAAACGGGTCCTCGGGAATTGCTGTGGGTATGGCGACAAATATTCCACCGCATAATCTCAATGAATTGATTAGTGCTACCCTGCTTGTCTTAGACCGTCCAGAAACGAGTGTTGAAGAAATCATGGAAGTCATGCCAGCACCCGATTTCCCAACGGGAGGGGTGATTTGTGGTTATCGTGGCATTAAAGAAGCATTCCATACCGGACGAGGAAAAATCATACTGCGGGCAGTCACGCATGTCGAAGATCTAGATGGTAGTCCTGATCGACAAAGAATTGTTGTTGATGAGATCCCTTATAACGTCACCAAAGCATCCCTGATTCAGCACATCGCCGAACTTGTGAATGATAAGACATTGAGTGGTGTATCAGATATTCGTGATGAATCGGATAAAGATGGTTTGCGCTTTGTGCTTGAACTCAAGCGCAATGAGATTCCAGATGTGACGATCAATCAATTGTTTAAATACACAGATATGCAGGTGACCTTTGGGGCTAATATGTTGGCCCTTGATAAAGGATTACCTCGCACAATGAATGTCAAGCAGATGATTGCTGCTTGGATTGAACATCGTATTGAAGTGATTCGACGACGAACTCGCTACGAGCTGAATAAAGCCGAGGCTAGAGCTCACGTCTTAGAAGGGTATCTCAAAGCTTTAGATCATCTCGATGCTGTGGTGAAACTCATTCGAGCCAGTGCGAGTAAGGAAGTTGCTAAGACAGATTTGATGTCTATTTATGCATTGAGCGAGCGACAAGCGAATGCAGTTCTCGAGTTGAGACTCTATCAATTGACAGGTCTTGAAAGAGAGAAAATCGAAGATGAATACAAAGAGCTTAACGAGAAAATTGCCTACTACAGATCAGTTCTGGCTAGCGAAGCTCTTGTGCGTGGGATCATTAAAGAAGAATTGAATGAACTAAAAAAACATCACCGTTCTGAGCGCAAAACTAAGATCATCGCTGCAGAAGGCGAGTTTAACATGGAAGATCTGATCGCTGATGAGCCTATTATCATTACGATCTCCGAGGACGATTATATTAAACGTATGCCTGTCGACATGTTCCGTGAACAAAAACGAGGCGGACAAGGCGTCATCGGGATGGATATGAAAAAGGAGTCCGATACTCTTAAAGACGTCATCGTCGCTCAGACTCATGATTTCCTTTTGATTTTCACGAGCTTTGGTAGGTGCTATTGGCTCAAAGCTTGGCAAATCCCAGAAACAGGTCGAAGATCCAAAGGCAAGCCTCTTGTGAATCTTCTTGAAGATATACGAGAAGGAGAAAAAATCGCTGCCGTATTGAACATTCGCACTTTTGATGAGGAAGGGACGAGTATCTTACTTGCAACTAAGTGCGGTGTCGTCAAAAAAACAGAAATCTCTGCATTTAGCTCTCCACGTCGTAAAGGTGTGTACGCCATCAATATCGATGAGGGCGATGAGGTAATAGCGGCTAGGTTAACTCGTCGTGGAGACCAAGTGATGATGTTTACGAAAAATGCCATGGCAGTTCGTTTTGATGAAGATCAAGTACGGGATATGGGCCGTGTTGCTAGAGGCGTAAAAGGGGTTTCTCTTAAGAACGAGACAGATTATGTGGTTTCTTGCGAAGT
The DNA here is from genome assembly GCA_018333475.1 of Simkania sp. Classification (GTDB taxonomy): domain Bacteria; phylum Chlamydiota; class Chlamydiia; order Chlamydiales; family Rhabdochlamydiaceae; genus JAGXTH01. The sequence goes on along the minus strand of JAGXTH010000078.1, from coordinate 6,088 downwards.
TGTTAAGGAAGACGCCTCTGTACTGATTGTATGTGAAAATGGCTTTGGTAAGCGTTCGCAAGTACAGGACTTCCGCCACACCAATCGTGGTGGGGTAGGTGTTCGTTCTATTTTGACAAGCAGCCGCAACGGCTTTGTTGTATCTGCTCTAGCTGTTACAGACAAAGATAGCGTTGTGATTATGTCTAATGGAGGACAAACGGTGCGTATTCCTATGAAAGATGTTCGTGTTATGGGTAGGTCTACGCAAGGTGTACGTCTTGTAAATTTACGTTCCGATGATCAGGTTGTTGCTGTGCAAAAAGTGGAAAGCATAGAGAACGAAAAAGCTGATGTATGACAAAAGGCATGCTGATCACCTTTGAAGGGGGGGAGGGGGCTGGCAAGAGCACCTTAATCAAGCATCTTGCGCAAGAAATGGAGAGCCTAGGGTATAGCATATTGTGTACAAGAGCTCCTGGCTCTCTAAGAATTGGTGAAAAAATCCGAGATCTCCTCTTACATAGCGACCTTGGGGAAATCACACCTAAGACAGAACTCTTCCTTTTTCTAGCTGACCGAGCTTCTCATGTGGATCATGAGATCCGACCAGCGCTCGAGATGGATAAGATAGTCCTTTGTGACAGGTTTAACGACTCTACTGTTGCATATCAGGGGATGGCAAGGGGGCTTGGTGAAGATGAAGTAGAGAAGTTATGTACATTTGCTTGCAGTGGTTTAAAGCCAGATCTGACGTTTTACTTAGATATTGATCCAGCCTTAGGTCTACAACGTGCGACTTCGGTGGCAAATAGCGATCGGATTGAATCGGAAACTCTAGCTTTTCATCAAAGGATCCGAGAAGCTTATCAACATATTGCTAAGAAAGAACCCAAAAGAGTATATCTCATCGATGCTAAACAACCTCCAGAACACGTCTATAAGCAAGCTTGGGATCTCCTTAAACCACGCCTTCTTCACGTTGCTAGGACATGAAGGCGTAAAACATCATCTTTGCATGATGTTAGAAAAAAATCACTTACATTCTACTTTATTGTTTCATGGCCCTAAAGGCGTGGGTAAAGCAAGATGTGCAGAAATCGTAGCTCACTATCTTTTAGAGGCTCAACCACAGGGCCATCCCGATCTACATCACCTGATTCCTGAGGGTAAGAACGAGGCTCATACCATGGGGTCTATGAGAGAGCTCATTCGTGAAGTGGGATTACCTCCCTTTCAAGCTAAGGTGAAGGTGTTCATCATTCATCAAGCAGAACGGCTCACTGAAAACTGCATGAATGCTCTTCTTAAAACCTTAGAGGAACCACCTCTAGACACCCACTTCATCTTACTTTGTGAAGAAATAGGGATGTTATTACCTACGATTCTTTCGAGATGTTGCTCACTCAGGTTTGCTCCGCTCTCAAAAGCAATCATTGCTCAGTATCTTGTACAAACGCATAGTACAGATGTAGAAGAAGCGCAGCGTATTGCTTCATTTTCTCATGGGTCTCTAGGTAAAGCCCTTGAGCTTTTTCATAAAAAAGAAACTAAGCAAGTGAAGCTGATTAGACAGTTATTAAAGGAAAGGCTTCTGTTTGGATTGCCTGCATGGCATGATATTTTATTGCAAATCGATGCAGATGAGGAAGAGAAACAGGCTGATTTAGTATTTGAAGAAATCCTATTTTGGTTTCGTGACCTACACTGTATTAAAGAAGGGTATGAAGAGAGTCTATATCATCGAGATTCTGCAGAAATTCTTAAAGAGCAAGCAAAAATTTTGTTGCTCCCTCCCATGATGAAAATATACAACATAGTAACAAAAGCTCAACTGTCTCTTCAGGTATATGTGCGGTCGCGATATGCTCTGGAGTCGGCTTTGCTTCAACTTACCTTATAGGGGTGTACATGTTTAGATCGCAGAAAGACTACCGTACATTTTTAGCCATTTTAATGACTTATGCCCTGGATCTCGTAGGGTTTTCTATTGTTTTTCCAGTTCTGGCGCCACTGCTTCTGAATACAGAATTGCATTTTTTTACTCCAGAGACTGTGGTTACGACAAGAACTACGGTACTGGGATTTCTTTTTGCGGTATTTGGCATTGCGCAATTTTTCGGCGCTCCATTAATCGGTGCCCTAGCAGATCACTTTGGACGTTATAAATTATTTCTTATCACGGTTGGCTTAAGCATTTTTGGTTATATACTGATGGCATGGAGTGTCTACGCACAAAGTATAGATGGACTTTTCTTAGGCCGAATCTTGACAGGGCTTTGCTCAGGTAATTTTTCACTAGCGCAATCAGCTACTGCAGATCTCACAGATGCAAAACATCGTAGTAGAGCTTTTGGCATTCTCTTAGGTGTTGGAGGGCTCGGATTTGTTGCGGGGCCTTGGGTGGGTGGTAAATTAGCGAATCCGGAGTGGTTGCATGGTTCTGGAGCTTTTTTATTCGCAGCAGCTGCGGCATTGATCAACTTGGTGATTTTGATTTTCTTCTTTACGGAGACAAGCAAGCCAAAAACAGCGCATGTGAAAGTTAATTTACTCTCCACGTTCAAAGACATTGCTCTTGTTTTCCACCAAAAGAAATTACGTATTATCCTGACCGCGTATTTGCTGTTTTCTATCGGCTGGGCATTTTTTCTTATTTTCTCACCGACATTCCTCGTTCAGAAATTTTCTTTAGGTTCGGACAAAATTGGTGATATTTTCGCTTACATGGCATTGAACTGGTTCTTTGTCTCGATGTTTTTAAACAAAGAACTCTCTGGTAAGTTTTCTCTACGCGCACTGATTTTAGCGGGTACATTGATTGGATCGATTGGGGTTGGCCTTTTCCTATGGCCAGACCAATTGTGGCCTTATTGGATTATTATTCCCATAGCTCTTCTAGGAGGAGCTCTTGCTTGGGTCAATATCGGAGCTATTCTTTCTTTAAAAGCATCAGAGAATATGCAAGGAAGAGCTTTGGGAGCCGGAGGATCGATGTGGTCAATAGGGCAGATCTTAGCTCCGTTAGTTGCTGGACCCTTAGCGGGCTGGAATATCTACGCACCCCTTTTTCTTGGGGCTGTGATTATCTTAGTGACCTTTTTTTATTTCCTATTCAGCTATAAAGAGAGCGGAGATGTCGTCACCTATTGATTTTCAGAGGGTACTGCGATTTGCAGTGAGAACTCCAGAACAAGAAACACTGCCTGCAAAAACAATAGCTAAAAATACCTTTTGGGGACTTGGGGATCGGTATTGGCAACAAATTATCCCAGAAAGAGATCATCCATTGGATCCTATGGTCTATGATCAACATTCTTATAAGGGCGTCCGTCAGGAACCTAGTTTCTCTGATTCATTATACAAGGGGTGTACATTTGCAGCTGAACACCTTACGGAGCCATTGACTGTAGATTTTTATAGAAAACTGCATCGAGTACTGTGCGCGCATTTTCAAGGGTTGGCTACACAAATTGAATTCACGCTTTAGGAGCAGGGCTTTTTAGAACGACTAAAACCATCAACAAGACCGTCTATACACAATCTACAAGAAATACAACTCACACTTGTCGAGAGATTCATAGTGTGGGTCCTCTGCAATTTTCGAAATCTAAAAAGGCTGAAGATTGGTGGGAAGCTACCATGCGGCGGATGAATGCCTACATTGAAGCTATTAGCGAGATTTTGCAGGTACCCCCTTTTGCTAAAGTGAAAAAAAATAAACAAGGGGGACTTATAATAGAGCATCTATGCTCTTCTCCCGCGCAACATGAACATTGTATTACGCTGCTTTTCAAGAGGTATCATCAAAAAATAAAAGCGATCAATGTAAAACTCAGTCAATCCGTTAATGAAGAGCAAGCCGAACAGTTAAAGCGAGATAAAATCGAAGAAATTGCTCGGCTATTTCAAGCTCTTGAGTTACTGCATCCATTTTACGATGGACAAGAAGCCACTGATATTGTCCTGCAATCCAAGCTGCTTTCTGAAGAAGGCCTGAACCCTGCTATTTTAGGGGAGCCATCTATAGCTAAGATTTCATTGCTTTCAGAATGGACTCAATATCTTGCAGAAGGTATTGAACGTTGGAAAATCGAGGCATTAAAAGATAACAAAATAGAGGATGACAACTACCTTGTATGTGCCGCATCTATGTCTCCTCTATTACCTTGGGTACAAGACGATTTGGCAAAAGAAGGAAAAAGTTGGGTCTTTTACCAAACGGAAACCTAACGAGTGATTCTTCCAGAGCGTTATTCTCGAATAGAATCTAGGAAAAAAGTAGTGACAAGATCATAACTTCCTAACCTAAACTTTATACCAAACGCAACAAATAACTTCACATTTGAGCCGCGTCAAAGCGCCGAAAATCGGCGATCGTAAACGGCATTGTATTGCATTAATACTATGCTGTTTATGATCGTCAATTTGTCGACAGCTTTCACGCAGCTCAAATGTGAAGTTATTTGTTGCGTTTGGTATAAGATCGCGTTAAAAACAGTGTTAGCGCTAAATAGAAATATTTCAAATATTTTTTATTCGATGCGATGTTTCGGTCTTGCTCATTGACTATCTATTGGTTTTTTTATTAGACCTTTTGCGTAACATAATTTTTTTTTAATATAAAACCTTTTGGCTGAATTGGTAAAAGATGAAGAAATATAAAAAGATTAGGTTATTCAATTGGTTTGTTGAATTAATGATATAATAATGATATAATACGTAAATTAAAATGAGAAATTCATGTCTATTGGCTCTAAGACAACTAAACCACCAAGTTCGGCTCACGCGCTCCCAAAACAGACTTCTGTAAAACTAATGCATCCGATCGATGCGAAAATCGACTCCCTAAGAAAACAACTCCAAAAAGAAATTACGACTGCAACTACTTCTGGAGTGCGCAGCAAGACCGATAAAGAACTTATTCAAATTAAGGAAGAAATTAAAGCGCGTCTTACAGAACTCAATGGAAAAGGCTACAAAGATCCCAATTCCCTTTTAGATCGGGCATTTAAAAAGGCTAAGAAAGATCCCATATATAAAAAATATTTTGACGATCTTCTCGCTGAAGCGAATCACCTTGCAAAAGAGTTAGAGAGTATTAGACAAGCTGTAAGAATAATCCAGCCACGCCTAAGGATCTACGAGATCCAAACAGTATTACGCACCCTTTGTGGTGCTGGCCATGGAGATGAGGATGGCCTTTTACACAGAACCTGGCAAGCCTACAAAAAGGGGAAAGGCAGTCTAGAAACACACAAAAACCTCAAAAAATTTAAAGAAGATCTAGAAAAAGGTACAGCAGCTCTGGAAGCAACCTCAATAGATTTATTAGAAACAGCAGAGACGGCAAATTCAGAAACATCCTTTGCAGGTCTAGTACTACGGCGCGAAAACACCCTAGTGCTTGAGGCCGATTTAACCAGTTGGTGTAATGAAAAACAGGGTACTGAAGAGCATCGAGCTAGGCTTAAAGTCTCGGATAAGATTCGCAGATGTTATAGGGAAGGACAGACAATATTGGATTTGTCAAACTCACAATTAACTTCTCTTCCAAAGGCTCTGGGATTATTAACGAGGTTAGCAGATCTTAATATTTCTAATAACCAATTGCAAAATTTACCAGTAGGAATGGGCAGGCTAATTAAACTGACTAATCTTAATATCTCAAACAATCAACTCCAAAGCTTACCAAGGGAGATAGGAAACCTAACTCTACTTACTCGTCTTGATCTCGAGGAGAATCAACTTTGGGATTTGCCTGAGTCGATAGGTCAGCTTATTTGGCTACGTCTACTGGACATTTCGCATAATCAATTTCAGAGCTTACCAGAAGGAATAAGTAAGCTGACCGAACTGACCTGGCTTAGCGTCGCAAACAATCAACTCCAAAGCTTACCGGAGTGGATAGGTGAACTGAGTAAGTTAGGACACCTTAACTTGGCACATAACCAACTCCGAAGCTTACCAGAAGGAATGAGTAAGCTGACCGAACTGACCTGGCTTAGCATCGCAAACAATCAACTCCAAAGCTTACCGGAGTGGATAGGTGAACTGAGTAAGTTAGGACACCTTAACTTGGCACATAACCAACTCCGAAGCTTACCAG
>JAGXTH010000077.1 GCA_018333475.1 Simkania sp. | reverse complement strand
CAATTACAGAGGTAGAGAGGAGGCTAAAAGCAGTATTTTTGAGTATGTAGAGGTTTTTTATAATCGTAAAAGGCTGCACTCCACAATAGGGTATGTATCTCCTGTAGAGTTTGAGGAAGCATGGGAAAATGCAAGGACTTTGAAGGTAGTATGAGCGTGTGTAAAAACGAAGTTATCGCGAGCGAGCCCTACATAGCTCGCGGAGACGATACGAGTGAAGATAAAAAATTATGTTCCAACTGTCTAAAAAAAGGTTGCAATATCAGAGCTGGCAATGAGACAAGAACGATCAAAAATACATTTCTTTAGCATGCATATGTGCATTGCTATCTTGGCTGTAGTTGGCATAGCAGTACACTTAGTTTTCCGATTTTTCATCGCAGATCTTCAATCCTATTCTATATATCCTCTGTACTGTGTTTTGGTTTTGGGAGGAGGCCCGCTTGTTTTTTCCCTGTTAGGGAAGTTGATCACCTTTAAATTTAGCTCTGACTTACTAGCGGGGATGTCCATTGTTACTGCTGTGATCCTTGGAGAATATTTAGCAGGATCCTTAGTCGTTTTGATGCTTTCAGGAGGACAGACTCTAGAGGAATTTGCCATCAGATCGGCCTCAAAGGTTCTTGAAGCTCTTGCTAAGAGGGCACCCTCGGTAGCTCATCGTAAATACTACGGGGTAATGGAAGATATTCCTATTGAAAACATTGCCATAGGGGATTGCATTTTACTATTTCCTCATGAAATTTGCCCTGTCGATGGTGAGGTGATCGAAGGGAATGGGATTATGGACGAATCCTATTTGACGGGAGAACCTTTTCTCATCGCTAAAACTCAAGGTTCTGAGGTTCTTTCAGGCTCCATTAATGGAGATAGTTCATTAGTCATTAAAGCAAACAAATTAGCGATCGATTCTCGATATGCAAAGATCATGCAGGTGATGCGTGAATCCGAGCAAAAACGTCCTAGGATGAGAAGATTGGCGGATGAGTTGGGAGCCTATTTCACCCCTATTGCCATAGGCATTGCAGCTGTGGCTTGGATCATGAGTGGGGATGTCGTCCGCTTTTTAGCTGTGCTTGTTGTTGCAACACCTTGTCCTCTTTTGATCGGGATTCCTGTAGCGATTATCGGATCAATTTCTTTATGTGCAAGTCGAGGTGTTCTGATCAAAAATCCCATTGTTTTAGAGCAGTTAGATCAATGCCAAACAATGATTTTTGATAAAACTGGAACTCTGACATATGGCAAACCGATTCTGAAAGAGCAAATTGTCTATGCTCCATTTGAAGCCAAGGAAATCTTAAAGCTTGCAGCTAGTATCGAACGATATTCAAAGCATCCATTATCTAATGCTATCCTTGAAAGAGCTAAGGAAGAACACATTGAATTGATGGATGCTCAACAAATCAGTGAGTTAAAAGGGAAATGGCTGCGTGGAATCATTGCAGATCACGAAATCATCATCACTAGCCGTAAACAGCTTGATGGATTTGGGTTAGCGGATAAGGTCGTTCTTTTACCACAAGGTATGGGTCTTGAGTGTGTTGTTCTTATGGATGGTCAACTAGCAGCGTGTTTTCAATTTCACGATACACCTAGAGAAGACAGCACCTCTTTTATTCAGCATTTATCTCAGAAACATGGCTTTAAAAAGACGATGATTGTTTCAGGCGATCGCATGGAAGAGGTCAAATACTTGGCCAATTTTGTGGGGATTACTGAAGTGTATGCCGATCAAAGTCCTGAAGAAAAGGTGGACATTGTTGTAAAAGAAACGCAACAAGCAAAGACGGTCTATCTAGGAGATGGCATCAATGATGCACCTGCATTGCTCACTGCCACAGTGGGGATCGCTTTTGGACAAAATAGCGATGTCACCGTAGAGGCGGCTGGGGCTGTGGTCATGGAAAGTTCTTTTGAAAAGGTAGATGAATTTCTCCATATCAGTAAGCGTATGAGGAAAATAGGTTTGCAGAGTGGGGTTGGGGGAATGGTGCTTTCAGTACTCGGTATGGGAGTGGCTGCTTCTGGATATCTTTTTCCAGTTGCTGGAGCCATCACGCAAGAGGTGATTGATGTCATCGTGATCATGAATTCACTGAGGACGATCTGGAAGCCGGCCATCCTATCAGATATGAGAATGAAACGAGGGCTCAAGAGTCATTAAAAAATAGAGGGCGCACATATGGATGTTGAAAATCCGCTTTTAGCCGACTATCGAAAGGGTATACCTCGTAAACTTGAACTTTTACAGCAACTAGTGGCTGGGGTGAAAAGAGAACGTTCCCTTCCAAGTCTAGAAGCTCTTCGTTACGAAGTGCACAAGATTACTGGTAATTCCGGAACTTATGGGTATATAACAGCTAGCGATTTGTGCAAACAACTCGATGTAGACCTTAGGGAAAAAATAAAGAGCTTTACTAAGGATATTATATCAGAAGAGTGGCTTGTATCGCTGGATTCGTTTTTACAAAGAGTAGAGAGAGCCTTTTCAGCTCCTGATAAACAGGTACAGTTTTAGGAGAGGTTATTTTTGGTATACTGCGCCTGCTTAGGTTTTGTGATTTTCGACTTAGGCGAAACGAGGTAATACCAAACGCAACAAATAACTTCACATTTGAGCCGCGTCAAAGCGCCTAAAATCGGCGATCGTAAACGGCATTGTATTGCATTAATACTATGCTGTTTATAATCGTCAATTTGTCGACAGCTTTCACGCAGCTCAAATATGAAATTATTTATTGCGTTTGGTATAAAATCGAAGCGTGAGCGGTCCAAATGAGGGAGACCATGCCCTCTATGTGTGTAAGGTGAGTAAAAAATCACAAAACCTAAGCAGGCGCAGTATAGATGGGCAATTCAAAATAGAAAATCGTGCCAGACCCCGTGTTTGCAGTGAAACCTATTTGACCTCCAAACTGAGCGATGATTTTTTTGCAAGTATACAAGCCGAGGCCAACGCCCTCGGGTCTTGTATTGTCCTGGACGATCTGAAAAAATGGGGTAAAAAGTTTTGGATGAAGAGACTCAGGAATCCCAGGTCCATGATCCTCCACAGAAATGCGCACTGTGTTTTGCAAGGCCTGTAAAGAAATGGCCACTTTTTCTCCTGGAGGAGAGAATTTGATCGCATTAGAGAGCAGATTTAAGCAGACTTGGATAAGGCGAGTGTAATCAGCAAAAACATAGATGTCTATAGAAGGGGTCTCGTCGACAAGAACGATTTCCTTTTTATTTGCTATTAACCGAAATGTGGCAACGGCTTCTTTGACAAGGGGAATAAGAGGAATAGGTTTGGATTCTAATTGTAATTTGCCTGCCTGTAATTTTTCAATATCGAGAAGGTCTTTGACAATGGTTCCTAAACGTTCCACATTGCGATAGGCGATTGAAAGCAGCTCTTTAGTTTTTTCCGAAAACTCTTGTTCTGCAGAAAGGAGGCCTAAGGAGCCTTGAATGGCTGTTAGAGGCGTTCTCAGTTCGTGACTTAAGATCGAGATGTATTCATTTTTAGCGGCAGCTTCCGCCTCCATGCGAATGTTTTTTTGTTTGGCGATTTCGGCCTCTTTTTTCTGTCTAATATCACGTATAATCCCTGTAAAAAAACGCTTTTGATTCAAGCTTACTTCGCTGACAGCCAGATCGATGGGCAATATAGAGCCGTCTTTTGTTTGAGCTATCACCTCTCTGCCTATTCCGATAATTTTTTTCTCCCCTGTTTTAAGGTAGTGGTCGATATAACCGTCGTGCTGGTTGTGGAAGGGTTCTGGTATAATAATATTAACGTTTTTACCAAGGACCTCCTCTTTAGCAAATCCAAATAGGCGCTCAGCTGCTCTATTGAAAGAGATAATCTGTTTTTGGTCATTAATCGTGATAATAGCATCAATTGTCGCATCAAGAATTGCTTTAAGATTGATGGTGTCAACGTTTGTAAATAGAAAAAGAGATTTGATCTTTTTCCAAAGGGAGCGTTTGGTTTTATGAAAAGGACAGCCCATAGTTCTCATCCTAAAGAATCCGTCTAAGAAATACTACCCGGAATATGAGATCATTCCACTATTCAGAAAATATACTTTTTGCGTCCTTCTCTATATCTTTTAGGGCTACTTCTTGTCTTATACCAAACGCAATAAATAATTTCATATTTGAGCTGCGTGAAAGCTGTCGACAAATTGACGATCATAAACAGCATAGTATTAATGCAATACAATGCCGTTTATGATCGCCGATTTTGGGTGTATAGTCAAACAGTTGGGAGAGAAAATGGCCATTTTTACGTTTGCATTTTTCTGATTCCTACAGGGAGCTCTCGGCGACTTGATTGCCGTCGTTTCTCCGGATCGTTATTGTGCCTTGGGCAATGGGAAAGCCGGCAGCGTGAAAAATGCCATTTCCTCTCCCAAC
>JAGXTH010000076.1 GCA_018333475.1 Simkania sp. | reverse complement strand
TATGGGGAGAGGCGGATGACCTGCTCCTGCGGAGAACAGGGGCAAAAATTCTGTTTCCAACTGTTGCCAGTCGATGGCCTCTGCCAATCGCAACAACTCGTGTTTGGGGTTCAGCTGCGTGCTGAGTCTCGATTTAAAAAGAAGATCTTGGTCTTGAACAATGGGCCGTGGCTTCATGATGATTTTTCCGATTTTGAAACAAAACATACTATCAAAACCTGCAAAAAATCTCTTGAATTTTCATCACTTTTTTATAGAGAAAATCGGATTACTTCAGGGGCGACTAAATAGTCTTAGTGTTTACGATTGTACTCTTCGCAGCATACCGGAAGAAATAGGGTTGTTGGAAGGTCTAGAAACCCTGGAGATTACTTGTAACCGTTTAGTAAGATTGCCAAGAGCATTAGCACAATTGCCCAATCGTACCAGTATCTACGCTTTCCAAAATTATTTTACATTAGAAGCTATTGAAGAGTTTCAAGAGGGAATACAAAGACAACAAGCTCTTAACCCAGCCTTGGGGCCTTTGTTTGAATTTTCTATTTATGATGCTAGAATGGAGAATCCCTCTGTCAGTTTACAGGAGGAAATCGCTTTTTGGTTAACTCAATTCAACGTAGAGTTCCCTTTAGGACATACTTGTCGAAGTGCAGTTCCTGAAGAACTACTTTCTGTGGAAGATTTAGAAAGACAGTCGCTGTATCAGCCTTTATTCAGCCCATCAGAAGAAGCAGAAAATACTCTTTCTGTGAGGGAACGTAGTAACTTGATGCATTTTTTGCGACGATTGCAAGAAATAAAAGATTATAATGAGCCCAAGACGCGCCTGCAAACCATTCTGCGCGTCGTGCAGATGTTACATGGAATAGTTACCAATGGAGATTTTCGAAATAAAGTTCTATTTATCATAGATGATGCTCTTTCCACTTGTGGGGATCGAACGGCAATTTGTTGGAATACGGTTGAACTTTATTGGAATTTGTATTGCCGATTGGAAGAAAAAGAGGAAATGTCAGAAGAAGAGACGAGACAATTGCTGAGTCATGTGGAAACAGTGCTTATCGGTGCTAAACGAATCGAACTTTTAGAGAAGCATGCTGAAATAGTTATCAAACGGAAACGTCTTGGCGATGAAATTGAAAGTAAGCTCTATTACCAAGTGCGTTTAAGAGAAGCGTTAGGACTCCCTATTTCTGCCGAAGCGATGCTCTACCCGGATACATCGGGGATTTCTGAGGAAGACCTACATCTAGCGCGCGAGACAGTTCTCTCTCAAACAGAATCTTTAGAGCAAATTATTGATATTCTCGCACCTCCAGATTCTCATGAGCTTTCAAAATTCCTGGAAACAGGGATAGAGACGATCAGTGTAATAATCCCTAAACTCTGGGGAGAAAAGATCAAAAAACGGTGTGCAGAAAATTTTGATGCTATCCATGAGTCCATTAACGAATGCATAAATAAGATTCTTGACGATATTGAAAATATCAATGCTAATGGGGATTTATCTAGTGAAGTAAAAGCTGAGGAAGTTTTAGTTTTACAGGAAAAAATCGGTGCTTTAGGCGTACAACGTGAAAGAGAAGAAAAGGCCCTCATTCGTCGGAAGACTGAGGAATGGATCCGACAACGTCACCAGAGACCGGAAGAGAGACGAACCTTTAGTTTTTAAGGGCTTATCGCTGTAAAATGGCATAGATTTTATGAAGGCAAAGATCAAGATTCTTTTCTGTGGTGGGACGATGGTGATGCTCCCAGATCAACGTGGGGTCTTGGAGCCACCTTCCCGTGACAACGTTCTCTCCTCTCTTGTATATTTTGAGCCTCGCATACAGGAAATAGCAGATATTCAGGTCGGTTACGTTGCTAATATTGACTCTAGCGATATGACACCTGAACTTTGGGAGAGTTTAGCAAATACGATCATTGCAGAGCATGATGTATACGATGGATTTGTGGTGGTTCATGGGACAGATACTATGGCTTACACAGCAAGCGCGATTAGCTTTGCTCTACGAGGGCTGAATAAGCCGGTGGTTTTTACTGGAGCGCAAATTCCTGGTCATAAGTTGGAAAGCGATGCTAGACGCAACTTGGTGAATGCAGTAAGATTAGCTAGTCATGATATCGCGGAGATCATGATCCTTTTTGGAGACAAGATTTTGCTCGGAGTTCGGGCTAGCAAAATATCCCATACAAAGCTCAATGCATTTTCTAGCGTGAATAAACCCAAATTAGGACAAATAGGAGTGCAGCTTGAGTTTTATCAGGAAGTGCACAAAAAAACAGCTAGTCACCCTATTTTTCTCAACGGGTTTGAAAGCAGAGTTGTGAGTGTGTCTCTTATACCTGGGATGCCCGTAGATATTCTTTTTAGGATGCTGGAAGGAAACGTAAAAGGGATGATTCTCAGTGGATTTGGGACTGGAAACATTCCTCATGTCTATTTGCCTTTTCTTAAGAATGCCCAAGAGAATGGGGTCCCTGTTGTGATTCGTTCGCAATGTCTGGAGGGAGCTACCAATATGAAGCTCTATTCTAGTGGACAAAGTGCATTAGATTATGGAGCTATTGAGGCATATGATATGAGCAGAGAAGCTACGACGACTAAACTCATGTGGGCCTTGCATAGAGCAAAAGATCTTCAAGAAATCAAAACTATGATGCATACAAACTATGTAGGAGAGATCGATTTTGGATAAGGAACGCCAGATATCTCTATTCGCAATGGAGGGGAAGTACATCTTCGTGGCGATGGCAAGTCCTTAGAAATCATAGATTACGAGGGAGCGATCATTCGATGAGAATCACTACGATTGGGTGTGGTACGATGGGAGGGGCTTTATCAAGACGCCTTAGTAGCAAAAATCTACTGACCCTTTTTGATAGGGATCCACTAAAAGCTAGCTCTTTAGCTACTGAAATCGGCGCTGGAGCGGCCCCCAGTCTCACCAAAGCCATTGAGGGAGCGGAGATCGTTTTATTAGCCATTAAACCAAAGGACCTAGAGGCTTTGGCTAAAGAAATGCTACCCCATCTTGCTAAAGAAACGTTAGTCATCAGTATTTTGGCGGGTATCAGTGTTAACACTCTCGAGCGCTTTTTTCCTAAACAACCTGTTTTACGCATCATGCCTAACCTCGCTGTCACCTGTGAGAAAGGGATCATTGGAGTGGTAGAACCCTCTGATATGTCAGAAAGATTTCATGAGAAGATTAAAGAGTTGTTTGGTTGCATGGGGCTTTTGATCTTTCTTCCTGAGAATAAGATAGATGCTTTGACGGCGATAGCAGCATCAGCCCCAGCATTTGTCTTTCATTGCGTGGAAGCTATGACTGAGGGTGGAATCTTTTTAGGATTTCCAGCGGAGCTGTCTCTGGAAATTATTCTCCAGGTCTTTGAAGGTGCTATTGCGCTGCTTCGGGAGACCAAAGAACATCCAGCAGCCCTCAAGTGGAAGGTGGCTTCTCCAGGAGGAACTACGATTGAGGGGCTTAAGGTTCTTGAAGAACAAAAAGTACACTATGCTCTGATACAGGCCTTACAAGCAACGTATCTGAAGGCAACTTCAATACTTTAATAGAGCGAGGTAGTTGCAAAACTCCGACTGCGTCGGATTTTTGCAAAAATATAAAATTTTAAAAAAGTCACGCCTTGCCCTAAAATGTTGTCTGCGAAAACTAACACAAGGACAAGGCAGTGAACAAATTGCTTCAGCTTATATCACACGGTCTTCACCAAATTCAACGAACTTTTTTCCCGGATCTCGAAGAAGAGGCAGG
>JAGXTH010000075.1 GCA_018333475.1 Simkania sp. | reverse complement strand
AATACAATGCCGTTTACGATCGCCGATTTTCGGCGCTTTGACGCGGCTCAAATGTGAAGTTATTTGTTGCGTTTGGTATTAAGTCAAAAGGCAGATGCATTGAATCTATGCATGTCGCCTCAAGCAGCAATGCATTGGATCCAAATATCTGCATTCTTTGCAAAAACTCTATTTTCTAATCCGTTTGATATCCGATTTGCGAACCCCTTCTTGCGGTGCTTTAAATTTTAGGACACTCATGGGATGTGGTTTAGGTTCCATCACTGTCTTATTCGTTTTCTGAAAGTTGCCGTTTGTATAATTATCTATGACGTTATTCCAAAACTCTATCGCCGCTCTATTTTCAGGTATTTGCATTACCTCCCAAGTGCCATGAAATTGATTGAATATGCGCTCTGCTACCTCACGCCCTATTCCTTTTCCTTGAAATTTAGATACAATGAAAAATTCTCCCATGTTCCAATCCACATCAGGAGTGCTCCCCACTTTATTTATCAGGGCAAAACCTCCAACTTCTCCATCCACTTTGATCAAAAAAGGATATCGATCAGCCTCCTCCCAATACCGGCTTAGATCGATGCATTCATACAAACCACTTGCAGGGGTTGTCCAACCCGGCAAAAAACCGCAATACTTGGACATGTCGTAGACATAAAATCGACCTAAATTTTGGATCACTTCTTTGTCTTTGTTTGTAGCCTTAACCAAGTCGATCTGCATATATATTTCTCTAAAAAATGAATTTATCAAAAAATATTATCACCGGTCTCCTTTTATAGCATTTCTAGAAACAGAATAAATTACTTAAAATTGACTGAGAACTCTAAGCTTGGCATGATAGCGGGCCCCTCTTAGTGAGGTTAGTATGTTTGCGATCCAATCCGCATTTACCGCCTGCTGTCTAGTAGCAGCAACACCCCATGTGTCGATCACCCAACCTTCTGGGAACACAATAGATCGAGAAGTGCATATCCAAGTTGAACAACTAAAACCCCTTCAAATCATCGAAGTACAAGCTACCGCTATTGATCAAAAAGGAGAACTGTGGGCCTCTCATGCGTTCTTTCAAGCAAATGTAGATGGCTTAGTCGATGTTGCAGCACAACCTCCTCTTCCTGAATCTTCCTACAACGGAACAGATGCAATGGGGTTGTTTTGGTCTATGCTACCTATTTCAAACGACTCCTTATCCAGCTTTAAATGCAAAGATGAGCAATTCATCGTTGAATTCACGATACGCCAAGAAGATCAATGCATCGGTAAAGAGACCCTCACTTACTACCTCAAAGCTCCCCATGTACAAAGAATCGACGTTCGAGAAAACGGTATCATCGGTACCTTATTGATTCCACCATCAGAACACCCTCTTCCAGTCATCATTACCCTCAGTGGATCCAACGGTGGTCTTGGAGAAAATCGAGCAAAACTTCTAGCCTCCAATGGGTTCGCCGTATTAGCCCTTGGCTATTTTGGAGTCGAAGGGCTTCCTTCCAACTTGGCCGATATTCCTCTGGAGTATTTTAAAACGGCATTCACCTGGCTTAAACAACAATCTCTTGTCGACGCTTCTCGTATCGGCTTGTATGGAGTTTCAAGAGGAGCTGAACTCGCATGCATTCTAGGATCTTTTTTTCCTGACTCGGTACAGGCCATTGTCGCTGTAGTCCCTAGTAGCGTTGTCTACAGTGGTTTAGGAGAAACTCCCGTGAATACTTGGGTATACCATGGAAAACCCATCCTACCTTTTGCTCCTGTCCCACAAGCTGATTTCAGTGATGGAAAGGGTCAAGATTCCATGCACCCAGCGACACTTCGCCAGTATTTCATCGACGGGATGCAGCAAATAGATGCCTTCACAGCAGCTGCGATTCCCGTTGAAAACATCCGTTGCCCAATCCTCTTAATCTCGGGCGGAGATGATCAAATGTGGCCATCTGATCTCCATGCAGAACAGATTTTGGATCGTCTTGAAAAAAATCATTCTTCCATTCCTTGCCAGCATCTACATTATCCTCATGCAGGGCATGGGATTAACATCCCCAATCTACCCATTCCTGAGCCAATCTACTACCACCCCGTAGGTAAACGCTGGTTTTCCATGGGGGGAACCCGAGCCGCTGATGCCCAAGCTAGCTTAGATTCTTGGACAAAGCTGGTGGTTTTTTTCCACGAAACTTTCGATAGAGAGTCCTTATGAAGAAATTTTTACTATATTTTATGGCAACCACAACGCTCTTTGCTGCACCCCAAGCTGTTGTCTTTGATTTTGGCGGGGTCATGACAAAAGAAGTCAACCGAGAAGCTGTAGTCCACTTCTTATGTGAATCCTTACAACTTTCCAAAACAGCTTTTGAGCAAGCTAATCTTGAAAAAAGAAAAGCTGTGAAACTCGGGAAAACCGATGAAGAATTCTGGATTGAGTTTGCAAAACGACACCAGGTGCATTTAAGCAACGATTGGTCCCAAAAATTCAAGGCCGTCTTGAAAGAGGCAATCGGTGTGAACCCTGAAATGTATGCTTTGGTGGATACGCTAAAAGAAAAACAGATACAGGTAGCACTTCTTTCCAATATTGATAAACGTCTATCAAAACTCATTCGTGAATTCGGCCTCTACCAATCCTTTGATCCCTGCCTTCTTTCTTGTGACATAGGCGTTGAAAAACCCGATCCAAAAGCCTACCAAATCTTGCTGCAGACATTGCATCTTTCCCCAGCTGATATCGTCTTTATCGATGACCTTCCCGAAAATATCACAGCAGCTACTCAAGCTGGCATCGATGCCATCCTCTTTGAGTCCGCGGAACAAACAAGAGAAGAGCTAAAAAAAAGAGGCCTTCTTGAAGAGACGCAACAGCATACCATCGTACGAAGAGCTGCCTTTGATATCGGTTCTGGACAAATCAAGATGCAAGTGTCTGATGTCGATCTTACTGCGAATAAACTTGTCAATATTTTGCTCACGGATACAGCTTATGTTGGATTGCGAGAGGATCTAGTGAATAGTCTCGATGGGAGATTGAGTGCAGAGATTCAAAATAAAACTGTTGCAGCTATCTCAGAATTGATGAAAAAAGCAGCTCTCTTCCATCCAGAGGCTTATCATGCTATTGCCACGGAACCACTTCGTCTTGCAAGCAACGCCAACATACTAGTAGAACGGATCAAAAACGAAACAGGCGTCCCTGTGACAATTGTTTCTCAGGAAGAAGAGGGGATCTTGGGATTTATCAGTGCTGTTAGCGAAACTGATGTCGATCTTAGTCAAGTAGTTTCCTGGGATCTTGGGGGAGGAAGTTTTCAAATCACCACCAAGCATGGTGACCGCTACTTTGTATATCAAAAAAAGCTCGGGAAAACCCCCATGAAAAATGCTCTACTGACTATCCAGGGCAAGGATATTACCCAGACACTTAGCCCTAACCCTATTTCACAGATACAAGCTACTCAAGCCATACAATACGTCAAAGAAACCATGAAAGACGTACCTGCCGAACTTCGTCAAAAATTGAATGACCCTCATGTGATTGTATTGGGAATTGGAATCAATCCTTTGTGGGGAATGCCACAAAGCACTCATTTTGATAAAACCAGAGTCTTAAAAGAGATCCATTGCCGATTGAATCTCGATGATCTCGCCATCAGAACCCTGGATGCCATTCCTGCAGATCGAAAAGAAGCTTTTCCTCATATTGTTTCCAATCTCATCCTAGCTTATGGAGTCATGGAAGCTCTAAATATCTCCCAAGTCCATTATGTAGGAACGCTAGGAGCTAATGCCATAGGTGCATTACTGTCTCCAAACTACTGGAAAAAAAACACTCAAACGCTGTCTCAAAGTACTCTTCCCATTACACAAGATGGAACAAACCACTCATGACCTCTTTTATTGCTCCGCATTGTATTTCTGCATATGTGATCCGCCAAACCTCCGACGGTCCTCTGTATCTACTCATCAGACGCTGTGGGAGCTATTTACCTGGAACATGGCAAATGGTGACCGGCGGCATCCTGGACGGGGAAACCGCTGCACAAGCAGCTCTGAGAGAAATTCAAGAAGAAACTTCTCTTACACCTACCAAACTCTACTGTGCAGATGCTGTCGAAACTTTTTATATGCAATCCCAAGACAAAATCACCTTCGTCCCTGTATTCATCGCTTTTGTAGACACCATGGATGTCCGGCTTGCTCCAAGTGAGCATGATGCTTTTGTATGGCTATCTTTTGAAGAGGCTAAACAGCGACTTGTTTGGGCAGAGCAAAAACGTGTACTCACTCAAATCCATGAATCCTGTGTGCTAAAAGCTCCTGATGACCTTCTCTTAGCCAAGATGGATTCTCCCCCTGTTCTACAATCCACTGTGATTCGAACTGGCGTCTATGGCATCGCCTTACAAGAAGAAAAATTACTCCTAGTCAAACAACGAACAGGTTTGCATGTAGGAAAATTTGATCTCCCTGGTGGAGGTATCGAAGCTAAAGAAACTGTCGAAGAAGCGCTACGTAGAGAATTTCTAGAAGAAGTGGGGATGACATTTGATTCAATGCAATTATTAGACAACCTAACAGCCACTACGGAAGGATTGCACGAGAATGGCAATCCCTTCGTTCTTCATCAAATAGGTTTGATATATCTGATCAATGACCTTTCACCTCTGCAGCGTGCAACACCAGAAATGGATTACTTCTGGATCGATCCTAAACAGCTATGCACAACAACTATTTCTCCATTTGTCGAGCAAATGCTCCTACGAATACCATTTCTTGCTACAAAAACGATACGTACTCAGCCCAATGACTATGCACCTTTGCGCTCAGATTGAGAGGAAAGAAATCTAAGATTCAGATTATAGTCGATTATGGTAGCACACTTTGTTCCCACGTTGTTGACTAACGAATAGCCCCCCACATGAGACGATATGTCTCAAACTAATGAAAATCTTGGATTAAACTGTGACCGCTTTCTCATCGAAAACAGAGTTTGAGCATTCTACCTTTAAAAAAGAATCGTGCTCTGGACTTGATCTCAAACACAAACTGTTCTCACATGTACTATTTGAGCAATGTGATTTTAGTCACAGTGACTGTACCAGCTCACGATTTCTAGAGTGCAAGCTGATTGGATGCAATTTGAGTCTCACTAAACTCACCGGTTGTCGGCTGCAAGACGTGGAATTTGAACAGTGTAAACTCGTTGGTGTCAATTTCTCAAAATGTGATAAGACGTTTCTAAAGGTAACATTCAAAAAATGCTTAATTGATACCTCTAATTTTTCAGACCTCGACTTAAAAAACACACTGTTCCGTGATTGTACTATTCGAGATACGCATTTCACAGAAACCAATCTCACAGCTGCTGATTTTGCGGGGGCCGATCTGCTCAGGAGCTCTTTTCACAACACAAACCTCAGTAAGGCTAATTTTGTGAGCGCAATCAACTATTCCATCAATCCCCTAACAAATAAGCTCACAAAAGCAAAATTTTCAAGACCTGACGTACTGGCTTTATTAGATTATCTCGATATTATCATTGAGCCTTGAGAACCACCTCAAAAGAACTGCTTAGGAGCGCTATGATTCGAGTTGCAGCTTATCAGGGAACCCCAAAAACCACCTTTGAGCCTAGAAAAGAACAAATACATCGTGCGCTGCAAAAAGCAGATACAGAGAACATCGATTTCATCTGTTTTCCTGAAGGCTTTTTGACTGGTTACTATGCTCAAGAATCGATGGCTAGAAAAACAAGCTTGGAAGTACACAGCGATATCTTTAAAACATTTCTTTCCGAAATCAGTCAGTATCGCGTTACTGTCATCCTAGGTTTTAATGAGCTCTCTGGAAGCAATCTCTTCGATTCGGTAGCTACCATTGAAAAAGGAACTCTTCTAGGCATTCAAAGAAAACACTACCTCTATCATAATTACTTTACACCTGGAACTACCTTTTCATGCCTATCGAGTAAAGGCGTTTTGTTCGGCATCCTCGTCTGCTTAGATTCTAATTACTTCGAACCTGCGCGCCTTCTTGCGATGCAGGGAGCTACAATACTCTTCTGTCCTATGTGTAACACAGTTCCGTTGCAGCACTCGTATGCCAAACGTCCACCTTACTATAGTCAATTCGTTGCCCGTACTCATGAAAATCGTTGCTGGTTAGTTGCTGCTGATTGGGTATGGGCTGATGATGGAGAAAAGGTCTGCCCAGGACATAGCAGTATTTATGATCCAGATGGGCAAGAAATAGCTCGCAGTCACGAAGGAAAAGAGGAGTTTCTGACTATAGACGTTCCGCTTAAACGTCTCTTTCAAGATAAAGGACGCCGAATGTCTGGCACTCCTATTCTTTTTCAACAAATAACCGCCATAGACCAAAGGAGAAGTCTATGATTCAACTGCTAACCAAAGAAACCCTCCACAAACTATTCCAAGCCTTTTCAGGTTCACCTTATAATAAGCCGCTGGCCCTCTTTGAACAATATTTCCACGAACAACAACAGGGACATCGCGAGGTGTATTTATCTATTTTACAGGGGAGTATCATCGGATACATCACTCTTGTCTGGGATTCTCCTTACCCTGCTTTCTTTAGGCTACATGTCAGATGGTCACGGAGTCCATCCTGATGAATGGGGTGGAGCGATCTATTTTACCAAAATACTTTGATCTCCCTAATCAACGAATTTCTTGCCTTGACTCAATTAATATGCATGCATATTATATGCAAACAAACAGCCTGAGAAGAACCCATGTTAATCATCACACATACCGTTGAAACAACAGCCCCAGCTAGTGCAATATGGCATATTTGGCAAGATGTTAAGCACTGGAATACTTGGGATCATGGCATTGAATTCAGCACAAGCGATGGCCCCTTTGTCGTAGGAACAACCGGGACTCTAAAGCCTAAAGGCGGACCATTAGTGCACATTCAGCTGACCTGTGTTGAGCCGATGAAAAAATTTGTCGATGAGGCAAAACTTCCTTGTACACGCATTATCGTTACCCACTCTTTAACGGAGTCAAAAGGAAAAACCTATGTTACTCATCGCATAGAGATGAAAGGCCTCCTAGCATATCTATTCGCCTTCCTGATCGGTCGAGATATGAAAAAAAATCTTCCACAAGAAATGTTGGCAATGGTCAAACAAGCTGAACATCTACATACACTTGGTTCCTAATGAAACAAGTCGCATGGAAAACAATTAGCCATTTTGAGGGGCCTGAACAAAGTCCAGGATTTCTACTTTGGCAAGTCAGTACACAGTGGCGAAGGCATATTGAATCCGCCCTTGCAACTGTAGGCCTAACTCACTCCCAGTTCGTCCTTTTGGCTAGTGTTGGCTGGCTTACACGTAATGATCATAATATTACCCAAGTAGAACTAGCTCGTCATTGTAAAACTGATATCACGATGACATCGCAGGTGTTACGGACTCTTGAGAAAAAGGGGTATATTCGAAGACATCAACATAAAAATAATGAACGATCAAAATTTCCGAGCTTAACCACCAATGGGGCCAAACTCATCGAACGAGCATTACCACTTGTCGAAACCGTTGACCGAGAATTTTTTAAAACATTGAAACAAGACATACAAGTCTACGTTGAACTCTTGCAAAAGCTGGTTTCGCCATCCTAGATACAAGGAGGAGTTATGCATTATTGGTTAGGTATTGTTTCAAAAGAACATGTGCAAAGGGGCGTACAAGGCGGCTTTGCTCAAGTTTGTCACGGTAAGAAAGCTCCTCTTTTACACCTATCTGCGGGGGATGGTTTTATTTACTACTCCCCAAAAATAGCGATGTATTGCAATAAGCCTTGTCAATGCTTTACAGCACTAGGAACCATCACAACAGGAAAAGTCTATCAAGTCGAGATGACGCCAGAGTTCCATCCCTTTCGAATTGATGTGAAATATGCCCCCTCCAAAGATGCCCCTCTCCATGAGTTATTCAATCTATTAGAACTAACCCAGGGAAAAAACTGGGGCATGCAATTGCGAAAAGGACTCTTAGAGATCTCCAAAGCAGACTTCTATGCTATCGCAAACGCTATGGATGTAATACCAAACGCAACAAATAACTTCACATTTGAGCCGCGTCAAAGCGCCGAAAATCGGCGATCGTAAACGGCATTGTATTGCATTAATACTATGCTGTTTATGATCGTCAATTTGTCGACAGCTTTCACGCAGCTCAAATGTGAAGTTATTTGTTGCGTTTGGTATAACCCATGGATGAGTACTATGGGAACGATCCCATCTTCTGTAAAATATAGTATACCCTTGCAGTCAAAAAAACTGTTTACTATAGCCCCTTGAGCTCTAACGGCCCACCACCCCTCTACTACGATGGTACCTTTCCTCGTCCTTCACAAGCTCTTCTAAAAATTTTACTCTTATGATTTCTTCTTCGGCTTCTCTTTCTTCTCTTTCAGCATCTGTTTCCTTCGGAAAAAAGCTCGCTATATATGCCATGATCCGGGGAATTATGCGAGAGTCTCCTGGTAGCGCACCTGTTTGGATAAGTGCTACATTTTGTATCGCCCTATCCTTAGAATCAGCAACTTCATTGGGATAAGAAAAACTTTGACAAAATGGACAGCGCCCAGCTACTTGCAACCACTGTTTAATGGCTTCCCTTTCAAATACATGCCCGCAATGGAGGTATCCAGCAGTGTTAATTTCTTCTCTTGTAATACCACAAATCGCAACTTCATTATTATAATTAATAGACATAATGTTATACCATATTTACAATCTATTTATTATACAAACAAAACTGATTAATAAAAACAAAATAATCCACTGTAAATAAACAATTTATTTTACAAAAATAGATATAAATTAATTCAGAAATTATCTTTTGACTGTCACTTGGTTTTTAGGCGTACCCTCTAGATACGCTTGGACATTATCCCTGGTGATTTCCAGAATGGTCAGCCGAGCCTCAGAGCTTGCCCAACCTATATGAGGCGTAAGAAGAAGGTTTGGAATAGAGGGGTCTAGTAGGGGATGATTAGGTAAAGGTGGTTCTTTTGTGAGTACGTCAAGAGCAGCTCCAGCAATCTCATGATTTCTCAAAGCCTCGACTAAAGCCTCTTCGTCGATAATTCCACCTCGAGAGACATTGATGACATATGCTGTTTTTTTCATCAGACCAAGTTCTTCCTTACCGATGAGATTCTTTGTTTCAGGAGTAAGGGGTGTATGAATTGTAAAAAAGTCAGAACGCTTAAGCACCTCTTGAAGAGAGAGAGCCCCTGGAATTGGGTGTTTACCAGATTTACGTTCCACGACCAACACTTGCATCCCTAAGGCAACTGCTACCCGTTCCACCTCTTGCCCCAAGTTTCCATATCCTAGGATACCCAATGTTTTACCTCTGACCTCTTTGATTGGGTAATTGAGAAAGCAAAATTGGGATTGTTTTTGCCAACAGCCCTTTTTCACATCTTCAATATAGGAATAAAAACTGTTCGCAAGTGCCAATAAAAAAAGAATGGTCAGCTGAGTAACAGTTCCTTTAGAATAGTCCGTTACATTACAAACAACAATATCAGCTTCCCTGGCTGCAGCAAGATCGACACAATCTACTCCAGTGGCCGTAACACAAATCATTTTTAGTCGCGGTAAAGCTCGTATGATCTCTTTGCTAAATACAGCCTTATTTGTCAGGGCAATCTCTGCATCTTTCGTATGTTCAACAATCTCTTCTGGAGCACTCTTATCAAAAAAACGCCATTCTAGTGGTAGTTTTTCTAGGATGTCAAAAGAGCACCCTTCTCCGAAAGTCCCTGCATCTACGAAAACAGCTCGCATATCGACTCCTTAGACCTATGCTAGAAATGCACCCATTCTATTCAAACCAAGAAACCCTGATCCAAGAGTAATTGTTGAAAAAACTCCTCTAGTAAGTGCAAGTCCTCTGTAGAGTTCACACGTTCTTCTTCTAATTTAATGAGTTCTAGTTTTAGTGATTCTATTTCAGCTGTTACTTTCCTTACTCTAGTAGTTAGAGCTCGAAAAAACATCGTCTCAGGGGCATATTTCGTACGGTCAGCATTTAAGCCTTCTAGGGTTGTGGCTTTTTTTTCTAGAACTTCCCTTGTTTCCAAGCGTGTCTTTTCTATCGACCGAAACGTTTCTTGAAATGATCCCAAAAACTCCTTGATACCGAGCTGCAAATCTTCGAGGTATTTAAAGTCCGTTGATGTCATTGACGACCGATCTACACATTCTCCCCGTGCACAGCCTTCATTTTTTTGAATTTTAGCTAATTGCTTTTTAGCATCCTCTACACAGGCAGACCACCTTTCCTCAGCTGCTATTTTTCGTTTCCAAGAAGGACCCCATGTGGGATTTTTCAATATTTCCGCGATTTTTATCTGAGATTCTCCCTGCAATAATATATAATGCTCTCGTAAAATCTCATCGAGTCGTTGATATCGCGCACCTTCCAAAGCCCCTTCTTCAGACTGTGAGATTTGCTTGTTTTTTTTAAGAAGAAACAGTCCGCTCTGTTTATGGACTAGCTGCAACCTAGATAATTGTGCTTTGTTTTCCTCTAATTGTTTTGATGAAGGCAAAAGATGGGATATGACACGCACAATTCTGAGTTCAGTTTCCGCATGAAGTAGCGTGCTCTGCCAGAATTTTTCTTTCGAAGAAACAGCGACCTCTACAGTTCCTGGAGTTCCAATGGAGGACTGCACTGAATGGAAAGATACGTGCTCAGGAGATTGCGGAACTGTAGCTTGCTTGGAAATTCGAAGATATTCTTGCTCACGAATGGCAAGGATTTGCCGTAGTGTTATCGTCACGTATCACTCGATGGATATCTACCCTTAAGAATTAGAGGAAACTCTTCCCCCTCATTCTATGTTTTCGGGCAGTGAAATTTGTAGTCTTTACACACGCCCCTAGTCTAGAGCGGCATCCTTTTTCCCAAAGAAACTATTCTATCAGAAACAGCTTTGCCTGAGTAATTTAAAAAAAAATTTAATAAAAACACAACCATAACCAAGATCTTTGCAACCTATCTATTAGGGGGCTCTTACAGGCGCATTTAAGGTAAATCACAGAGCATAAACTACCCTGTTTTAAGAAAATAGCACCTACTATATATCACCAATATAGAGGCCGTTAATGGAACCTCAAGGAGCCCAATGTGTTGCCGTTTACAGATCGTAGTGAGTGCTATTTGCCTAATGGGTTGGAATTCGATGCTTTCTGCTAATACCACACAAGAATACGATCAAGACGACGACACCACTGTTGAAGAAAACACCGTGATTTGGGTTGGCCCTGGATTGTATAACGGTATTTGGTTTGATAACGAGGACGACTTCGATGACTGGCATAGGAATCACTATTATGATGGCCATGAACACTATCATTATGATGGTCACCATGGCGACCATGACCACGGGGAAGGAGGCGGTGGTCATCGTTAAAAACTCTTTCCATGAGTTCTTGAACTCTCTCCAATGGCTAACTCAGTAGATCAAAAACCAACACAGATAATGAAATCCCCATGATGCTCATCAAAACAGTTCTTCCCCAAACTGTTTTATAAAAACGATGTTCTTTGAGCGTCCATGCCATAGAAGCCGGTAAGACCCCGAGCAACAGCGCCACAAGAGCTCCTGCATGATTAAGAGCTAGATAAAACCCCTTTTCATAGGTAAAAAGAAAGAAAAGTGGAGGGGCAAAGGTACATGCAATTGCAATCAAACGCCCCTCCCAACTTTTTTTAAGCTTAAGCCCGTCGGTAAGAAAATCAGAAAGGCTTAAAGAAACTCCCATGAATGATGTGACTATGGCAAAAAAAGAAAACAATTGTGCTGCTATTGCTATGACATGATTTTGAAGAATCGCTGCAAGCGGTACTGTTGCTGCTTCTCCTCTTGACCAAGCTAGTTCTAAAGATTCTAAAGGTACAGAGCCAAGCACAATCACTTGCCATAAAACATAGACACCAAGAGGAATACTTGCCCCTATCCAAATGGCTTTTCTAAGATATTTTTTATCATGCTCTAAATAGGTTGTAAGGCTCGGTATCACGATATGAAAACCAAAAGAAGTAAACACTACCGTCACGGCGATTTTAAGCGCGGAAAAGTCTACATGGGAAAAAAAATGCGGTTGGACATATGGTGGAGCAAAAATTACAAGCAATGCATAAGCTACAACTAACCCAAGCATTAGAACACGGTTGATCCAATCAATTCCAACAATCCCTAAATAAATGACCCCAGCAAATACGACAGGCAGAATAAACTGTGCCAATACATTGGGAATCTCACATCCTGTCACAAAAAAAATTGCTTGCTTAAACAACATGGCGCTGGCTGCTATATAAGCTGCAGTGAGCGAATAGAGCAAAAGAAGATATAAAACCCATGTCACCACTTTTCCAAATTTTCCTAAAGTACGCCCCGCCATAGAAATGAGGTTTGGCTCCCCTCTCACAGCTAAATTGACATCTAGGAAAAAAAATGCAGAGCAAAGCATCACAAGCCAAGTGACCACTAATAAACCTAACGATGGAAAAAAACCTGCGGAAGCAGTGATCACTGGTAAAGCCAACATCCCAGCGCCTATAGTCGTTCCAGCTATTAGTAAAATAGCCCCTACCAACCTTCTGTTTTTACTCATACAAGTTATTTTAAAAAACCTTAGACAAAAGAAATTAGCAAAAAAAATAATTAAACTAAAGATGTTTATTTTTATTAAAAACCAATATTTTAATCCGTTGAGATTATGGGTGATTCAGACAAAATTTCATGGATTTTGGAATAAAAACAGCTTACACTCCTGCACGATCCCACAGTTCCCAGTTTACCTATCTTTTTTAAGGAGTGTTCCATGGCAAAAGGTGCAGTTCAGGCACGGAAAAAAAGAGCGAGAGCCGCTTCAAAAAAACGTCGTCACTATTCCGTATTTAAAACATCAAAATTTTCCAATAAGAATAAAAAAAAAACCACCCCATAGAAGCCAGGCGTTGAGCCCGATACCCTTTGTTATAGTACAAGATATTTTAATCTTCCGCTCTCCAAAACTGACACCTTCTTGCGCGATAATCATTCGACTCTGAATCCTTCCTATTTTCTTGAGATCCGCCCACTGTTAAATATGTTTTTTAGTTTTTCCCCACCTCTTTTAGAGATGCGGCCATGTCATAATTCAAACAACTATTTTTAAAAAAACAACAACCTGCTCTTAGATGAATTGAATTTAGCCAGATAAAAAACAATATTATATATAACAAGAAACGCATTTAATTGTAAAAAACACCAAACGATGATAGTATGCTAGCCACTATGATAAACAAAACAATGACACTAAAGAGAATATTCTCTAAATTATTTGATTTTGCTTTTTGCTTTTTGCTATTAATATCAATAACACTTCTTACACCACTAGAACTCGACAACTCTGAATTCTATCTCACCGTTCTAGCAGCCTCTTTTTTTGTAGAAGTAATCCTTTTAAAAACCTGGGGGAAAACCCCTGGCTATGCGTTATTCGGTATTGCGCCTAAAAAAAACCAAGGGTCCATTTCTTGGATAGAAGCTCTGCGTATCACTTTTTTCTTAGATAAAGGACTTAAAACCGAGTGGCCCCACTGCAAAAAAACCTTACCCAACCTCATCACACGTTTTGCCATCAGCTGCATTGTGGTCATTGCAGCAATGTTTGGAAAGGCCATCTTACAATTTCCACAAGAGTTTGGAAAACAAGTCACAAACTCAGGGTGGGTACAATATACATCATCGGAAAACGATTTTGTCGTCGAGTTTCCACACAAACCCATGATCGAGCAGAAGCAATTGGAGATTCCACAAGTCAGACGCACTCTAGATTACCAAGAGGTCAAGAGTGATGACAGAGACAAAGTCACCTATTCTGTCAGCTCCTTAGAATTGCCAAAAAAATGGCAGTTCTTCGCTTCTAGTACCATTCTTAAAGGCGCCCTCAGTGTCCTCGTAGATAGCAATATGCCTTTTGGCGCAAAACTTCTTTCAAAAGAACTCTGTAAACATGGGGAGCATCCCGCGATTAACTTCCATATCCGAGATGGAGGTACAGACATCAAAGGCCGCCTTATTCTATTAAGTAATGGCAAGCTCTTCAAAGTAGAGTTTAGCCAAGCTTTAGATACGCAGGCTGAAGAAACTGGTTTTGCCTTTATTAATTCTTTCCAGCCCATTTTAAATACAAGTCCTTGACGCGGGCTTGATATGCACAAAGTCGAGCTTGATCTTTTGCCCCACTTTCTGAAAGAATTCGGCCTATCCAAATCTTTCATCGGAGGCACCGTATGGCCAAGCTCTATTTTCGTTATGGAACTGTAGGCAGTGCTAAAACACTCAACCTCGTTGCTGTAGCTCACAATTATAGGCAGCAAGGGAAAAAAATCCTCCTATTGAAACCTGAACTCGACAGCAGATTTGGCAAAGACCAAATTAAATCTCGCGCTGGGCTTGAAATGCAAGCTGACATCCTCGTGCAACCCGATTCTAACCTCCTCTATCTCGATTTTGAAGGAATCAGTTGTTTACTCGCCGATGAAGCGCAATTTCTCTCTAAACACCTTATCGATCAACTACGCGCAATTACCCTACTAAAAAATATCCCTGTGATTTGTTACGGGCTACGTACAGATTTTAAAGGTAGACTTTTCGAGGGCTCGCTGAGACTCATGGAATTGGCAGATTCCATCGAAGAAATCAAGGCTACTTGCCATTTTTGCAATAAGAAATCGATCATGAATCTGAAGCATCTCAATGGACATGCTACTCTTGAAGGACCTACTGTACAGCTCGGAGCTGAAGAACGTTATTTACCCACTTGCTTTCCCTGTTATATCCGAGAACTCCAAAAATCGGGAGCTCTTGCTACTGAGCCTGCCGCAGCAGCCCTTTCTATTTAGGGACTGTGAAGCTGTACTAAAACCTGGTTCAGTCGATTTTCGATCCAAATGATTGGGGGGCAATATCGACAAAGGTATATAGCCCCCAATTTTGGAGTTGAAAAGCGGCCAAAATAATCCACAAAAGCGACGAACCCAGGTTTTAGTACAGCTTCTAAGAGATAAAACTCAAGGTTCGCAACCACCTCTTTAACTAAAGACACCCTCCGCATTAAATGCGGGGGGTGTCTTTTAGGACAATCCGTGCATCTAGGGCAATAAAACCCTCCGATGAAACGAGTAACGGATTAATATCGCACTCAGCAATCATCGGTAACGCATCGATAAACAATGAAAATTTGACCAGTAAATCGACTAATGCATCGATAGAAACAGGCTTTCTTCCTCGTGCCCCTTTAAGTACCTGAACAATCTTAGTGTCTTCGATCATTTGTCTAGCTACCACCCGATTTAAAGGAGGAAGCCCTAAGGAGCGATCTTTGTACACTTCTACAAGCTCTCCTCCTGCACCAAAGAGAATCACAGGCCCCCATTGTGGATCTACACTAGAGCCTAGAATCACTTCTACCCCCTTCATAG
The DNA here is from genome assembly GCA_018333475.1 of Simkania sp. Lineage (GTDB taxonomy): Bacteria > Chlamydiota > Chlamydiia > Chlamydiales > Rhabdochlamydiaceae > JAGXTH01. The sequence continues at coordinate 12,303 of JAGXTH010000075.1, read as the reverse complement.
ACACCATCTGTTGCACGGCAACACCCTCAAAAGCGCTTTTACCCACCATTTTGGTCACAGATTCTTCAATTTCCTGGTAAGCTTTCAACACGGCAGCTTCATCTTTTAAGTGCAGTTTTACACCACCAACGTCTGTTTTATGCGTAACCGTAGAAGAGTGTAATTTCAATACGACCGGATATCCTATGTTTTGCGCTACCGCGGCAGCTTCTTTTGCAGATGTTGCCAGAAGATTCCGAACAACAGGAATCCCTGCGCTATGCAAGATTTCTTTAGAAGTGCTTTCCGAAAGAATTTTAGCACCTGACTGGCTTGCAACTCGTATCTGTTTTTCAAGCTCAATTTTAACGCTTTCAGGTAGAGAATGGTGCTCTTGTTCACTTTTAGCAAGCACTTGAAGATGTTTGTGGTGATCAGAAAGCATTGCAAATGCATGGGCCGCATTATCAGGATAATCAAATAGAGGAATACCCGCTTTTTTAAGAATTTCTTTTCCCTCTGCTACAGTAGCTCCACCCATCCAGCTGGCAAGTAGAGGTTTTTTGCACTGTTTGACTCGCTCAACAAGAGCTCGAGCCGTACCCGTAGAATCTGTCATATCCTGTGGCGTTAAAATCACGAGTAATCCATCCGTCGAAGGCTCTTCAAGAGCCTTAGCAATGGCCTCAACATACCGTTTAGCATCTGCATCCCCTAAAACATCGATGGGGTTGCCATGACTCCATGCCGCTGGCAATACCTTGCTTAAGGATGCAATAGCGTCCTTAGACAACTCTGTTAGTTCCGCTCCAGCTAATGCTGCTGCATCTGTAGCCAGTACTCCCGGGCCCCCAGCATTGGTCACAATTGTAAGATGCGATCCCTTAGGTATCGGCTGTTTAGACAACCATAAAGCTACTTCTGAAAGTTCATCAATCGTAGCTACACGTAAAACCCCCGTCTGGCGCATGGCTGCACTAAAGACATCATCGCTACCAGCCAGAGAGCCAGTGTGAGAAGCTGCCGCTTTAGCTGCAGCTTGCGTACGCCCAGCTTTGATCACGCAAAGCGGTTTACGCATAGCAACTTTGGCTACAGCCTTAAGAAAGGTCTCGGCATTACCAATGGTCTCCATATACATGATCACAGCATCCGTCTTAGGATCATTTCCGAGATATTCGATGAGATCCCCCCACTCGATATCGCTCATCGATCCTAAGGAGACAAATGCACTAAATCCCAGTTCTCTCTCAAAACTCCAATCAAGTACAGCCGTGCATAGCGCACCAGACTGACTAATAAACGCAATATTCCCCTTGAGTCCACACCCAGCTGCAAATGTAGCATTCAATCCAATATGTGGATTCATACATCCCAAACAATTGGGACCTAAAATCCTCATCCCAGATTCTTTAGCAATCGAAAGCACCTCTGCTTCGAGTTTTTCCCCCTCTTCTCCTACCTCTTTAAATCCCGATGAAATGACGATGGTGCAAGGGATCTTCTTGCGAGCACACTCTCGAATGATTGCAGGAACAGTGGCAGCCGGTGTCGCGATCACTGCCAAATCGACATCTCCTGGGATGTCTAATACACTAGAATACGCGGGTAATCCTAAAATGGTTGGAGATTTAGGATTGATCGGGTAGATCTTCCCATGAAATTTTGCTCCTACCATGTTAGCAACCAAGGTGCGCCCAAGACTATTCTCTCGCTCGCTAGCACCAATGATAGCCACAGATTTAGGTTCGAGAAGCGGCTGTAATCCTGTCATTGGGAATCCCACGTACGTTATAAGTTAAACATCTCCATATCCAATATCTATGGAGTTCTTTTTTTGATATAGACCAGACTCCTTTTTTTTCCAATCATTTGATAAAAAATAAAAAATACACAACAATAAATAAAACAAAGAATTAACACTCGACATGCTAACGTTTGCTTAATAACAAAAAAACAGAATTATTAGCAAAACGCATGGCATAAATACACAAACGAATAAAAAACATCCAACATTAAAAACATGAACCTATGGGATTAAATAATTTTTCAGATAACTCAATCCAATGCGTTAAGGACGAGCATACTCAGATACAAATTAATGCACTTAATGACATGTGCCATATCAGGTCTGCATTATACTACTTTAATAACACAGAACTACAAAACACAATAAACGCACCATTTCAAGACAACCAAATAACGTTTCTCACGAATCTTTTTAACAAAATTGAATGTTTTATCAAATTACACACAATAAACGTAGTTTTTTAATAACACAATCTTAATAAATCAAAAAAAACACTACTAATAAAAAACTCTCATAACCAACTAAAATACAATGAAATATAAAACAGTTTACAGCAAAAACAAACGTGGCAAAAAAACAGTTTTATAGCAAAAACAATTGAACTAATAAAATAATATAGATAATATTACTTTTATAGGCGAGTTGATCTTGTTAGTTGATAGCAGGGTCTAGCCAAAAAACCCTCTTTTAAAAAAAATGGAGATTATTATGTCAATTGGCCCAACAAATAACCAGAATATGGCAGCTCAATTAGCCGCTGCACAACAAACAGCTTCTAGTTATGATGCTACACAACAACAAGCCATAACGGATGTACAGAACATTCAGTCAGCGATGTCACAATTGCAAAATGATCCTAACCCTAGTGAAGATACTGCTAACTTGCGCAAGCTACAGGCAGCGGTTGCAGACCTGAATAAAATGACTAACCAATTAAACCACTCTACTTCTCAGAGCGACAATGCTATGGGTGCAGCATTACAAAATGGAATCATGCAAGACTTAAGCGCAACGATCCCTAATAGCAATCCTTCAACAAGCCTTCTTGCTGCTTGTACACAAACACCTCCCAACGCCACTGATTTAGGAAATGCGGTAAATAGCTTCTGCAATACTAAATATAACCTATCAAACATCACTGACTTAAATACTGACCTGAATGCTTTCGCACAGCAGTATCCTGCTTCTGGTTCTTCTTTTAGATAATCATAAAGTCTAGTACTTACCCGGACATTGGTCCGGGTTTTTTATTTCTGATTCAATATTGAGGATATTTTATGAATATTCCCCCTTATTCTCCGACTGGCCAAACCAATTTTTCTTCTCCACAACCCTACGATCCAGAGCAGGCTAATGTGGTAGGCGATATCTATCAGATACAGTCTAGTCTACAAGATCTTCAAACCTGTGGACCTACTGGAGATCCCAGTGCTATCCATAATCTCTGTACATATATCAATCAATTACAAAACGTTGATCTTCCTATATTAAAACAGAGCACAGCTCAATCCGATGAAGCTATGGTCAGTCAAGTACAAAATATTATGTTAGATCTTCAAGCTCCCATGGGTTCAGGTAGTCTTGCCTCCGCAGCCGCCGGTGGAGATGCCTCTATGCAATCCATGATTTCGGAAATGTTTGGAAGTTATCCAGAAAACGTCCATACAACCTTAAGCGACCTGCAAACATTTGCCTCGCAATACCCAAATCCTTCGTAAGATCAGAGTGATTGAACTTTTTATTGAAATCCTAATAGTTCAACCCACTGATCTTGAGTTAGTCCATTAGGACGTGTAAATTCCGTCACATCTTCTTGAAAATAATAGGCTGCTGAAGGAGAAATTCTAGAGCACGTCTGTGCTTTTTCTTCCTTTTTAAGGAGGAGGAATCTCTGTATTTTTTCTCTAAAAGAAGAGGCCAGCCCGAGCTTTGGTTCATTGCGCACTTTATCTAAAAGATACCTCACTTTGGCAAGATATTGTCGAGCACGATCATTCCCTTGATACGTCCCTAGAAAGTATGCAAAGTCATCTAAGCTAAAGATCTGCTGTTCATGCCCTTTTGTCATGATATAATCCGCAATCGCTATATCCATGGGATGCAGATCTTCGGATGCTCCTTCTACCCATGCCCACAATTCTTTAAGATCCGGCATGCATCGAGCTGTTCTGTTGATCCTTTCGGCCAAAATCTGTTTCCAGGAAATCTGCTCACTAGGCAGTGGTACGGTGTCCCAAGTCGTATCTGCTGGTAATACATAGTCGATGATGCCAGATACTGGTACTTCCCCATCAAAATTCAGGACAGTACTTCCATAGAACAATAATGTACGGAAGAATGAACTAGATAGACCGTTTAAGGTAAGGATAGCCGAACTTGGACCTGAACCCACATCGACAATAGAGGCATTGACCTGAGTACCTCGAGAAATTAAGTGGACTCGATGGTTGGTATAAAGAATACCCTGAAAATTTAAGATCTGACCAGGTTCATGTCTTAAGAGCTGTAACGTGCCCGCATTGATCGTAAGATTGTTTAGTGCAACGATATCTCCTACGGTGGCTGTTTGTCCAATATTGAATAGTGCATTCCCAAGCACTGTCATAGCCTCATTCTGCCCTATTGTCAAATTAGCGCCTTGAATCGTTAAATCACTTCCTGCAGGATTGCCAAATATGGTTGCCACAGACATGGTTGTCGATCGGCCAGCTGCGGACAATGAAATGTTTCCAGAAGTTCCACTTGAAGAGCCACCACCTCCAAGAGCAGTCAGTGTTCCATAAATGCCTAATGTCCCCTGGGGTAAATTCCCGAGTCCAGTCTGACTATATCCCGAAGCTGGCTGCAAAGTGATATTTCCAGAATTTCCACCGAAAAATCCGACTCCATCACTACCAGAAACATCAATGCTTGTAACTGTGACTGAACTCCCAGATGAGGTGATCGTGACATTTCCCCCATTAAAACCATTGCCTACAGCCGTTCCTCCACGAGCAAATAAAGTTCCACTACAGGTGACAGCCCCCCCTGATGTGACCGTAATATTTCCTGCATCTAATCCAGCCCCCCCAGAAGTGCTTACATTACTAGAGAAAGTTGTCGATCCACCAGCTGTTACAGTTAGCCTTTCGAGTGGCGTTGTCCCACCAACTACTCCTGTAACGGAAACATCTGCATGAGCATTTAAGGTGAGTTTAAAGGCTCCATTGATCGTGCTTAAAAAGAAAATTCCTGTATTTCCAGTATCTGTGAGAATTGTATCCACTCCTAACGTCACAGGTCCATTGTAGATTAACGTCCCTCCTTGAGCTGTCATATTGGCGTTGATCACAATACTCGATGCCAATACATCCAATACACTCACTGGAGTCGTTCCTCCTACCACCGCATTAAAAGTAACAATTCCCCCTGGTGCACTGACGTATAGCTGGTAGTTGCCATTGACAACTCCATTGAAAGTAATGTTATTGCCTGTCGTTTGTAACATCGTACGATCGACTAAGTTGAGAACACCCAGTGTCATATTCCCAGATACAGTCCGAATCACCCCTGCGGTATTCGTCACAACTCCTGGGAAGAATGTGTTCACCCCGTTGGTAAATGTTATGGAAGACGATGTGCTGTTACCTAAGTTCAGACCGCCCGTATTGAAAAAATTTGTGAATGGAGTGACCGTTCCTCCAGCATTAAATGTCACAGAATATGCCACTGGAGCAGTAATCAACGCTGTAGAGATATTCACAAGACCATTAAAGACAACAGACTGTCCAGCAGCCATAGCTCCAAGGTTTACTGTGGCGGCTGTCGTTGTTCCTGTAATAGTTACTGATAAACTATTCGACGGAGTGAAGGTATTACAGTTTAACGAAGCTATTGTCGTGGTGCCCGTTGTGCCGGTATTTGTCGTAAGATTTCCAGCTCCACTGACGTTCCCCATTGTTAAATTGGCACCTTGTGTCTGCAGCGTAGCATTGCCCGTCAAGGTCACATTTCCTAGAATCATCACCCCATTATTTGTCGTCAGGGTTGAATTTCCAGCACTAAACGTTGTAGCACCAAAACTCAAAGGAGCACTTGCTACTGTAACATTCACTGTACCTTGAACATACGTCATTGTTGGCCCAGATACGGTGCTGACTCCGTTGGTAAAGTTCAGAGTAGGGAGCGTAGCGCTGCCAAAGGTAACAGTCCCAACATTATAAAAATTGGTTAAGGCTGTGATTGTTCCTCCTCCTAAAAAGGCCACGTTATACGCAGAGGTTGGAACTACGTTTGTCGTCAGAGAAGGAATACTGATGGCTCCACCGACAGAGACGTTGTTGTTAAACACCAAGTTATTATTGGACGTTACTCCCCCTACAGTAGTAAGGGTACTCGAAAACACAGTATTCGTTCCTGTCGTATTGATGATAAGAGAGGTATTACCCACTACGTCCCCAATGCTTACTGCTCCGGTAAATACAGGAGCGGTTGTCCCTGTATTTACTGTCAGATTGTGAGCTCCTGTAAGGGTACTATTAAAAGTTAAAGCCCCACTTGACGTATTCATTGTGGTATTGCCAAGCAGGATGACCGGCCCTAGTGTCATAGAAGTTCCTGTCGTACTAACAACTCCAAAGGTACTGGTTGTCACACTAGTTTGATTGGTATTCACACCACCTGTGAATGTGATTGAAGCTAAAGAAGTATTTCCAAATTGCACACCACCTGTATTGACAAATGTCGTAGCTGTTGTCACAGTTCCACCAGTCTCAAAAATCACCTGGTAAGGCTGGACAGATGTATTCAAAGTTGTGATCGCTACGCTACCACCAAACTCCACAAAAGTAGCAGCGTTAGTCAAGTTCACAGTTGTAGCTGTTACTGTATTTCCAAACAGAGTCGAGTAACTATTGGTGTGATTGATTGTACTTACGTTACAAGCGCCATTAATCTGTACAACCCCCGTTGAAATGGGAGAAACGTTGATCGTTAATGGGAAAGTGAGCACAGGACTACTTAGCACTGCCACAGTAGTGATGGGGCCCCCAGAAGATACCAAACTCAGTGGTCCCGTTAACGTAATATCACCTGCAGTCAAAGCTCCTGTTCCCACTTGAAGAGTGGCTCCACTTGCTTGTACAGCAACTGATCCTAAGGTCATAGTAGATGTGCCCACTGTCTGTACAGTTCCTGTCACATTCGTCGTTGTAAGTGCCGGCGTTGTCACTCCTCCAGTGAATGTCAGAGTGGGGAGAGTAGAATTCCCAAAGGCTACACCAGCACCTCCTCCTGTAGCATTGAACGTCGTAGCCGTTGTAATGGTCCCACCCCCTTCCAGAGCAATTTGATAAGCTCCTGCTGTTGGCATAGATAGGGTTCCTAGGGTCACCGCCCCTTGAATGTCAATAGCTCCAGAGCCCGAGGAATTCAAAGAAAGAGTTTGACTAGCCCCAGTAATCGACCCTCCGAAAGTGATTGCGCCTCCTCCAGAAGCGATAGCGACATCACCTCCCAAGACCACATTAGTCTGAGGACTCGAGGTAAAGTTAATGGCCGCATTATTCGTTGTGATATTGTCATTTAATGTCGTTACCCCACTTGATTGGAATGTCAGTGTAACACCCGCAGTTGCAATATTAATCGGAGCTCCAAGTTGCTGAGTAATTGTCGAAGAGGCGCATAAAGTGACATTAGCAGCGGCTGCGTTAATGGTGCCATTGGCAATCGTGAGATTTGTTGCTACATCAGCACAATTCGCTGCTTGAATAAGAGTTCCAGCCCCTGCAGCCGCAATAGTGATGGTTAGAGGATCTAGCAACCACTCTCCAGCTCTCCCTAAAGGTGCTAAAGTATCTACTCTTCCCTGTAAGCATCCTAAACCCATTTTTCCAGAGGTTTCGATCAAGCCTCCATCGCCACCTTCAAGCCCGCCACGGGATCGAATATACCCGTCAAAGAGCGTTGAACCCTCGGACCATAGAATGACTTTCCCTCCGTTTCCATACCGCAATGCACTCGCGTCGATGTGAACATCTTCATCCGCCCAAGTCAATTGTGCTTTACGAAGGTCTCCTCCCCCTTGATAGTCTCCTCCAACAAGAACTGTACCCCCGGCTATTTGACCTGTCGCATCGATATCAAGTGTCTGTAAAGTGATGGCGTCCCCAAGAATACGGACAGTTCCGCCTTGCTCACCATGAACATCTATCGCTCCACTTACATGTAGGGTGCTTTGGTCTCCCCCTTCAACATGCACTTCTTTTGCCGTGATTTTCCCTGTATGGTTGATGGCAAGTCCGATGAGATCGGTCGCAGTGATTCCCCCCAAAGGAGAGGCCTCTCGATCAACGGCTACAAAACAATGCCCATTCTCTTCTCCGATCATCACAGTATGGCCACTCAATAAGGTCACTAATCCGTGCGGCGCATCGATCACACCCTGATTATCTACTTTGTTTCCGATCAGATGGATCGCATCCGCTTTAAGCATTCCCTGATTGATCACGTCCCCTTTGACGTTGAAAATATGGTCGCGCTTTAGCAGAAAATCTTCGTCCTTTACATGTGCAGCAGCAGCAAATAATCCACCTACTTGGACAATGGCGTGGGGTCCAAAGATAATGCCAGCTGGATTCATGAGATAAACGCGGCCATTGGCTCGTAGTTTTCCATCAATCTGCGAGGGAGATGAACCTTGAATACGATTAAGAATACGAGCCGATGCGTTTGGTTGGATAAATTCGATGCTTTCGTGGCGAGCTACATCAAAGTTCTTATAATTGACAATGCTGCCGTCAGAGGCATGGATCTTTAATTGCCCCTCATGACGCTCAAAATGCACCTCACCATGGACGGGCTGCTCTCCTGAAGGCAATGCAAATAACGTCAGCGGCCAACTAACACAATACATCACACCACTTAAGAGAAGAAAACGGATCTTTCCCTCAATCATCGCATTCCTTTTGAGTAACCCGTATTTAAAATATATGGAATGCTCCATACAGCTTACTCTTTATCTTCCTCTTAAATGACGAGAAATTATTTAACAAGTGATGGAAATTCTTGCTTTTTGAAAATTTTGTTGCATGATGCAAGTTTTAATGAGGTGATAAGTTGGGCTCAGTGAGGCTTTTTCTCACTTCAGCAATTGCGTTCACCCCTTTGTCCATTTTTGCACTAGAGACATCGGGGAGCATTGCTCTTTATGAGGAAGCAAGCGGTTGCTATTCCATAGACAACTTTATCGTCGTCTATGATACGCCACATGCTCGCCAAGTGCCTATTTCTAAATTATTACAAGTGCCTATTCAACTCACTTCTGGACCCAGTGGATTTCGCGCACCCCTCCCTGGAAGTGACATTACCGTCGTTACTCTTTCAGAAGTTGCTCAATATGACAAACCTGCTTGCTTTCATCGAAGCGCCTTGCAAACCATCTGTTTGACTCTAGTCCGTTATCTAAACCACCATGGACTGAGCGGAGTTGTCATCCAAGTGATGCCGGATGAAATCGATGCAGAGGGCAAAGACCTACGCCCTAGAGGAACTCAGAGTCTCACATTACTCATTCGCTTGGCTGTTGTTGGTGAAATGGGCACAATTCGCTTGGATAGAGATAATATCGAAGGGGAAAGGAATGCGGATCGTAACCTGGATTATATATTAGCTGGATCTCCACTCCAACCTGCCCTAAGCGGCAACGCCGCCGAAGCTGACCTTTTTTCAAAAGATGAACTCGACGAATATACGTACTTTCTTAACCGTCACCCGAATCGAAGAATAGACACCCGAGTGTACTCTCTTTATCAAGAAAATAAGGTGGGGTTAGATTTCCTTGTCACAGAAAACAAACCTTGGCGTCTATATCTCGATGTCACCAATACTGGTACAGAAGAAACGGGTCGCTGGGAAGAAACATTGGGGTTTGTCCATACACAATTCACTGGTGTTGACGATATCTTACGCCTGGACTGGACAACGGATACCTTCGAATCCTTCTTCACTGTAGCCGCTTCCTATGACCGTCCTTTTTTAAGTGCACGTAAACTGCGTTGGAAGATCTTCTCTATGTTCAACCGCTATGCGGCTTCGGAATTGGGGTTTCAAGGCAAAGCCTTTACGGGTACCCAAGGAATTTTGGCGTTGACCTTTAACCAAAACATCTTTCAGAGAAGAGATTTTTTTATCGATTTAGTCGAAGGGTTTAGATACTTCAATATCCATGTTCATAACGAACTCAATAGCTTGCAGGGTCACGGGCAGTCCCAATTTGTTGAACCTACGCTTGCTTTACATTTTGAACAATTGCAATCCTTGTGGCGTATCTGGGCTACAGCAGAAGCACAAGGTAGTCCCAATGGCTTTTTAGCCTCTAATCGCGATAATCTAGAAGACCTCGGCCGTATCAACCCGAGCAAGAGTTGGTGTATTCTCAATGCCAATCTCTTTGCTAGTTTTTATATAGCTCCACCTATTCCTGCGCACGAATTTGCTTTTCTCTTTCAAGGACAATATGCTTTCAGTTACCGTCTTATTCCTCAGCTTAAATTCGTCGTAGGGGGATTTAACACAGTGCGCGGTTATCCACAGGCTCTTGACTCTGGAGACAATGTCGTTATAGGAAGAGCAGAATATCTTTTCCATCTCCCCCCTCTTTTTAAGCCTAATCCTCATCCAACAAGAAAACTGTTTGGCCGCCTGTTTCGAGCTGCTCCCGAATATATCGGCGGTAGAGCTGACTGGGATTTCATCGTCCGCGCTTTCTTGGACACCGCGAGAGCGGTCAATAATCATAAGGTACAAACAATCGAAGCCAATGCAACTATGATTGGCTCTGGCCTTGGAGCGGAACTCATGCTTTGGCAAAATTTTATGCTCCGAGCCGATTGGGGAATCTCTCTTTGTAAAGCGGTGAATGTTCCCATTGGGCACAATTCGTTTTATTTCAACATGACAATTTCTTATTAAAAAATGAACTTGTTTTACTAAAAATTACTATTTCAGATAAATACCAAGTTATGAAAGCAAAAATTCTTGTATTGACCTGCGACGGCGGTGGCGGACATAAATCGGCCGGGGATTCCTTGCTAGAGATTTTAAGCCCCTTTCATGAAGTTCAAATCGTCAATGCCATAGACACCATCCTAGAACCTCTAGACTGGTTCAAACGACTGTCCTTTGGTAAGATTACTGGAGAAAGTTGTTATAACTGGCTTCTTAGAAACCAGCTTGGAGCTTTGCTTAAGTTTTATATCTTCAGTGGCAAACGCCACATGCATGTGCGCAAGAAAAAAATTGCTCGCATTTTTTGTCGTTACCTAGACTCTTTGATAGCTCCTCCTCAACTGATTATTTCGACAATTCCCTTCATCAATCATGGGTTACTCCTTGCAGCTAAACAACGCAATATCCCTTACCTACTTCTGCCTACAGACCTCGATATTAAAATGTTCCTCAATGGTTTTAATAATATCTCAAGAGCAGATCTTGGTACATTCAAGCTGGCCTTAGCTTATGAACGTCCAGAAATGATGATCAAAATCTTTGAGGAAAGTCAGCTAGAACTTGATGATGTGATTTACTCAGGGTTTCCCATCAGACCCGCATGCCAGGTTTGCTATGGATCTGAAGACATTGCCTTGCTAAAACAACAGCATGGCATGGTTACTGACCATCACACTATCACCCTTGTCATGGGTGCCGTTGGAGGAATGACAATTGTAGAACATGCCAAAGAAATTTCTCGCCTTGGTGCCCTCATTCATGGAAAAAAACTTCAAGCCAATATTTGCGTAGGAAAAAATAAAAAAAGCCAAGAGCGCCTACTGGATTGGATTGTCGAGCAAGGAGGCACCATCCTTTCTAGAAAAGAACATGTTACCACTGCCATGTCAAAAGAAGGTGTCCTGCTGCACATCCGTGGCTTTACAAATGAGCTAATTTCTATTTTCGCCTGTAGTGATCTGGTCATTTCTAAAACAGGTTCCTGCACAGTCAATGAAGCACTTTATCTTGGCAAAAAACTATTACTGGACAATACCCCTCAATCCACAGCTAGATTTATTTTCTGGGAAGAGTTCAATATCTGGTTTGTTAAGCGACACAAGCTTGGCAGCGCCTTTTCAAGCAGTAAACAACTTCGAGCTCTCATTCCCTATATGCTTAAAATGCAAGATCCTCCTTCCCCTCCTTTCTGCCTGCCTGATTTTCAAACAAATATTAAAAACATCGTTCGAAATCTCCTATCGACCGGCTGTTTTTCTGAAAGCGTCCAAGATGAGGCCTCTCTCTACCAAGAGAAAAGCCAATAGACTTCCGAAACTAGGTTTCTATCGTTTTTCTGGCTTCTTTTGAACATAGCAAATCATCTCTAAAATCGAAAAAATCTAGTAGACGTTCTATTTAAACAGTTATACCAAACGCAACAAATAACTTCACATTTGAGCCGCGTCAAAGCGCCGAAAATCGGCGATCGTAAACGGCATTGTATTGCATTAATACTATGCTGTTTATGATCGTCAATTTGTCGACAG
>JAGXTH010000074.1 GCA_018333475.1 Simkania sp. | reverse complement strand
CCCTGCCTATACAACACAAACATGCAGTCAATGCAAGCATCGGGAAGTAAAAAAGCTTTCCGAAAGAGAACATAGCTGTTCTCAATGTGGGTATAAAGCGACAAGGGATTTCAACGCAGCGCAGAACATTTTGGCCCTCGGATTAGATGGCCTGGGAGCGATCCCTAGAAGCCTTTGCCTTTAGGCAAGGGAGTAATCACTGCATATTAAAGAGATTTACACATCAAATTTTTGCTGTTCTTTTGCAGATATAATCTCTTTTAGCACCTCTGGTTCAGAATATTTTTCTGCAACATCCCCATTATACAGATATAATCCGTTGGATTTCTTTGTTTCTCTCACGTAATCAATGACTTTTATCATAGCAGAAACACTTTCTGTAATATTTAATCTTGCATTCTGGCCACCCATGTCAGTTCTTACCCATCCAGGACAGATGGCAATAGCACAAGGTGTTTTTGTCAAATTTTGTGGATTCCTTCTTTTCCAATCCAACATCAGCTCAATGCTCCAATTCCAAATAAGAGCGTTTGTAGCGGCCTTTGTTATACGATAAGGATGATAGCCTCCACTGTCATTATCTGCAGTCTGCCCAACCAAACTACTCATATAAACAACGCAAGCATTCGCACTCTGTGCAAGCAAAGGGTAAAAGGAGCGAATAATAGCGTCAGGAGCCTGCGTATTAACTCGAAAAGCATCCGATAAATGTTGTGTGGTATGATTTGGAGGTCTTGTTCCTGAAACAGGATATCCCTTTATTCCTGCGTTTAAAATGAGCAAATCTACCTTAGCTATAGTCTTGGCAAATTCTGCAATACTCTCATCATCTGTAATCTCTAGTTTATGTAGAGTAAGTTTTTGCATATAAACTTGTTGTAAATGCTCTAAACTTTCTTTGGTATCCTCTTCAAGTGTCGTTTCAGCACCTAGCTTAGTTTCATCTCTATAGGTTGCTACAACTTCATAGCCGGCTTCTAAATATTGCCTTGTGAATCCTAATCCGATTCCTCGATTAGCTCCAATAACGACAGCGGTTCCCATATATATCCTTAATACTGCTTTAAATGTTCGCATAGAACATACGAAAAGTTTTGAATTTTCCCTCACTGAAAAATTCCGCTGCGTAAAGCTCAATTACGCACTAGACTGGACGAAATGGGAGTAAAATAACTTTTGGTTTTGATGTTTCTCCTGTTTATATTCAATCCCCTCCAATCAAAAGTTTTGAATGCATCTCTCCACCTTCAAAACGATAGCCAGGAAATTCTCCCGGCTTTTTCTTATTGAAAAAAATACGAGAAATCCCTACATCCGTTGAACTCATTCAACACATGGGGTGATTGTGAAGAAAATAGTTTTTGGCTTCATTTTAGCGGTTCTGATGCCTCCTTTCCTCATGTTTGCAGCTCCAAGAAACGAATTTTCTCCGCCTCCAAAAAATGTGAACGTTTTCCTTGTAGGAACAGGCGTAGTGGGGAGCGCCTTATTAGAGCAACTGCATAAAAACAACAAATTGTTCCTTGAACAATACGGCATTGATATTCAGGTGATTGGGATAGCAAACAGTCGCTTTGTGTGCGTAAATTCTAAAGGGATTGATCTGAAAGAGTGGCGCTCAATCACAGAACAATCAAAAGAGGAAATGTCCTGGGAAAAATATTTGAGCTTCTTATGTCATTCAGACCTGTCCAATGTTGTTTTTGTTGATTGCTCATCTAGCCAAACCATTGCAGATTCTTATCCTACGATCCTTGAATCAGGGATATCCATTGTGACTCCTAACAAAAAAGCCAACTCAGGCAGTTTTGCAAATTATCAAATCCTCCAAGACTTAATTGCCGCCCATAAGGCTAAATTCTTTTACGACTCTAACGTAGGAGCTGGCCTTCCCATTTTAAGTACTTTGAACGATTTATCAAAAAGTGGAGATCAGCTTATAAAAATTGAAGCAATTCTTTCAGGCACTTTAAGTTACATCTTTAACTCCTTTAAACCAGGAACGCTTTTTTCAGAGATTGTTCGAGAAGCCCAAAAGAAGGGGTATACTGAACCAGATCCTCGCGATGACTTAAACGGAATGGATGTCGCTCGAAAATTGCTAATTCTTGCCAGAGAAGCAGGCTTTGCTCTCGAAATGCAAGATATCGAACTCCAAAACATTCTCCCACCCGATTGCTCCCAAGCGAAATCAGTCGATGATTTTTATGCAAAATTAGCCAGCTACGATAGTCTCTTTACAGAGAGGAGAGATCAAGCCCAAGCAGAAGGAAAACGGCTTCTCTATGTAGCTTCTTTTAAAGATGGAAAAGCGGCGATTCGTTTACAAACAGTCGGACCCGAGCATCCTTTCTACCATCTATCTGGCAATGACAATATTGCTGCTATCACGACAAAATATTACGCTAAAAACCCCTTGGTTATTCAAGGACCAGGTGCAGGCGCAGATGTCACAGCAGCTAAGGTGCTACAAGGAATTGTGCGAATAGGTGTTGACTTGCCAAACACCAGTCAATAGGATGAAAATGGCGAAAAGTAAAAAGACCGTTTCCAAGCGACAAAGCTATGATGATGTGTGGAAAAATGGAATCATAGATGCGCATTTCAAGGCCGACCTCCCTCAAAAGATGCTGGAACTTTTTAAGCAGGGGAAGGTCCAAACTATCCTTGATCTTGGCTCTGGCGATGGAACCATTGCTGTAGCTCTGGCAAAACAAGGGAAAACAGTACATGCATTGGAAATCTCCAATGAGGGCATCGAAAAGACAAAAGCACAGGCAGAAGAAGCTCAGGTATCTGTTCACATCCTTGAACAGGATATGTATCAGGCCTTGCCGTTTGAGGACAGGTCATTGGATGCTGTCATTGCATTCCAATCCTTGAATCACAACACCTTACCGAAGATAGAGAAGCTTTTTGCAGAGATCACACGGATCCTGAAGCATGGAGGCCTGTTTATCGTGAAGGTTGCGAACTTTAATTCGTTTGATCTCAAAGACCTTGGAAACGGCCTATATGAGGACTCCCATGGTGGCATTTTCTGTACCCTACGATTCTCAGACAAGCAGACCTATGTGCCTCAGGACGGCCCTGAAAAAGGATTAACACACTACGCTTTTCTGCCAGAGCAATTGACAGAGAAAATAGAAGCATTGGGATATACTCAGATTTATGCTGAAATACTACAATGGCATATTCTGGCAATGTTCAAAAAGAATTAACCATATACCACGTTGAATGAAAACCCAGAAGAGTTTGGGCCAGGTAATCAAAATGGCTTTTTTATCTGAAAAAGCAGATTTGACAACAGATAAGAGCTCAAGATCAAGGAGTTTATTCCAAAAGATGCGGAGCAAATAATCTCTAATGCTGGAGAAACACCCCCTTTCAGACTCAATTATTATTAGCTGCCTGAATACCCATTATGGCATTGAAGTCACCTCTCTTACATTTCTCCCTTTAGGCGCAGATATAAATGCTTCGATATATAAGGTTCAGACACCGAACCAAAAGTCTTATTTCATAAAGATTAAACACGGACATCATCATGATACCAGTGTTGAAATCGTAGAGATATTACAGAGCGCTGGGATTCGACAAATTATTCCTCTTGTTAAGACAGTTCATGGCAGGACAACTCAATGTATTGATGATTTTACTCTCATTGTATACCCATTTGTTGATGGACAAGATGGATTCAATCGTAATCTAACAGATGATCAATGGACTACGCTCGGCAAAGCGTTGAGACAGCTTCATGAAGTTGAAGTGCCACTACCTATTCAAAACCGAATTCGGAAGGAGACCTATTCAGCAAAGTGGCGCGAGATCGTTCGATCGATCTATGTTCATATTGAAACCGAACTGATTGCCGATGAGATCGCTTTAAAATTACAAAAGTTTATGAAGAAGAATATGCTGGCTATTCGCCGGCTCGTAGATCGCGCAGAACAGCTAGGAAGAAAACTCCAGAACCAATCGCCTAAATTCGTGCTGTGTCATTCTGATATTCATGCTGGCAATGTGCTGATAGATGGAAATAACACAATCTACATAGTGGACTGGGATGAACCTATCATGGCGCCAAAAGAACGAGATCTTATGTTTATTGGCGGCGGTGTTGGGAATGTTTGGAATCAGCCGTATGAAGAGAAACTTTTTTATAAGGGTTACGGAAAAACGGAAGTGGATTTGACGCTCCTAACCTATTACCGACATGAACGAATCGTAGAAGACATAGCCATCTACAGTCAGGAATTACTTTTAACAACGGCCAGAGGATCCGATAGACCAGAGATGTACAAACAGTTCATAGACATGTTTGCACCACAGGGCGTGGTAGAGATAGCATTCAAAACCGATGAAAGCTTAGCCCTCTAAAAACCAGATATTTCTTCTTGAAACGCGTGAACATTGCATAATTCACACCTATCCACCCAAGCTCGCCCGTGTAAATCCTTAGCTCACTGCAATATCAATATCAAACAACGGGTTGTTGTACAACATATTGCTGATAAGATAGCAGTAGTAAATAACTTTGGTAGCACGGGGGGAGGGGGACCTCAAGAAAACAGAGGGGCTAGCCCATGTCCACAGAATGTGGAGCAAAAGCAAGAACCAATTTAAATAAACCCTGTCGCCAGCCCGCAATGGCTAATGGACGATGCCGTTTACGTGGGGGTAAGAGTACCGGCCCCCGAACAAAGGAAGGACGTAAGCGAATGAAAGAAGCCAATACAAAGCATGGGCTTTATTCGGCAGAGATGGTTCAGTCCAGACGTCATACGAGAGAGTAATACCAAACGCAACAAATAACTTCACATTTGAGCCGCGTCAAAGCGCCGAAAATCGGCG
>JAGXTH010000073.1 GCA_018333475.1 Simkania sp. | reverse complement strand
TTCATATTTGAGCTGCGTGAAAGCTGTCGACAAATTGACGATCATAAACAGCATAGTATTAATGCAATACAACGCCGTTTGCGATCGCCGATTTTCGGCGCTTTGACGCGGCTCAAATGTGAAGTTATTTGTTGCGTTTGGTATGAGTTATGCAGAGGTCTTCTTAATAACTTACGCAGCAGCCCGTAACTAAAAGATGGCTGCAATTCCTAGCTTTATTTTGTAGATCGGCATGAACCTGTATGCAGGCTTCCAATAGGCGACTGGAGAAAACTAAAACATCACAAAAGAAACGGTTCTAACTAAGAAGATCCGTTATGCAAAACTCTCTCGAATATTCATTGAGCACTAACACAAGTCTGTCGAAAACGCGCGACACGTTAAACCTCAAATACCTACCCAAGTAATAGGTAGGTACCCATTCCCGCTAAATAGCCGATGAACACTGGTAAACTTGCCTTTTTAAGATAGCTAAGAAAATCCACTTTTTCCATTCCCATCATGGCAACTCCTGCAGAGGATCCAATGATCAACATACTTCCACCTGTTCCAGCTGCATAAGCAATCATATGCCATAAGGTGTGGTCTACTGGAAATTGCGAAAGTGGATACATCCCCATCGTTGCAGCAACTAAAGGCACGTTATCTATAATAGCTGAGATAATCCCGATGATCGTTGCAACTAAGGCCTGGCTTCCAACAGTGCTATCGAGCCAATGCGCAAAGTATTTAAGAAGACCCGCTGCTTCTAGTGCACTTACGCAAAGCAAAATACCAAGAAAAAAAAGAATTCCCGACGCATCGATCTTAGTAAGAACATGGGGAACCCTGAGATGCGCACGGTCCTCCCATCCACGATGCACCACATCTGTAACCAGCCATAAAAATCCAAGAGCAATTAAAATCCCCATAAACGGGGGCAACCCTGTGACTGCTTTAAAAATAGGTACTGCCACAAATGACAAGACTCCCAATCCCAAAATCAATTTTGATTTAGGCTCTGTTTTCTCTAATACCTGCGCGTCCTTTGAGAATACATACTTTCCTTTGTACCGCCATAAGTAAAAGACTACAGGCACCGCAAGGGACACTACGCTAGGTAAAAATAAAGCTTGCATCACAGATAAAGAAGAAATTTGTCCATTAATCCAGAGCATTGTAGTAGTAACATCACCAATGGGAGTCCATGCTCCGCCCGCATTCGCTGCAATGACAACGATGCAACACAAAAGAAATCTATCTTTCTTTTCTGGGATCAGCTTACGCAGCAACGAGACCATCAAAATAGTTGTCGTTAGGTTATCGAGAACAGCTGAAAGAAAAAAGGTCACGACTGCAATCATCAACAACATTTTGCGTTTAGAAGAAGTTCTGACTACATCAGTCACAAGTTTGAACCCTTTGTGCACATCAATGAGCTCAACAATAGTCATTGCCCCCACAAGGAAAAAAACAATTTGGGCAATGTCACTAACATGATGCCCTAATTGCACCAGCTCTTCGCTAACAGGGTGGATATGTGAACAAAAATAAATACTCCAACACACGACGGCCATAAAAAGAGCAACGCCTGTTTTATTGACCTGTAAATAATGCTCGGCGATGATGGCAAAATATCCTAACGTAAAGACAATGAGTATCAAAATATCGGTGAGTGAAAAAGCTTCCGTCATCACGAAATCCCCGCTTGAATAATATCATGCATACGAAGTACTCCAACCACTTTTTGCTCTTCTAAAACAGGCAAAACACTAATCCATCGTTTGGGATCTTTTTGCATGATCTTAAGAGCCTCCCAGGCCAAAATCCCCTTTGGAATTGTGATCCCGCTCTTGGTCATCAATTGTCCAATAGGTTTCTGCAAAATCTCAGGGCCATAAGCTTGTAAAGACCTGCGTAAATCTCCATCAGTAAAAATCCCCTGAAACTCGCCGCGCTCTCCAACAACGATCAGACATCCACATTTCTTTTCCGTCAGATCGTCTAGAACATCTACTAGTTTTTTTTCTATGGAACTTAAAGGCACTTTTTCCTCTTTGAACATCAGCTCTTCCACAGTAAGAGATATTTTCTTACCGATGGCTCCAGCAGGGTGATTCAAAGCATACTCTTGAAGGGTGATGGACTTGGCTTGCATAATGGCCATCGCTAACGCATCACCAAACAATAGCTGTACAACTGTAGACGTCGTAGGCGCCAGGTCGAAGGGACATAGTTCTTTTTCTACTGGAAGATAAACAAAATCATCAGCACATTGAGCAATTCTGCTATTTGGGTTAGATACAAGAGCAGCTAAACGAACACTTTTCCTGCGAATGAATGGCACTAAACCCAAAAGTTCTTCCGTTTCACCACTTCTGCTAAGAAAAATAACGAGGTCATCTTTTGTGAGAATCCCTAAGTCTCCATGAAGAAAATTTGTCGGGGACAAATGCACTGCCCTGGTTCCTGTAGATGCCAATGTCATAGCGACTTTTTCTGCTATAATACCGCTCTTACCTACTCCCATTAGGACGATCAGCCCTTTCACATTCAGACAACAATCCAAAAACCGTTGAGCTTGCTGAACGTCTATACGCTGATAAAACTCGTGAATATAAGCTTTTTGTTTCTGAAATAGTTCGTACATAATAACCGTGCATTGTATCTCGTGCGTAACAAGAAGTCTTTAGAAAACTTCTAAAGAAAAAAAATTTTAACCTAACGCCACTTCACTTTCTAAGTGCTTCTTGAAAGCGTTCAAGAACCCGCATCCATACATACCATCAAGAACACGATGGTCAAATGTTAAACTAGCGTGAATCATCGAACGAACAGCAAACGCATCGTCCTCTAATACTACAACTTTTTTTTGCACAGCACCAATACCTATAATAGCAACTTCCGGGTAGCGAATAATGGGAATACCGATCGCCACACCCGACATACCAAAATTCGTAAGCGTAATCGTCCCCTCATTAACATCGTCAACAGAAAGGGTATTTCCACGAGCTTTCTGTGTAAGTTCATAGAGTTGCTTTGCCATCTCAGGAAGGGTTAAACGTTGACAATGTTTAATCACAGGTACCATGATTCCTTGGTCGACGCTTACAGCAATACCCACATTAACGAATCGTTTAAGTACAATGGTATCTTGCTCTAATGATGAGTTAAGAAGGGGGTATTCCTGTAATGCACGAATCATAGCTCTTACCACAAATGCCGTGATCGTCAGCTTAACTCCGTATTTTGTCTGAAATTCGTCTTTATTTTTCTGGATCCATTTCAAAACCGCAGTAACATCCACCTCTGTAACAAGGGTTGCATGGGGTGCTTCGTAAAACGATCGAACCATATTATCTGCAATCGCTTTACGCATGCCGCTCATTTTGATCCGTTCGATATCGACTCCACTGCTCTTAAGTGGACATGGAGCTTTGTTCTTTGGCGCTCCCTCTTTTTTTGCAATGTAGTTCTCGAGATCCTTTTTGCTTACTCTCCCTCCAGCTCCTGTAGCGGGGATTTTTTCTAGTTCATCAAGACCAATTCCTTGCTCTCTTGCTGCTTGAAGAAGCCCCGGAGAAAAAAAGTTTTTCATGCTCTCATCCTGGGCAGGTGCATTGCCTGGCACACTAGTAGTTTGATGTGTAAGAGGAGTGGTCGATGAAGTGGATCCTACGACTTCAATCACAGCTAATAAATCCCCCACAGACACTTCCTGATCTGGGGCCACCAAGATCTGTTTGACTATGCCAGCTACAGGAGATGGAATCTCACTGTTGACCTTATCTGTAGAAACCTCGAGAAGAGCTTCATCGAGTAGTATTGTATCGCCTATTTTTTTAAACCATTGCACAACTGTAGCATTGACTATGCTCTCCCCAAGTTTAGGAAGTGTAACGTTGATCTGCTCACTCATGGTAGATTTTCCCTTTTCTGTAGCTTGGAGATAATGGTATTCATCAGCGCATCCCACGCATCATGACCTGCTATGACCTCAGCCTCAGCATCGAGAGCAAATAGCGGCAATGGAAGCGAAAGATAGTTTGGTAATTTGACAAAATCTTTACGGGTACAAACCAAAAGCTCTGCCCCTTTTTCTTTAGAGATCTTAGCAAAGCCTTGAAGCTTTTTTTCGTCTAATAAAGCGTGGTCTTTTTCCTCTAACCCTTCGATAAGATCCACAGAAAGAGATCGTAGGGTAGCGCGAAATCTTTCCGGCCTTCCAATAGCACAAAAATAAGCAATTTTACGTCCGGAAATGATCTCCTTGCATTTAGCACTGGGACTCATACGAGTAGCTATCAGTGGGGCCGCAGTATAAAGCGATAGTTGCTTTGCAATATGCGTCAGATCCTCTGGGGCATGGTGAATGATAATATAATTTGCAACTGCAAGTCTTTCAGGCAAGTCTCTTAGCCTTCCAGACGGGAGCAATCTTTGCTCTAACAGGTTATCTTGACCATCCAAAACAACCACCTCCACATCACGATGCAAGGCTCTATGCTGCATACCATCATCCAACAATACGACTTCTGCACCTTTAGCAATGGCTTTCTTCGCGGATTGTAATCTATGTTTACTCACCCATACGGCTACTCCTGGTAGAGAACTCGCATGAAGATATGCCTCATCTCCTGCAAGATGCACATCTGCTGTCATACCAGCACCTTGTGATACTGCTAAAGGCTCCTCAAAATGCTCTGCACCACCTCGATAACCTCTAGATAAAATAGCCACTTTGCATCTTAGAGAAAGCTCCTTAGCCACCATCTGTACAATCGGTGTTTTACCAGTCCCCCCACATGCAATATTTCCAATACTCACGACACATGCTGATACCTTATGAGGGGTTATCCAGCCACGATCATACGCCCTATGGCGAAATTTCAGAGCACAGCGGTAAAAAACACTTAGCAGAGCAAAAAGAAGAGAAGGAGTTTTTTTAGATATCTGTTTTTGCCAAATCATCTCAAAGGACATCGAATAACTCTTTCTCAATGAGTTCAATAATGATGTGAATCGCCATCATATGCGCCTCTTGAACACGGTCAGAATAAACAAATCCATCAACGATCCATTCTAAATCGCTTTGCCCTTTAAGTTTTCCACCCGTCTTGCCCAGAAAACTCACTGTGGTCAGCCCTAGTTCTTTAGCTTTTGGTACTGCTTGAACTAGATTAGGTGAGTTCCCGCTTGTTGTCAGAGCAACAAAAACATCTCCTTTTCGACCAAGGGCCTCAATAGCTCTTGTAAAAACCCCTTCATAGCCGAAATCGTTCGCAGCACAAGTCAAATGTCCAGGGTCCGAAAGCGCAATTGCTGGCAATGCTGAGCGAAACTTGCGGAACTGTCCGGTGAGTTCTTCTGCAAAATGCATGGCATCGCACAGACTCCCCCCATTACCAGCCACCAAAAGCTTACCCCCTTGACGAAAACACTGCGCAATCGCTTGTGCAGTTTGCCGAATAAATTGTAAACTGCTCTTCTGCTTCATGAAATCGAGAGCTTTGACACCGTCTTCAAGAGCATTTAAGATGATTTGTTCCATAACCCAAAAACCTTTGAGGATAAGGGTTGATCATACAATATGACCGAAATATCGTGCTATATTTGAGACTTAGGGACTGTGAAATAATAAAGTAAACCATTTGACCTGCGCGAAATCGCCTAAAATCGACGATCAAAAATGGGGTTGTATCACTATGAATACTACTCCATTTTTGATCGTCGATTTTCGGTTGATTTGGCGCAGGTCAAATGGTTTACTTTGTTATTTCACAGTCCCTTATGGTAAAAAAAACTTATGAATCGATCCCCTAATGTCGCTATTGTTGGAGCTACAGGAGCTGTAGGCCTTACGTTGCTTAGCCTTCTAGAGACCAGGCATTTCCCACTCAATTCCCTACACCTTCTCGCTTCACCTAAATCTGCAGGAACACAGATCAAATTCCGCTCTAACGCTTTGAATGTCAAATCTCTAGACGCTTTTTCTTTCCGAGACATCGATCTTGCATTCTTTGCTGCCGACAACGATATCGCAAAGCAATTCGCTCCCATCGCAGCTGCTCAAGGAACCATCGTCATCGATAAAAGCTCAGCATTTCGCCTCGACTCTAATGTGCCCTTGGTCATTCCAGAAATTAATGCAGAGGTTCTTACTACTCATCAGGGGATTATAGCGAGCCCCAATTGTACAACGACCATCATGCTGATGGCTATTGCTCCTCTATATAAAAAAAAACAAATTCGCAGGATTATTGCATCTACCTACCAAGCTGCTAGTGGGGCGGGAATCCAGGCAATACGCGAACTAAAAGAAGAATCTTTAGCTTTTCTAGAAAATCGCCCTTATGCGCGCTCAGTCTTTCCTCAGCCCTATGCTTTCAATGTATTTGCTCATAACTCAAAACTCTATGATAACGGCTATGTCGATGAGGAGTTAAAAATCCTTGAAGAATCCCGTAAAATTCTTGGCGATGCAAGCCTCCGCATTAGTGCTACTTGTGTAAGGGTTCCCACATTGCGTTCTCATGCAGAAACTCTCAATATAGAATTTAGTGAACCTTTTAGTGTAGAAGAGGCTTATGACACCCTATGTAAAGCTCCTGGTCTCTTAAAATGGGAGGAGCGTGTTTCTGGAAAATTCGCAACCCCTCTAGATGCTCAAGGGAAAGATGAAGTGCTTTTTGGTAGAATTCGTCAAGATCTCTCACATCCCAATGCTTTAGAAATGTGGGTTGTTGGAGATCAAATTCTTAAAGGAGCGGCCCTCAATGCTGTACAAATCGCGGAGTATTTAATCCTATGATCAGCTCTCGCTTCAATATTACAGATCGCACACGTAAATGGTGGGTATTGGCCGCGATGAGCACCTGTATCTCTATGATTTTCATCGATCAAACCATCTTGCCTGTTACAATTCCCTCTATCACAAAAGAATTAGCTATTTCTGAGTTGGTCATACAGTGGATCTTAAATTCTTATCTTCTGGCTCTTACCATTTTTGTTTTAGCCGGCGGCAGGCTTGGAGATATTTTTGGCCACCGCAAAATCGCCACTATTGGCATCATCCTTTTTGCTCTCTCCTCTGCTCTTTGCGGATTCAGTACATCTGGGCTCTGGCTGATTATTGCAAGATTCTTGCAAGGCATTGGGGGCGCTCTGATTGTCCCTACAATGCCCGCCATCTTAACTGCATCGTTTCCCAATGATCAACAAGGAAAAGCTTTGGGTTACTACGTCAGCATTGGAGCTTTTTTTCTATCGATTGGCCCTGTCTTAGGAGGTCTTCTCACTCAATATTTCAGTTGGCGTTATGTCTTCTGGATCAATCTCCCCATCGCTGCAATAGGCTTATTTTTAACATGGATCAGCACGCCTAAGTCCCCAACTAAAGAAGAAACTTTCGATTTTCTAGGATTCTTCACCATTGTTTTTGGTATTAGCTGTATCGTCATGGGGCTCATGCAAGGAGAAGCTTGGGGATGGTCGCAATGGCCCGTCCCAACAATGATCGCTGTCGGGGCATTGCTCATTTTCATTCTTGCCTTTTTTGACCGCAAAGTCAAAGACCCCTTTATTGATTTTAGCCTATTTAAAGAACCTAGTTATGTTGTCCCAGCTGGGATCGTTTTTATTGTTCAATTCATGCTTATGGTAGGAGTTTTTTGGTCGATCTATTTCCAGACCGTTCTCAACTACTCCCCATCGGTGGCAGGCTTTTGGTCAATGATTTCTAGTTGCCCAGTCATTGTGTTTAGTCATCTAGCTGGCCATCTTTCCGATAGATTCGGTCAAAAACTCCCTATTATGCTAGGTTTTCTATTAGCCATCTTTGGCTTAACTTGGTTTGTATGCGTTCCAACACCTTCTACCCCCCTTCTATTACTCCCCTTTATCCTCCCCTTTGGCTGTGGGATTCCATTGATCTTGATCCCTAGCGGCACACTTATTATGAGCAGTTTACCTCCACTTAAACGGGGTGTCGCCATAGGCATGAATTCAACCTTACGTCAATTTAGTGCAACACTTGGACTTGCCGTCTATGGACAAATTCTCTTATCCACACAGACTCGATGGTTTAAAGATAAACTCTTGGCAGATCCATCAACAACCCATCTTGACCCAACAGAGTTCGAAGGGCTATTAGCTCATGCAAAACCCGCTATAAAAGCACTGAATGCACTGCCTGCAGATATCGCTCAAACCGTCTCCCACGACTTCTTAACTACGTATATTTCTGCTTCCACCCTCGTCAATGCTATCGGACTCTCTGTTGCTGTTATAGGCCTTGCGCTCGTTATTTTTTTGATGAAGCGAAAATATACTACCTCACACGACCCCTCGGCTATCACTAACGAGAGTTCGTAAGCTCCTTGCTGCTTAAGGGGAAGTTTTTTTGAACTTCCTCTATGGTTTTTTCCTTCCATAGTTTTACATAATTTTCCTCAGTCATTAGGGTAGATAAAGGAGCTCGATCTATGAATAGTACTGCATTCAAATGATCAATTTCATGCTGTAAAATACGTGCATACCACCCCTTTGCTCGTATAACAACTGGTTGTGCATGCTCATTTAAACATTCGACTCGCACAGACTTAGCTCTTGGAACAATCCCCAGAAACTTAGGCACGCTTAAACAACCCTCAAAAAATGCCGATGTATCCGCATCTTCTATGTATAGGCATGGATTAATCATTACATGAAAGGGAACTGTATGACGGTCTTTCTCCATAAGCTGTTTAAGAGTTAAGTGCGAATGATCCATATCTTCGATCACTACGAGCTGAATAGGTTGTCCAATTTGAGGGGCAGCAAGACCTACTCCAGGTGCAGCTTTCATTGTGACTTTCATAGATTGAATCAAGTCTTGAATTTCTGGACTGAGAATCTCCGCTGTTGAAAGAGTTCGAGCTGGTTGCCGTAAGACAGGATGCCCCATTTGAACGATCTCTAATTGCTGTGCATTACAATAATAGGGAGATTCTCGATAGGTGATTGTAGATTCCTTAATGGCGCTAAACGGGATGAATCCTCTATAAAGATGATAGTATTTTTCTGAGCCACTACGATTTTCTTCATAGACCAAATCCCCCTGCAACTTTCCCGTATCAATTTTTAATACAACAAATTGCGGAGCCTCAGACCAATACTTAGCAAGGACTCTTTCGAGCTGATCTTCCTTTGAAAAATGAACAAACGCATCATCTTCAGAAGATACTGCAACTACCTGTCTTGCTAAAGTAGCTTGCCAATTCCGGTATGAGAGGATTTTGTATAGGTATTTTGGAGTCTCTGTTGTTGTCATCATTCCCTCTTCTGAGGAAAACTCATTGCTATACAGCGCTCCTGCGAGCATATATAGAGCAAAAAAAATTCCATAAAGATTTCTCATCATTTTGACATGCACCAAAAAAAATTGTTCACCTAACTCTCAGGCGCTTTCTTAACTGTTATTAGAGAGTAGAATTTTTAATTCTTTGACAAAAGCTTCGATATGTTCTGGTTGTGTATCCCAAGAAGTCATCCAGCGCGCCACCGATTTTTCCACATCCCAAATCCAGAAAAACTGTTTCTCTTGGAGTTTTTTTAACACTACATGAGGCAATTGTACAAAAAGGGCATTGACTTGTACCGGATACAAAATGGAAAGTTCTGGGCAGTGCCGTCTTATCGAGTCTTCTAGTACTTTAGCCATGGCATTAGAATGTCTAGCGTTTCTTAGCCAAAGGTCCTTCTCTAATAAGGCCACGAATTGTGCAGATAAAAACCGCATTTTAGACGCCAACTGCATTTGTTGCTTTCTGACATACTGGAATTGTTCTGCTAGCTGAGGTTTAAGAAATACAATTGCATCAGCGCCCATCAGCCCATTTTTCGTGCCTCCAAAAGTAAGGATGTCTACTCCTACATCCGTCGTCAGTGCCTTCAGGGGAACATTTAAAGCAGCAGCTGCATTACAAATTCTTGCACCATCCATGAGAAATAAAAGCCCATGTTGACGTGCAAACTCTGCAATGCTTTGAAGTTCTTCTATAGAATATAGCGTCCCAAGTTCAGTAGACTGGGTAATGAAAATAGCTGCCGGCTGCACATGATGCTGTACACCTCGATGATGTAGAAAAGCCGACATTCTCTCCGGTTGTAATTTCCCCTCTTTTGTGGGGACCGTTAATAAGCTGCATCCTACATTAGCAACAGGAGCTCCACATTCATCTGTCCAAATATGCGCTGTTTCAGCACAGATCACTGCTTGCCAAGAAGAGAGCACCTGTTTTAGAGCACATACATTGGCACCAGTTCCATTGAAAACAACAAAAGACTCTGCAGAAGGACCCAAGTGCATTTTAAACATCTCTTGAACCTTTCGAGTCCAAGGATCCCCTCCGTAGGCCATTGCATGCCCTGTATTGGCTTGTTGAATAGCTTGTAAAACTTCAGGGTGAATACCGGAAAAATTATCGCTTGCAAACGTATGTGAAGGATGCATCAGCCCCCCTTTCTAGTGTTACCAATGAGACAGGCAAATAATTATCCACACTTGGGAAAAATCCAACAAGATTCGATTCGCATTTTTTTATTGGATATTGGATGCGTAAAAAAGATCTGAGCATGGCAAAGAGCTACTCCAGGCTCTCTGGAAGAGCACTTGCTTCCATATTTTTTATCTCCAACAATTGGACACCCAATATGCGATAATTGGGCTCTAATCTGATGATAACGACCTGTTTCCAACTCTATTCTAAGAAGTGCTTTATCTCCCTTTTTCTCTATGACTTCATAATGCAAAATGGCTTTTTTGCTTTTCACATTTTTTCTAATCAATGCACGATGCCCCACATGCTCTAGCTCATTCTCTAAAACGCCTTCTGTTGCAGGCAAGGTCCCCTCAACAATAGCTAGATAGGTTTTACGAATATCACCTTTACGCATAGATTCGTTAAGACGTGAAAGCGCCTTGCTTGTGCGTGCAAAAAGTACAATACCGCTTACTTCTTTATCTAAACGATGAATTGCATGCAAAAACACAGCTCCTGGCTTATTGAATTTTTGCTTAATCCACTGTTTTGCCCATTCTTCCAAACTTGTTCTGTGTCCTTCAGTGGGCTGCGTGACAAGCATAGGAGGCTTATCCACAACGAGGAGGTGATTGTCGCAGTAGAGCACTACGGGAATCATTGCACGCCACGACGCTGTCTACGAGCTTCATAGAGCAACAAAGTCGTCGCTGTAGCAACGTTTAAAGAATCGGCCACACCCAGCATGGGAATACGCACTTGTATTGTTGCAGCCTTAATCCAAAGTGCTGAGAGCCCCAGCTGCTCGGTCCCAACAATAATAGCAATGGCACCATTTAAGTTGGCCTCCGTGAATTCTATTGATGCTGATGGGGTTGCAGCCACAACAGCAATCTGGTGGTTGAGTAACCACGTCAGCGTCTCCTTGCCACCAGCTTCGATCACAGGAAGAGTGAAAAGCGTTCCAGTACTAGCTCTCACAACGTTGGGATTATAGATATCCGTGCAACGATCACAAACGATCACCCCATCCGCCTTAACTGCATCTGCAGAGCGTAGGATAGTACCGAGATTGCCTGGTTTCTCAATCGCTTCTGCTACGATAAAAAGAGGGGTTTTTGTCTTTGTAAAAACGTGCTCGAGATCTGTAAGGGCATATTGCATTTGCTTCGCAACAGCGACAAGTCCATCGGGACGGTCTCGATAGGATAATTTAGGAAATACTTGTTCAGCACACTCATAAAGCTTACAACCCCGTTTGGCCGCTTGTTCAATGAGCGTTGACTCATTACTGCCAAGAAAATGTGCGGGAGAAAAGAATAATGCCTCAAAAACAATCCCAGACTGCAAAGCTCGAGAAATTTCTCGGTACCCCTCAATAAGAAATAGCTTAGTCTCTTCGCGATCTCTACGTTCACGGAGTCTAATTGCATCTTTTAACTTGGGGTTCTGTACACTCGTAATGAGTAAATCAGCTCGCACAAGACCACCTCGCAAAACAACCACATGGAAGAGCTAGACCCTTATTGCAAGGAATGATCAATTCCCCAGCTTGAATGTCTCCAATAAAACCTTGCATCATCTGCGCCAGCAAATGCTGCATAGAGAGTGGGGTAAATCCTAAAGTATGTGATGTAAAAAGAACAAACAGAGGTTTTTGAGAAAGTAGTTTGCGACATGCATCAAGAATATCTAACAAATCTCGCTCAATCTTGAATACCTCGCCTTGCTTTCCCCTTCCAAAACTTGGAGGATCTAAGATAATGCCGTCATATCGATGACCTCGCTTCATTTCCCTGTGTAAAAATTTCAGCACATCCTCAACAATCCATCGAATAGGTTTATCATTGAGATGATTGAGCTTTGCGTTGTCTCTGGCCCATGCAACCGAAGCCTTGGATGCATCTAAATGACAAACCTTAGCTCCAGCTCTAGCAGTGACAAGTGTTGCACCGCCTGTGTAAGCAAAGAGATTCAGCACTTCAACTTCCCGTTTTGCAGAACGAATTTTCTCCTCCAAAAACTGCCACTGCGCGGCGTGTTCAGGAAAAATCCCCAAATGCCCAAAATCGGTTGGCATCAGTTGAAATTTAATTCCTTGCAATTCGACTACCCAGCTGTCCGCAAGCTCTGCTTTTTTAAGCCAACGGTTGCCGCCCTCTCGAGTAAATTTAGCATCCGCGCTTTCCCACTGCCCCTTAGTCAACATCGGTCGCCAAACAGCTTGAGAACAAGGTCTAGCTAATATTTGCGAACCAAATCTCTCTAGCTTTTCTCCATATCCACTATCTAAAAGAGAATAACTCATTGAGGAAGCTCCCATTGAGTAAGAGAAGAGTGTTTAGCTAATAAGCGCCATAAGAAAAAAAGAGTACGCTGTACGGCAGACACAGTGATTGTTTCCCTACTACCTTTTAACTGCAGACGGAGAGTTTGCGGCACCTCTCCTTTTATTGCGATAGCAATCCATACCGTACCCACAGGCTTTTCTTTTGTACCTCCGTCGGGACCAGCAATCCCAGACACTGCCAATCCAATATCTGCCCCTGTACGCTGCAATAATCCTGTAACCATTTCTATCACTGTTTCTCTGCTCACTGCGCCATATTGGCTTAACGTGTTTGGTTCAACACCTAAAAGAATCTGCTTCATGGCATCGGAATACGTAATTAGAGAAGCGAGAAAATAGTGAGATGCCCCTGGCACGCCTGTGAGTTTAGCTGCAAGCTGTCCTCCAGTACAAGATTCTGCACAAGCAAGCGTGAGCTTTTTTTCAGTAAACACTGTGTGAATGGCTTTCTCAATCTTCCCTTCGCTTTCTTCGAAAAGAAATGTTGTAAACTTTTGCTCAAGCGCCTCCTTGCATAAGTCAATAGCGTAAACCTCCTTTGATGTGATGCGCACGCTTAGCACCCCATACCCAGGGTAAATCCCAAACTCTACTTGAGGAAATCGAAGTTGCAGATCTCTCAACATCGGATCAACGCTATCTTCAGTAAGCAATCCAAAATGTACGATCTTTGATATGACCTCCTCAGTTTTAGCATAATACTTTGGTAAAAGAGGTAAAAATTGCTCTTCAAACATCGGTTGCATTTCTTGCGGAACTCCGGGAAAAAGAACTAATGTTTTCCCTTGTTCCGAAAAAAGCAATCCTCTAGCTGTGCCAACTCTATTTTTTAAAAGAACCGCTTTTACTGGAACCCAAGATTGATTAGACAACGACTTGAGACCATCTCCATAACGTGCACGTAATTCTTTTTCCACTTCTTCATCAGTGTGAAACGAGGAGGAAAAAAGATTGGCCGCGACATCTCGCGTTATATCATCGCATGTGGGGCCTAATCCCCCTGTTGTTATTACAATCGTAGACCGCGCAAGAGCTTCTTTGAGCCCTTCTTCTAGTCGGTAAGGACGATCTGGCAATACTGTATGACGACTAACCTGGTAGCCCTTTGTGCTTAAGCTACGACTAATAAATGCCGCATTAGTGTTGATTGTAATTCCATTTAAAAGCTCATCACCAATTGCAATAATTTCAATGGTCATATTGCACCACCTGGAACTGTTTTTCAACGAGACGAGGATGCCGATGAATCCAAGAAAAACACTGTTTTCCAAGACGTACGGACAGGTTCACTTTGCTTTGTTTGGCAAGAAGCGGCGTAGGCAAAGTGTTTTGCCTCATCCAACGACTTATTTCTAGAAAAAGAGCCGTGTTAGGAAAGTCCTCATCTTGTGTAATTTTCCTAAATTCCTTGGTGCGCGGATGCTGAAAAATCTGTGGATAAGAAAATTGGATTCCCCAAGTAATGCTCTCTTTACCTTGCACCATTGAATGAAATTTCCCGTCGACTTCACTATAAGACAGATGGTGAAGTTGTAATTGTACTACGGGGCGAGTAGCTTTAATAAGAAACCCCGCCTCTTTTACGGGCATTGCATAGAGAACATCTTCTGTTGCAGTCCAGATACTCGAAAAGTAGGGTCTAAGCACAGACTCTTCTGGAAAAATACCTTCTTTTAATCCTTCTACGTAGGAGGCATAACGTTGTAAAAATTGCTCTTTGCTAATTCTCCCATAATCCTTCCCTACTACCTGGCTAACTAGGAACATCTGAATAGGACCAAGCGCATCTAGAAGAGCTCTTATCTCCTGAACATCTAAGAGCACCTGCACCTTTAAAGACTTGGAAACTTCCATAATGCCCTCCTCTGCAGGAGTGCTCTGTCTTAATTCTTGAATCTCATTCATACTAAGAACGACCAAGGAGGCCCCTAAGACCTTGCCAGCTTTTCTCAAAAGCAGGTCTTAGCACGATAAAGGTCACTCCGCAGAATATTGCTGCGTCAGCGATATTGAAGACCGCAAAGGAAAATCCCCAGAAATTAAAATGAAACATATCGATGACATGTCCATAAACAAAATGGTCGATAACATTTCCAATAGCACCCGTGAGAATCAATGCAAAAGGCAGCTCTCTTTCTTTCAGCGTATTAAAGCAAAAAAGATATATGGCTATGCCCCCAATTAAGATCATCCGTAGCCATAGAAGGATCTGTTGGAATGCAGACAAAAAGCCCCACGCGGCTCCTGTATTCGTCACATGATTAATCGAAAAGTCAATCCCACCACACCAATTCTCAAACACACCAACCCCTCCATAGGGGTAAAAAGGGTATAAAGAGCTGACAGGGAAAATCTCGGCATTAATGTAATATTTTACATACCGATCTAAACAAAAAATCACTGCGCAGATCAGTATGTAAAGAGCCGAGCGCTTTGTGCGCATTAGAGCAATCCCTTCTCAAATTTTTCTTGCGCCTTCACTGTCATTGTAGCATAAGGCACTGCCTCTAGGCGAGGTAGAGGGATCTCATCTCCAGTGATATCGCATTTCCCATAAGACCCTTCTTCAATTTTTTCAAGAGCCCGATCAATTTGACGAAGGATAGAAAATTCTTTATTGGTCACTTCTAGGCTAATCGTACGATTGAAATCATCCGTCCCCTCATCGGCTTGATGTTGGGAATACCCCTTAGATTCTTCACTTGATTTAACCTCTTCAGCAGCCCCACGAACCAACTGAGTCATTTGTCTTTTCATTTCTTCAAGGCGCGCTTTAAATTTCGCGACATCAATTTTTTTCAGCGACATATCCTTCTTCCTATCTTTCTAGAGGTTGTTCTGTAATCATTTCCGGTACGATATGCTCTATCGCACTCTTAAGCTCATTGACGTCCTTAAACCGGCGATAAACACATGCAAAGCGGATATATGCAATCGTATCCATATTTTTCAAATGTTCCATGACGATTTCCCCGATTTCTTTCGTCGAAATTTCCCGTACTTGCCTTTCCATAAGATCCGATGTCAACTTGTAAGCTAAAGCTCGTACTTGGTCATGACTGATGCGAGTATGCCGGCAAGCAGCATCTAGTCCTTTAATAAGTTTGTCCTGGGAAAAATCTTCATAACGTCCATCTCGTTTAAGCACCTGAAGGGTCAAATCAATCGTTTCAAATGTCGTAAAACGACGCAGACACTTCAGACACTCGCGCCTTCGCCGAATCGCATTTTGATCAAAAGCGTTCCTGGAATCCGTTACTTTAGATTCCTGGTGATTACAAAACGGGCAGTGCATAGATCCCTATAATTTTATTCACCCTTCATCATAGCTAGAGCTAGCTAACTCTACACGTGTTCTATTAAGCTCAAAAGCTACGTCGTTGCCGTGCAACGTATATAACGGTTTTAAGGGTTTATTTTCCTCTTCCAAATCTTTTAAAGGCAAGTTTCTCAAGGAACTTTACTATTTTTTAAACATCTGTGCGCTATTTTTTTTGAATATTAAAGACCGCCCATCCCAATTATCCAAATAAAAAAATTGACAGCATCTATATAGTAAAGAAAAGAGCACCCTAACCTATTGGCCATATACCATGTCCTTAGAGAATTCTCGCAAGCCGCAATTTTTTATTTTACTCCTTATTGTTTCTTTTGGCTCTGTAGGAGCCGTTCTCTTCACCCCAGCCCTTCCTAGCATTCAATCATTCTTTCACTTAACCATCGGGGGCGCTCAACTTACGGTAACCTCTTATCTTATCGGGTATGCTTTAGGACAACTTCCCTACGGCCCCTTAGCTAACCGCTTCGGCAGAAAGCGCACTCTATATATCGGCATTACCATTGCTATTATTGGGTCTCTTCTCTGCGCCTTTTCAGCACACTTCGAATCTTTCATTCTTTTAGTTACCGCGCGATTTTTACAGGCTCTCGGGGCTTGTGTAGGATTAAAAATTAGCTTTACGATGATTGCCGATGTCTATGAACAAACAGAATCTACACGGATGATTTCTCGTATTCTTGTCGCTTTTGCTATCATGCCCTCCATTGCAATAGCCATTGGAGGATGGTTAACACAGCTACTAAACTGGCAAAGTTGCTTCTATTTCCTCTCTATCTTCGGCGTCTTCATTCTTTGGCTTTCAAGCCAACTGCCTGAAACCGCTAAATCTATCGATCATACAGCTCTTAATCTCCGTTCTATGCTTCAAGGTTACAGGTTAAAGATCAAAAACCAACGACTTCTCACTAGTGCGGCCATGATGGGGTGTGGAACATCTATCGTCTACATCTTTGCCTCTAAAGCACCTTTTATTGGCATCCAATTAGTAGGTTTAAAACCTAATGAATTTGGAACTTTTAATCTTATCCCACCTCTTGGCATGCTTTTAGGGTCTTTTCTAGCTTCACAACTTGTCGCTCGTTTTCATCTTCTTCAAGTTCTTTTATTTGGAATTATCGCCTCTCTTATAACCACCTTGACAATGCTTATCCCCTTTATCTTAATTAAACCTACGTTGTGGTCTTTGTTTCTACCGATGATCTTGATCTATGCTTCCGAGACTTTTATCTATGCCAATATCTCTTCTTTTGGATTATCTTCAGCAAAAGACAAATCGAACGCTTCTGCGGTTCTTAATTTTATCAATATGGGAACGGCCGTTATCGCAGTGCTTCTCACAGAACTCATCCTCCCTGAGTCAGCGCTTCTCATGCCCCTTAGCTTTCTTTTTTTCTTTTTAATTATGCTGCTCTTCTGGTTTCGCATCAGGAGGCTCAGCAAAGAACCCCATCAGTAGAGCTCTAGTAACTATGGTCATCGAGTTTCACTTTACCTCGAAAAACACGATAGACATATGTTCCATACGCTAGCACCAGGGGAATGCCTATCAAGACAATGGTCAAGAGAATTTTGAGAGTCATTTGCGATGAAGCCGAATTACTGATCACAAGACTATAATTTTCTGGATTAATACTGGAACGAACCAAAGTGGGAAAAGTTCCAATAGAAAACAATGACAACAAACCTAGAATGCTCAGACAAGATGAGATGAAAGCCCACCCATTGTTCTCTTTTTTCATTTGCCTTGGAATATTGAAAATAATCAATACAGCGGCAAGTGGAATGAGGAATAGAGAGGGGTGCTCTCTCATGCGTGCTGTCATATAGGGAGCGAAATAAAATGTTGCCAATGTCAAAAGAAAATAACATACGATAAAGGTCTTAATACATTTGCTCACCCACTGCTTAAGATGCTGATGCAAGGAACCCTCAGTTTTCATCACAAGATAGATCGATCCATGCATAGAAAAAAGTGTTACAGTAGTGATTCCAAAGAGAATGGGATAAGGACGAATGAATCCAAGGAAATTCCCTATAAAATCTTTATGCGCATCCAGAGGGATTCCCTCAATCAGATTACCTAAAACTAAACCCGTTCCAAATGCGATTAAAACGCTTGCACAGCAGAATGCTATATCCCAATTTTTTCTCCATCGTTTTGACCCGTGTTTACTTCTGAATTCAATAGAAACCGCACGAAAAATAAGGCCAAAAAGAAGAAGCATAGAAAAGACATAGAACGAAGAAAAAATCGTAGCAAATGCCTCAGGGAACCCAGCGAAAAGCGCTCCCCCAACAATCACAAGCCATACTTCATTTCCGTCCCATACAGGACCAATAGCATTCAAGAAAATACGCCGTTCGTTATCGTTCCTTGCAAAAAGATGTAAACAACCTACCCCCAAATCAAACCCATCCAGCACCGCATAGAATATAAGGGCTGTGATGACAACTATATACCAAAGAAAATCAAACGTAAAAGCAGACATGTCCAATTCCTTATATTGATGGATTGCGATAGACTTCGGCTGTTTCAGAAAGCTTATCTTTCTCTGAAGTGGGTCCATGTTTAATTTTGCGGTCGAGAAGATACAAAAACAACACGAGGAGCAACATATAAATAAGAAAAAGCATTGTAAGAGACCAAGCAACCTCACCGGCTACCAATGATTTGGAAACACCGCTAACTGTACGTAAGAGCTTATAAACAAGCCAAGGCTGCCTGCCCACCTCTGCAGTAACCCACCCTACTTGATTGGCAATCATTGGAAACATCACAGAAAGTGTAAGAACTCGCAATGTCCATTTGGCCTTCAGAAGACGCTTCTTCTTCCACAAAATAATAGCGCATAAGGTCACAATAGCCATCAATCCCCACATCCAAATCATCAAATGATAGGCCTGATAAACGACCTGTACGGGCGGCCTCTCATCAATAGGGATATCTTTAAGCCCTACGACAGGCGTTTCTGCATTGCGATAGATGAGAACGCTTAAAAGAGAGGGAATTTTAACTCCATGCACTGTTTGATTTTCTGTATCGACCCAACCAAATAAAGAAAGTGGAGCGTGCCCCTCCGTATCATATAACCCTTCCATTGCAGCAAGTTTAGCAGGTTGGTTAAAGGCCACACCGCGAGCTGTAAAATCTGCAGAACACAGTTGTAATA
This sequence comes from Simkania sp., assembly GCA_018333475.1. Taxonomy (GTDB): domain Bacteria; phylum Chlamydiota; class Chlamydiia; order Chlamydiales; family Rhabdochlamydiaceae; genus JAGXTH01. The sequence goes on along the minus strand of JAGXTH010000073.1, from coordinate 12,972 downwards.
TGAGGACAATTACACTCATAATCAGCCCAATTTTCATGCTTTCTGTAGCAAAACTAGTATGTCTACGTTTCAGATAGTAGTAAGCGCTAATACTCAAGACCAAAAATATCCCGGCAAGCCAACAACCTAAAACCACATGAGTAATCCGATCTAGAAAAGAGGGATTAAAGACCATTTGCCAAAAATCGGTAACCACGGCACGAGCCTCTGCTCCCTCACCCATAATTTTAAATCCTGCTGGAGTTTGCATCCATGAGTTGGCCGCAACAATCCAAACAGCACTAAAATGCGCTCCTAGAGCTACCATACACGTAGAAAAATAATGCATTCTAGCGCTGACCCGATTCCACCCAAACAACATCAATCCTAAAAAGCCCGACTCCAAGAAAAAGGCAAAAACCCCTTCAGCTCCTAAAGCACTCCCAAAAACATCTCCGACATATCGAGAGTAAGTAGCCCAATTAGTCCCAAATCCAAAAACTTGAACAAGGCCTGTGGCCACTCCAAGAGCAAATGTTAAAGAAAAAACCCCTGCCCAAAACTTAGTCATTTCCTTATAGAGAGGTTTCTTAGTTTTAATATACATCCCTTCCATAATCACCAACATCAATCCAAGCCCTATACTTAAAGGTGGATAGATATAGTGAAACATGCTGGTGAAGGCAAATTGCACTCGAGAGAGCAAGACAGCATCCATACACACTTCTTCCTTTTATTGATAATTTCAAGGTCGATGTCCAAGATGTTGTCGCCTATAGACAACTGAATCTCTACATCGGTCCACTTCAAATTTATTAGTTACGATGCTGGAAGTAGATTTTTTCTGAAAGAACTTCTACAAATAGAGGTAGGATCTGAAACTTATATTGCAGATGTTTACATAGAAAAATCATTCATTGTGTTAAATCACAAAAAAAGGAGCGGTGTTTTTTCCCAGCTCTAAAGTACTGGGCGCTTCACCATAAATACAATGAGCAAATCATCAAGCATCCCCACCGTCGTTATTACAGGAGCCTCAGCTGGCATCGGAGCTGCAACTGCACGTCGTTTTGCTAAAGAAAATTACCGTCTAGTTCTTATCGCGCGCCGTAAGGACAAATTAGAGAACCTCCGCAAAGAGCTTCCTAATACTGAGATTGCCATTTTTGGATTGGATGTTTCTTCGCGCTCCGCAGTAGAAAACGCCTTTACACAGATTGAAAAAGAGATTGGCCCCATTGATCTCCTCATCAACAATGCGGGAGGTGCTTTCGGTCTAGATCGCGCCCAAGAGGCTAATCTCGATGAGTGGGAACAGTGCATCGATGTCAATATCAAAGGGCTTATTTACTGCACCCACACCGTTCTTCCTCATATGGTTAAACGCAATCGAGGCCACATCATCAACCTCGGATCTGTAGCCGGTCACTACCCCTATCCAGGAGGGAATGTCTACTGTGGATCGAAAGCTTTTGCACATCAATTTTCATTAAATTTACGAGCCGATCTGTTGGGCACTCATTTACGCGTCAGCTGCATTGAACCTGGCCTCACAGGAGGGACAGAATTTTCTACAGTCCGTTTTCGGGGAGATGAAACAAAAGCTACGCGAGTATATGAAAAAACAGAGCCTTTACAACCTGATGATATCGCCGAAGTCATCTATTTTTGCGCTTCAGCCCCCCCCCACGTAAATATCAATACGATAGAGCTCATGCCTGTTGCGCAAGCATTTTCTCCCCTCGCTGTGCATAGAACCTAGGCCCACGAAGTCAAATATGCGCTTCAAAATTTTGGCGAATAACGAACCTCTCCACCATAAATCAACACATGGTTTTCTCCTGACTCGTATTCCGCGTCATTGATCAACACTTTAAAACTGCCAATATCAAATTGTTGACACGTTTTCCATTCCCACACATCCGCGGTGACATTCACCATTGCTATACCCTTTTCCCAACTTAGCCCTCCCCCTTCCCCACGAATGTATATTGTATTTCCCCACCCACTATCATAAGTAATTGTCACCCTAGAGACCTTTCCGCAATTTCCGCTTGACAATATTTTTTTTAACCTTGTCCACCAGCTCCCCATCTCGACCTCCAAAGATTTAGACATACAATAAAATGTTTAACTTTTCGTTTCCATAGACATTCACCCTATAAGATCTCCTCCCTTATAATCTACTTAAGCATCCATTTAACCAAGAGAATGTACTATACACGCAGTTTTTCTTGAGGAATATTGAGTTCCCTAGATAAAGTACTGTCTTGCCTTAGCTAACTTTACGGAAATTCCATGCAAGATTCTCTTCGTATCGTCCTGGACATCCAGGAACTCGACATGAAAATGATTCGTCTAATGCGCGTGAGAAAAGAACGTCGCAAAGAATTAGAACAGATCGCTGATCTGCGACAAGAACTTCACGCTCAGATCACCGAGAAATCGCAGGAGATAGAGAACCTATCAAAAAATATCCAGGCGATGGAAACTAAGATCCAAGAAACTTCCGCAAAAATAAAAAAACTTGAGTCCCAACAATCCTCTATCAAAAAAGTGGATGAGTTTAATGCTCTTACTCAAGAAATGACAGCTGCGGAACGTGAGCGCATCTCTCTTGAACAACGAACATCGGACCTCGTAGACAAACGAGTTACAGAAGAAGACATCTTACAAAAAATTAAAGATAGTCTCAAAAATTCCGAAGAAAGCAGCCTTGCTTTAGAAAAGGAAATCCAAGCCAGCATTCAGTTAATCAATGAAGAGGGTCAAGCTCTTAGGGCTGAACGTGACGCCTTGGCAACGCAAGCTGATCCGGAAATCCTCCGTATTTACGATCGTCTGCTTCATAATAAAAAAGATCGCGTCATCGTGCCTATTGAAAATAGGACATGCAGCGGATGCCATATCACGCTAACAGCACAACATGAAAACCTCGTGCGCAAAGGGGAAAATATTATCTTTTGCGAACATTGTTCACGCATCCACTACTGGCAGGATAGTGAAGCCCTTGAAGGAAGCAGTGTTGCTACTCGCCGCCGTCGCCGTAGAGCTGCTACTACTTAAGGCTTATTATTAGGGACTGTGTTTTTCGGGAAAGTAAGGTAATCGCCGCTGTAATGTTTTGTTGCAGGGGAGGAAAGTCTGGACTTTGCAGGAGAGGATACCAGTGAAAGACTGGGGGTCGTAAGGCTACGGAAAGTGTAACAGAAAACAGCCCCGCTTTGATATTGTCTCTCTGTAGGCCATCTCAAAGCTAGGATGAAAAGCCGACTTGAATGAGTTGGCCTTACCGGCAGAAATGCCGGATGTGACAAACCCTATCCAAAGTAAGGCTATGAAATACACTAAGCATATGCCCGCGCTCCGTGGGCGCTTTTTGTATAAAGCCGCCAGAGGCCTTTGGCGACAAAGGCCCTAGAGGAATGATTACCCGCCGCTTAATACCGGCTGACAGAATCCGGCTTACTACTTTCCCGGATTTTTTCCTTGTTTGATCTTTGTTTCTAGAGGATGAGCTTTTTCGTACACCTCTCTCTTTAACCTCGTTGAAACCTGTGTATAAATCGTCGTAGTGGATAATGCACTGTGACCTAAAAGTCTCTGGATTGTCTTCAGATCCATCCCTTGTTCCAATAAGTGCGTAGCAATACTATGCCGTAAGGTATGGGGGGTCACACGGTTTGCCAACCCACTAGATCGTAAGTACTCAAGAAACATCCGATCTATAGAACGTACTGATAGCCGCTTTCCCCACCGATTAAGAAAGATCGCATGACTATCAACCTCTGCCACATGCATATCCCCATCTGCATATCTCTCTTTGGACCCAAGATATAGCTGCAACCATGTGCAAGCATTAGCTGTTAAGGGGATCATGCGTTCCTTTTTCCCTTTTCCTCGCACCTTAATTTTCTTTTCTTTGAAATTAAGATCAGCACGATTCAATGAAGCAAGTTCGCTCAACCGTATCCCTGAGCTATAAAAAAGCTCCATAATACATCGATCGCGTATCCCCATTAATGTTTTGATATCTGGCTGTTCAAAAAATAATCCAATCTCTTGCGCAGTGAGAAGTCTGGGAAGAGTTTTATCAAGTTTAGGGCGTTGTAATGCATCTAAAGGATTCGATGTTACAACCTTTTCCTTAATAAGATATTTGAACAAAGAACGAAGAGCAGACTGACGCCTCAATACAGTCCGACGAGCACACCCCTCTTCATGAAGCTTAGCAAAATAGCCTCGAAACACTTTCTTACTCATTTCTTCCCCCTGCTGCTTAGCAAAGGATCGAAAAGACTCTAGATCTACCCGATAATTACGGATCGTATGAAAAGAGGCCTGTTTGACAAGAGTAAGATGTTCTAAAAATTTTTCAATAGCTTGGTCTAACATCTTAGATCCTTTGTAAAGGGACAAAATACTCTCTTGTATAGGGAAAGCGAATCTGCTAAAATGCCCTCTCTAAAGCTTCAATCTATCAAAATGATCACTTTAAACAATATTTCTAAGCGAGTCGGCAGCCGAACTCTTTTCGAAGACATCACAGTCACTTTTAATCGCGGCACACGTTACGGTCTCACAGGTCCTAATGGTGCGGGTAAGTCAACACTCCTCAAGATCATCATGGGGCAAGAAGAAGCAACTAGCGGTACAGTAACACTACCGAAGAGTATCGGCTATCTCCGCCAAAACATCGAAGCTTTTAGAGATTTTCGTGTAGTCGATGTCGTCGTGATGGGCAACCAACGTTTGTGGGGGGCTCTAGAAGAACGCGACCAGTTATACGAACAAGAAATGACAGATGAAATCGGTGTGCGGTTGGGAGAGCTTGAAGAAATTGTCGGCGATGAAAATGGCTATACGGCAGAGGCCGATGCAGAAATGCTCCTCTCAGGCATGGGCATCCCCTCCCATTTCCATGAGAAATCGATGCGCACCATCCCCAATGACATGCAATTCAAGGTCATGCTTTGCCAAGCCCTTTTTGGTAATCCAGAAGCTCTGCTTCTTGATGAGCCTACTAACCACCTTGATCTAGATTCTATCTGCTGGCTTGAAGAATTTCTACACAGCTACCAGGGCACCCTCATCGTCGTTAGCCATGATCGCCACTTCCTTAATGCCGTAACAACGGCAATCGCAGATATCGACTATGACACCCTTATCGTCTATCCAGGTAATTACGATGCCATGATTGTGGCAAAAAGCGCTATCCGAGAAAGAACAGAAGCAGAGAACAAGTCGAAAGAAAAAAAGATTGCTCAGTTAAAAGAGTTTGTCGCTAAGTTCGGGGCTGGAACTAGAGCTAGCCAAGTGCAGTCACGTGTCCGAGAAATCGACCGTTTACAACCTCAAGAACTAAGAAAATCTAATATTCAGCGTCCCTATATACGTTTTTATCCCTCCGAGAAAACCTCCGGAAAAATCGTTTTCAAATTAGATTCCATCTGCAAGGGCTATGAGGGTCGTCCAGTGATCCAACACCTCTCCTTCGAGGTTCATCGAGGCGATAAAATTGCCGTCATAGGGAATAATGGACGTGGAAAAACGACTCTCCTTAAAATGTTAGCCGGGGTTTTACCTCAAGATAGTGGTAAAATTGAGACTGGTCATCAAACTTTAATCGGTTATTTCCCCCAGAACCACTCCGAAGTCATTAATAAGAACACTTCCACAACAGCTTTTGAATGGCTAAAAGGGCGTAAACAAGGCATCTATGACCAGGATGTCCGCGGCGTACTTGGTAAGGTGCTCTTTGCCGGCGATGATGCCTTTAAACCACTTACAGCGCTTTCCGGAGGAGAAACAGCTAGATTGCTGTTAGCCGCCATGATGCTCGCTGACTTCAATACCCTGGTCCTCGATGAACCAAATAACCATCTCGACCTAGAAGCTGTTTCCGCTTTAGCTTGGGGTCTTGAAGAGTTCAAAGGAACTGTGATCGTGGCTAGCCATGACCGTGATTTAATCGATAAAGTCGCCACGCGTATTATTGCTCTCGAGGACACCGGCATCTGTGTTTTTGATGGCGGCCTAGAAGACTATTTAGCTCATCGCAAGGCGACCGTTTAGAGGTAGTTACAAAGCCCAGGAAATCGGTCGAACCTGAGTTTTGCAACTATAATCCAGAAATAACGGTCATTTGACAATAAACAAGATAAAAGCCTATTTCCTAATTAGAGCTCTTTTGAAATTAAGATTCCGTCGATTTTAGGGTTCTTTTGCGGTCAAAATAATCCCAAAAATCGACGAGGCCTTAGTTTCGAAAGAGTTCTATTAAACCCTAGGAACTTATATGGCTAATTTACCCCCACTTTCTGGCTGGCCCCAAAACATTTCCCCTATCGGGGATCCTGATCGCCGCAGACAACGCTCTTCAAGAGGCTCAGAGAAAAAGCGGCATCTTCGTGAGCGTAAGGAAGACTCTTCCTCTCCACAAAAACACGGGGAGGTCTGATATGGGTGTTGGACCTATCCATCGAAGTAGTGGGGCTACAACCACACAAAGACCCGCTGCCAAACAACTTGTACAAAAGTTAAAAAGTAAAATCGACCGTTTCAATGAACTGATTCCTCCTGAAGAACAGCAATTACCAGATTTTGCAAATGCTACGATAGATCTCGATGAGACCTCCAGAAAAGCCTTAGAAACAGCAGACCGTCCCGCTGACCGTTTAATGGAAGATATGCAAAATTCCGCGCAAACAATCCAGACAGTTATTACCCAACCTTTAAACATCGAAAACGCTAGTGAAAACGTTTCTCTGATCAGTGCTGCGGTGAGTTTTAGCCCTGATCAAGGTAGGGACTCGGATCTATATAAAGTCAGTCAGTCCTTTATGCAATATCCAGATCAGACCGCTAGTCTGAAGATCGAGCTGACTCTCTCGAGTCAGGATCTATCTTCAGACTAATACCAAACGCAATAAATAATTTCATATTTGAGCTGCGTGAAAGCTGTCGACAAATTGACGATCATAAACAGCATAGTATTAATGCAATACAATGCCGTTTACGATCGCCGATTTTCGGCGCTTTGACGCGGCTCAAATGTGAAGTTATTTGTTGCGTTTGGTATAACTGACAACCTACTTTTTTGAGCTTGGTTTAGAGAGCTGTTTAATGTTTTCCCAATAGGTCTCATATTTGGTAGGAGCTGGTGGTTTGCTTGGTTTGTGTTTACTACTAGAGCTCGGTTTACTAGGAGGGAGACCATCCAGAGCCATCTGCGTACGCAAGGGTTGGACTCGAGGTGCCGTTGTACCTAAATATTGTTCAAAAATCACAGCACTCTTATCCCTGCACTGTGGGGAACCTTTCAACCTCGTGTGTTCTTCCTGACCACCAAAGAGGCTAAAAAAGAGATCTTGAGTAGTCATTGCTATCCCTCCTCTAATATCGGTAACTCTCTCAGCAGTCAGCTTTAACTTAGCCACTCTTTCAGTCATGGCTTTTCTAGGAGCTTCAAACTCTTTATCCAAGTCTCCTTTGAATGAAGCTAAAGAATGTCGCCTAGAATATTGCATCAAGGCTGCAGTAGTTCGTTCAATATAAGGATGTCTCAGGAAGTGCATTAACAATGGTCTGATAGGTTCTTCTGCAGTGGGCAGACCCATTTCCCACATGATCTGCTGATTGTAATCATTCCTAGCTGGCAAGCAATGCTCTTCATCGCAATCGATATACCGTTTTGAACCCCTCTTAAATAAGATATTCCCTGTGTGTATATCGCCATGTCCTTTAATCAAATGACTCAAAGCGTATAGATCAACCCTTTCCTTAGGCACCTCTTTTAATCGAGCAGCCGCGGTTACTTCCTTGGATAAGAGGTCTGTGACTTCTCGAGCATCAGCTTGCCATAGTTGAATAGACCCTAATCCTTCTTCCGGATAGCTCGGTTGAAGCCCGCTTGTGGAAGTTAAACATCTCTTAATAGCCCTGATTTTTTCATTATTTGTACTGGAGTACGACTGTGTATTTTCAAAACAGAATTGTCCATAACCAAAAGGGACTTTGGCTTTAGGCGGTTTCACCTCATATTGTTTACCGTAAACCGCGTATCGCACTTTAACCGGTAGCCAATGGAACATTGGCAACATCTCTTGGATGTCTTTTCCCTGTTCTAGTTTTTCTACGACAACCTGTAATAAGTCTGTCGCCCCTGTTCGCTCATAAAAGAGCTGTAATGCCTTGGATTTTTCTTGAGCCGAAGCTGTATCCCAGGTCGGCAAACGTTTTTTTATCGCTTCACTAAGAAGTGGATGCAAATGAGCAAAAAGAGCATCACCGCACTCTGCGCTAAGCGAATACTCTCTGGAGAGCTTCAAGATACCTTCTCCTAGAGTCACACGCATATAGGTCGTAGGGGCAGTCGAATGAAATCCTATACCCTCATCGATTTCCGAACTCTTAGATTCTCTATATAGATGGGAGACCTTATATTTACCGTCCTTCGCTATTGCGGGGTCTAACGACTTCATTTTAGCTATTATGGCGCCATCCCTTTTAAAAAAGACCAGGTCCTTAAACTGTCTAGGTCCTGTATAGTCCAAAGGCCGTCCCTGCATAGGAAGAGCAAGCGCCAATTCTGAAACACCCTTCAAAGTCCATTCTGAAACACCTATTGTGTCATCCAACACACTCGGTCTAGCACGTTTTATGCCTGACAACTGCCGCCTACTCGTCGCATTTGCCATCATTTCTAATACTTCTTTTGCCACTTGAGGATCATAAGCAGGCTCCGCAGTAGCTACTTCATGCAGTGCACAGCTCAGTATAGCAAACTCCCGATCTTCTCCTACTAAAACATCTGGTTGTAGAAGAATGCGATGGATCAATGTACCCAAAATGCCTTGATCTAGCTCACACCGTTGAGCAGCTCCAGTCCACAATGCTTGTAATTGGTCAAGTAGCTTTAGTCTATATTGTATTTCTTCGATAACAGTTAGATCCAAAGCTATCACTTGCCCACTACGCAAGTCAGCACAAAGAGGAGACAGATCCCACATGCGTTGAAAAAATGCACTGTCTTGAACCTTTTCTTCTAGGGAAGTTTTTAAGATCTCCTGCCTCTTGCAAGATTCGATGGTGTTATAGCAACACCAAAGAACCTCATCACTACTTTTTTCCTGTTTGGATGGATGTGTTCTTCCCCCCACTTGCACCTGACAAACTTCAAGAAGAGGTGCTGCGATTTCTGACGGAAGCTTAGAAGCCAATTTCTGGATCTCCTCTAAGGGAATCCCTTGAGACTTCATAGAACTCCAAAACTCTTGACAACCATATTCATGCGTGATCGCATGCAAGCTAAGTAGAAGATGATGTGGATATTTGGGAAATTGTTTTTCTTCACCCTGGAATCCCCATCCCTGTTCTTTAGCAGACGGGAACCGGTGATAAAAAACGGCTCGCAATGTTCTCCAATGCTCATCACTAAGAACTTTTTTTGCTCTCTCTAAAACCTTTTTAATCTCTCCTTGCTGATCTTGACCTCTATTTTTGCTATGCAAGATCTTTTGTAAATCTGAGATCAGTGAAGAAAAGGGAGTTGCCTGATTCGCTGGACAAAGAGCATATATTGCACCAAGAAAAATACCCAAATCGTCCAATGCGTGTCTTTGTCCCCAACCTAATCTGTCTGCTCGGTCAGGATGCAGACGGTGAATCTGCTGATAGAGAGCCTCTTGTTCTGTTAGTGACAGCCCCTCGATCTTTTTTCTCAATATTTGTTTCTTTGTTTCATCAGACTCCTTGCCATGCATAATTGCCAATACTTCATTGTACATCCGTGCAAATACACAAGGAGTACTCGATTGCGCACGATCAATACACTCTACAAGAGCTCTTGGATTCGGACCCTGCACTTTAGAGTCTTGCTCTGATATCCTTCTACTCATCTCCTCACGAAGCGGTTTCTCTTGCACAACCCGTTCAGCGATGCTTTTAACTACGTCTCCTACATTTGCAAAAATACCCTCATCATTGATGAGGGCGAGCACGATGAGTGTTTCCTTCTCTTTAAAAGCTTCGATATAGTTAACCAACCATTCAAAACCTTCCAATCCTTTTAGACGAGCTTCGAGGGTTGCTATATCTTCATCACTCAAGTACATTAAGCACGCTGCAAAATCTCGAGCTCTTTCATTATCAAGCAACCTTTGCAACTCTGCTTCTGCGTTAAACGAATCAATACCTAACTGTTGGCAAATAGACCTCCTTTGTCCATAGGGGATCACTCTCCAAACTTTAGCAACGCTGTCGAATCGATCAAATCGAGGCGCTGCGTCTAAGATAGCGATAGATTGCCATGTACAAAAAAACTGGTGTAAAGGAGATCTTGGACTCTGGCTGTCCCAAACCTCTCCGCCAGTGATTCTAGGGTTTGGCCACTCTCGATCAAAATCTTCTTTAATTCTCAATGCTTTATGATGCATACGAGGTAACAACTCATCATCAAGCGCTTGCTCACGGGATGTTCTTTCTAAAATCGGGGGGGTGGCTTTAGCTGGAGGGATGATTCTTTCATAACCTTTTAAAGCTCGGTCAAACTGCTGTTCATAGTCTTTTTTTGACTGTTCCTGATTTCTACCAAGCAGGGCCCCTGAAGAAGCCAGCTGTTGAAAACAACGATCGACTTCCTGAATCTCCTTACCGATTTTATCCAATTGGCTACCTCTTCCAGATGCCACAAGGGTAAATGTCCTTCCGCCTCTTGTTCGCACTCCATGTGATTCTACAAGAGGATGCTCATCAATAGTCTGATTTATCCCTTGTAATTGGGTTATAAGATCGTTCAAAGATTTAGGTTGTAAGCTCATATGTCATCTTTTATGTTAAAAAATTAAATGTTTACTATATGAATACAATAAATTATACACAAAACATCATAAAAAACATATACAAAAAATGTATTAGTAAATATTGGAATTGTTCGAAGATCGCTCCCAGGACAGTGATGCAAAACCCGCTGAAGAGTATGACTACTTTAGAGCTATAGTCGATTAGATTTAAGATGATACAATCGGGTGAAGAATCTTTATCAACAATAAAGTGTGGAGATCGAAGCTGACTTCAGTAAGTCAGCATGGAAAAAGGTGCTCCCTAAGCTGTTTTAGTGCATTGTACTAAAACAGCTTAGGGAGCACTACAGATTGACTCTAAGGGCGTTTTTTCTTCCAAAGACCTTTAATTCCTTGCACAGCAGCTGTCACTGGGTACAGAGGGTATGCTACAGCTTTTTGCCAACCAGTTCTGGGTGTTGTGAACATATTACTAGAAACCTGAGGATCTTCGAAAAGATCTCCCCAGCCCTTCTGATTTAACGCCGCTTCCATCCTCTTTTCTGGAGACAAGGTTCTTGTAGGATCGACGACCTGAAGCCTAGCCTGCACAGCCCGCTCAGCCCAAGTCCTCGTAGCTTGAACCCCCGCTGCAAGATCTCTCTTCTCCTCAGCTGAAAATCCAATAGATATTGTATTGTAATTGATCCTACCAGACTTGCTGTGTAATCCTTGTATTAAGAAAGTATTGACATGATCCTGCTTCGGTGAAATTTCATGATCTTTACAGAATATATGATACTGAGTCGGATCTGCTATAAGCGAAGAAGCGACATCTGCAGCATATTCTCTAAGTGGTGCTGAATCCATAGACACCATGAAGTCCGCAAAAGAGGGCCTATGTGGCTGACCTGCGTAAGCTTCTCGATACATCTCCTGACAAACCGCATTATAACACTCTTCGGGATCTTTGAAAATCGCTGCACAATAGAGAGCGTACCGTGCCGTATCCTTTTGCACTTGATCTAGAAGTTTTAGATAAGACTCTTGTTTATGCTTTAATTTTGCTATATCCCCTTTTTTAGCAGTAGGCAAAGCCGCTTCTATTCGTTGCAATTCGTTAGTTAAATTTTCCTTCATTTTGATCAAAAATGCTTCAGCCTTAAGAACCCGTTCAACAGCTCTAGGCCGTTCAGCAGCTGGCACCTTAGCCAAAAGAGCCTTTATCTGCTCCTGTCCATACTTTAGGGACTCGCATTGCTTACGCTGAATAATAGGATGGTTATGCTGTAAAGCTCTCGCACCTACAAAATTTCCTCTTGTGCTTTCGCCTCTAATAGCATGTGGCCAAACATGCCGCACACCCTCCTGCGCAGCAATACTACGAAACCGAATGAGCGCCAGGTCAAGTTCTTCAATGTGTGCTGCAATTTTATCTGGGTGCTCCGATCTTTGTAGAGCCTGACGAAGCTCTTGCTTAATCTCTGGACGGCCCTTCGTGATGTCCGTTCCGTCTGGCATATGGATCGTAAAAAGGCCATGATTAAGGTCAATGCTTAGGTATTTCATATCTCTATAAGCAGGAATCTTCTTTAACATCCTTTGGATGGTATTAAAATCACCCTCCATAGCAGTTTGGTTTTTGTCGCTTACCTCTTTTGCTCGGAATGACGCTTTGGTGCTGGTCCCTAGATGCACTGTGCTAGGAGCTGGCCGCATTGTTACCTCATAACCATCCTCGACAGCCCCTTTAGGGTTCGAGACTCGAAAACTCCCCCCACCAGGAAAGGCAGCCTGGTGCGTCCTAGCTGTTTCACCAGACATTCTAGATCGTTCTGGGGCTGACGTGCTATGAAACTGCGCCCCTGTTGCGCCTACTCTACGTGCTGGATCTGACATAATTACCAACCTTTTTATTAAATATGTTACTATGCATTATGCAACATTGAAATTAAAATATCAACAAATAAAAAAACAGAAACGCCATCATTTATCTTTTGCAACCAATTAGAAATCAACAAGATTGATATAGAATAAGGAATCAGTTATACCAAACACAACAAATAACTTCACATTTGAGCCGCGTCAAAGCGCCGAAAATCGGCGATCGTAAACGGCATTGTATTGCATTAATACTATGCTGTTTATGATCGTCAATTTGTCGACAGCTTTCACGCAGCTCAAATATGAAATTATTTATTGCGTTTGGTAT
>JAGXTH010000072.1 GCA_018333475.1 Simkania sp. | reverse complement strand
CGTTATGTTGGCAATTGCTGTAGGACGTCTTCGCCAAAATAGATCCGAGTTAATGCGCAGCCTTGTTAAGGCGGCGTGAGGAATAGGCAAGCAAGAGAGGCGATATAGAAAATTAAAACTAAACCCTAGCGCGAGTAATAGACGTCAAAAAAAATATACGACTTCTAATTGTGCCGCATTATCTATGCTGGACGGTGGTTAGTTATGAACAATTCCCATTCTCGCTACAGCGGGAATGGCTCAAAGACAATTGTTCTTGCTTGCTAAGTCGTAGATTGATATTATGGGCCTATGAGAATCATCGTCCGTACTCTTAAGGTTTTTTCAGCTCTTTGTTGTGCGCAATCTGCGCACGCCTAAACTTTTCTGTATAAAATATTAACTACGCAGCAAATTCTTAAAAAAGAGCATTTTTATTATGAGCAATATTTCAAGATCGTATATTTTTATTTTTGTATCTATTTTTCTTGGTGTTATTACTGGATTGTATCAGCAACCAATAGTTTCGAAAACCGCAGAAGTAATAGCATCTCTTTTAATGAATTTTCTTAAGTGTATTACAGCTCCAATCATCTTTTTGTCGATTTTTTCGACAATACTAGGGATGAACGGCTTTGGAGAAATGAAGATCTTAGGAAGAAAGGTGTTCAAATATACAATTTTAACGACCTTGCTTGCTGCCAGTATTGCGCTCATCCTTTTTTTAGGAGTGAATCCTGCTCACATGGAATCTATTCAAGATGTGGAGTGGGATCAAGCGTCGGTACAGCAAGCTTCTTATATTTCATTTTTTCTCAATATTGTGCCCTCAAATCTCATTCAGGTATTCTTAGAAAATAATGTGATGGGAATCGTATTTATTGCCTTTTTATTTGGAGCAGCAGCACATAAAATTCCAGATGAAAACAAACAAATGCTTCATCACTTTTTTTCCTCAGCTTTCAAACTGATTTTGAAGGTTGCTGGGTTGGTTGTTTTCATAATGCCGTTAGGGATTTGGGCTTTTGTGACTCTTTTTATGGGGGATATACAAAACAACTCTTCACAGTTCAGCAGTATTATGCTCTATTTGGGCGTTGTGTTAGGAGCTAATTTTTTACAAGGAATTGTTGTCATCCCGTTGATGCTTAAATTTAAAGGAATAGCACCGTTAAGAATTTTCAAGGGAGCTTCCAAAGCTCTTTTCTTGGCATTTTTTTCTAAATCTTCTAATGCAACCCTTCCTGTAACTCTTGAATGTGCCGAAAAAACATTGGGGATTCATGCAAAAACTGCTCATTTTTCACTGCCGCTTTGCACGACTATCAATATGAATGGGTGCGCGGCGTTCATTCTGACGACCGTGTTATTTGTTTCAACTGTACATGGGTGGACGTTTTCTATTTGGGAACTTGGACTCTGGGTTGTCTTAGCAACACTTGCTGCTATTGGGAATGCAGGTGTTCCAATGGGCTGTTTTTTTCTAAGCAGCGCTTTTCTAATTGCAATGGGAGTTCCTATCAAGATGCTAGGGATCATTTTGCCCTTCTATGCATTTCTTGACATGGTGGAAACAGCCCTTAATGTTTGGTCTGATATCGCGGTTACAGCAATTGTAGATAAAGAACTTAAGCAAGAAGCTAGTAATAAGCTTTTAGCTTAAGAGGAGACGGAGATGTGTCCCTAGGAGAATTTTATTGCTAGGATAGAGCTTTTGTTAAGGTCGAAACACACTAGACCTTTTCTAAAACTAAGGATTTATCGACTTTAGAGGTTGTTTTGACCGCTCTTCAACTTTTTTTGGGTAATATATTATATGAATGTTGATATAACCATTCCCCAAAAAACAACCGAAAAGAAGTTCAAAAGAACTCAAAAAGTCGACTGAAGCGTAGTTTCGGAAGGGGTCTATTATATGTGTATGCAAAGAAGACTGTTTCCATATAGGCGTAAAAGCTCTAATTCGGAATAACGAGGGGAAGCTGCTTTTACTACAAGGGAACTCTCAGGACCTTAAGAATACAAATGGAGGTTATTGGGATATTCCTGAGGGGCGTATTCAAAGAAAAGAATCGTTAGAGGATGGGCTTAAGCGTGAAGTATATGAGGAAACGGGGCTGCAAAACTTAATGTTTCTAAGGCCTTTTGTTATGGTGTTATCGAGCATTCGCATTCCTGTTCAAAATGGGGATGTAGGTTTAATCTTTGCAACGTATCTCTGTGATGTCGTTGGTGATAGAGCTGTTCAGTTAAGTAATGAGCATATGCATTTCGATTGGTTTGAACCAGGTAGGGTCGCTGAATTATTAACAATAAGCTATCCCATTGAATTCATTGAAAAATTGAAGAGACTGTTAACGGATTAATTTTTAGCTGATTGTCTCTAAAAAAGAGCAAGGGAATTGTTTTTTTTTAGTAAAAGTCGAGAAATTAGGTAAAAAAACAACGAACCATGTATAAGTGTGTCCTTTGTGTCTCTTGAGATACCTAGTTTTCAGGAAATAGCAAAATAAGTAAAAAATGATATTGCTCCAAAAAATGAGTTTTTAGGAGCGATACTACAAACAAATAAGGTGGTCAATATGGCAAAATCTAGAGGTAAAATTAAGTTTTTCAACTCACAAAAAGGATTTGGTTTCATCACACCTAACAACGGTGGTAAAGATCTTTTTGTTCATGCCAATAATGTTGAAGGCGATGCTCAGTCCTTGCATGAAGGACAGGAAGTAGAATACGCAGAAGGCGCTGGACGCAAAGGTCCTGAAGCTATCGAAGTGACCATTCTGTAATATATCTTACTGCTTCGGAATTTCCTAGCCAGTTAAAAGAGGGTCTATCATTCATGAAGGGGCTCTCTATTTAGCCTGTGAAACCGGTTCCTGGAGTCTGTAGCCAGTAGGAGAGATCGACCTGTTCTCTCCTGGTCATTCCATTTACGATCTGCTCCTGAAGCGTGGGTTTCTCATGCCTGTGGGAGCAATTTTTTTAATTTTTATAGCAACACAAGTGATATGTCATTTAAAACCTTTGATTTCTCAGAAGAATTACTTCGCGCGATTGCCGAAAAAGGCTATCACGAGCCCACGTCAGTCCAACAGCAGGCGATTCCTGTTGTTTTAGAGGGTCATGACATGTTAGTTGGATCGCAAACAGGTACAGGTAAGACAGCCGGTTTTACTCTGCCAATGCTTCAGCGTTTGAGCTTGCAACCAAAAATTCGAGGGCAGAATGCTATTCGTGCTTTAATTCTGACGCCCACTAGGGAGCTGGCAGCTCAGGTAGGGGAAAGTGTGAAAACGTACGGTAAATATTTACCTTTAAAGTCGGCTATTGTTTTTGGGGGGGTAAGTATTAATGCCCAGATCAACACCTTGCGTAGTGGAGTGGACATTCTTATTGCAACACCCGGGCGTCTGTTGGATCACGTTTCTCAAGGAACTGTCAACCTATCTAAAGTGGAGATCTTGGTTCTTGATGAAGCAGATCGCATGTTGGATATGGGATTCATTCATGATATCAGGAAAATTCTTGCCATGGTCCCTAAGGGGCGGCAGAATCTTTTATTTTCTGCAACGTTTTCCGACGAGATTAAGAAACTTGCTGATGCTTTTTTGAAATCTCCAAAGATGATTGAAGTGTCTCGCCGTAATACTACGGCTGAGAGCATCTCACAGGTGATTCATCCTGTAGATGGCAAACGCAAACGAGAGCTCCTTTCTTTTCTTATAGCATCCAGGAACTGGAGGCAGGTACTTGTGTTCACCCGCACTAAGCATGGTGCTAATAGACTCTCTCAGCAGCTTGTTTTGGACGGTATCAGTGCTACGGCTATTCATGGCAATAAAAGCCAGGCGGCTCGTACCAAGGCGCTAATGGACTTTAAACAGGGTGTTGTTCGAGTGCTAGTTGCTACAGATATAGCTGCACGTGGTCTGGATATTGATCAATTACCCCATGTTATAAATTTTGAGCTTCCCAATGTCCCCGAAGACTATGTACACAGGATTGGTCGTACAGGTCGTGCTGGCCATGAGGGAGAAGCTATTTCTCTTGTATGTATCGATGAACATCAATTGCTAAAAGATATTGAGCGCCTTCTACAATGTACTCTTTCTAAAACAGTCATCCCTGGCTATGAGCCAGATCCATCTATTAAAATTGCATCTATCCCTAATGCTCGATCTTTTCATCGAAATCCTCGTGCAAATACTGCTCATCGATTTTCCTCAAAGCATCGGGGATCTGGTCGTAAACATTAGAGACAATCTCTGAATTAATGTTTCGTCGAGTTTTCGGATTATTTTGGTCGCTTTTTAATCTAAATTTTCGGGGGCAATATCGATTCAGAGTTGTAGTCCCCGAAAATTAGAGTTAAAAATCGACTGAAATTTAATTCGGCGATTGTCTTTTAGAGGTCTAATAGTTTTTTTTGCATTGGTAGGGATATCCATTAGTGCTAACAAAATTTTTTTATTTTTGATGTTTTTAGATGGCCTGCAGGACGATATTGTGTACTTTTCATTCTGAATATATAAATTTTTTTATGTTTTACTAAACATACCAGTATAGTTCCTGGAGTTTTGATAGAGACTATTGAACGAAATAACCAAACGTTCTATCCTGGGCGGGTTTGAGCATATAATTGGACCAAGGATCAACAAGTGCCGCAAAAATCTTTTGGTTTTCTCCGTTCGGTGTTCTGGCCTATTCATCGTTCAGAGTCTAAGAAAGTCGTGTCTATGTTAGTGCTGCTCTTTCTGCTCTGTATTTGTTACAGCATTTTACGCACTCTCAAGGATACTGTGATTCTCACTGCTAAGGAATCAGGCGCTGAAGCTATTCCTTTTCTTAAAGTTTGGGGAATGTTGCCAGGGGCATTTTTAATGACATGGTTTTATACCAGACTCTCGCGTTGGTTCAGCCGGGACAAGGTTTTCTACATCATGGTCTCCTTTTTTCTAAGCTATTTCTTGTTGTTTGCTTTTGTTTTATACCCTAATAACGAGCGTCTGCATTTTCATCAGCTCGGCGATTGGTTGACGACGTATTTACCAGGGGGATTCAAGGGGATGATAGCCTTGGTTCGCAACTGGACATTCACATCGTTCTATGTGATTTCAGAACTTTGGGCTGTTATGGTGTTGACAGTGCTCTATTGGGGATACATCAATGAAATAAGTGGTGTAAGCCAAGCAAAGCGTACCTATGGAATTCTTAATATCGGTTCAAATGTAGCACCTATTTTAGGTGGAGGCCTGGGTCTTCTTTTCAGTCAGCACATTTCTTTTGGTTTTTTTGAAGGAGCGGCCGATGCTTGGGGGCAGACTCTTAAACAATTGATCTGTCTTGTTACGATTTTGGGCTGCTCTGCTATAGGTGTTTTTTATTGGATTCAGCGTTCGATAAATCAAGAGGAAGATGCTAAGGTGGCAGACAACCAGGGGAGTTGTAAACCTCAGAAAGAGCGGCTTTCTATGAGAGAAAGCATTCGTTATATTTCAAAGTCACCATATCTCTTGTGCCTTGCTATAGTCGTTCTTGGGTATAACATCTCGATTAATCTAACGGATGTTCTTTGGAAGGAACAGCTCAAACGATTTTTTACCGATCCTAATGAAATGCTAGCACATATGAATCAAATCACTATGGGGATTGGTGTTTTTGCTACCATTGGGGGTTTATTTTTTGCATTCATGGTACATCGTTGGGGGTGGACCTTTCCGGCTATTCTCACCCCAGTCATCATGTTAGTTCTCGCTATTGGATTTTTTTCATTTCTTTTCTTTGAAAATATCTTATCTTCCTTGGCTGTATCGTTTTTTGGATTGAGTTCTTTAGCTTGTACGGTCTACTTCGGATCCATGCAAAATTGCCTTAGTAAAGCTGGTAAGTACTCGGTTTTTGATGCATCTAAAGAGCTAGCTTTTCTTCCTCTGGATGCTGAAGCTAGACTCAAAGGTAAAGCTGCAATTGATGGTTTGGGGGCTGGTATAGGTAAATCAGGGGCTTCTCTGACCTATCAAGGTTTTATTATCATTATGGGTAGCGTTGCCCTTTCAACACCTTACGTAGCGATGATTCTTGTGCTTGTTTTAAGTGCTTGGATTTATTCAGTAGTATTCATTGGCAAGCAATTCAAACAGATTAGTTCTCCCGAACAAGAGTTTGTGCCAGTAGTTTCCAACGTGGTGGAGACTACGGTTTAGAAATGTTTTTAGTTCTCCTCTTTCTTTGAGCTTGCTCCCATCTCCTATGCTTGCACAGGCATGCCCTTGAAGCTGTATTTGTTTAAATTCAGAGCATCGATTTTGTTGAAGCCTATGCATAATCCTCTTTATTAAAAATATTTATTTCATAATCTTTTGGTTTTCTTTCTCTCTTTCTGTGAAGCGTTTCGCATACACAAACCTAATACCAAACGCAATAAATAACTTCATATTTGAGCTGCGTGAAAGCTGTCGACAAATTGACGATCATAAACAGCATAGTATTAATGCAATACAATGCCGTTTACGATCGCCGATTTTCGGCGCTTTGACGCGGCTCAAATGTGAAGTTATTTGTTGCGTTTGGTATAAGCTCATCAAAATGCTCTTTTTTTCCAAAGGGGTTTAAGTTTGCAGGAGTCCTTTGCCGGAACCCGATTTTGAAGCTTCTTGAACGTATTCCATTCATTCAAAATAAGAGCCTGGTTTTAAAAATTTTCAGCGATAGTAAAGAAAATATTTGAATAACGAGTGGGCTTCCTTTAGATAGAAAGAAATCTGGTGGAGGCTGTGACACCTGTGAAAAAATGGATTATAACAATACTTAGTCTTTGTTGTTTTTGTGGAGATGGTTTTGCTGTAGGAAAAACCATGGATCCTCCATTGATTCAAATAGGAGGAGGAGTATTTGATATCATACGTCAGGATAGACGCCATGCACAGGCTCAAATTGAGTATAAATGGAGCCCTATTGTTTATAAATTACGCCCTTTTATCGGATTGATGGGAACAGGCAAGGAAGCGGCATATGTCTATGGTGGTATAGGGCTTGATCTGTTTATCGGAAAACATTTTGTTATTACACCAAGTTTTGCTCCTGGAATTTACTTCCAGGGTCAAGATAAGAATCTAGGTTATCCTTTAGAATTCCGCTCTTCTGTGGAAGCCGCTGCTGTTTTTAGTGGACAGTATCGATTAGGGTTGCAGTTCTATCATATATCTAACGCCAGCTTGGGTCATAGAAACCCAGGCGTAGAGTGTTTGGTCCTATTTCTAGCTATACCTCTTAATCATTAAATCTGCAGGTTTCAAGGAATTTTTAGCAGCTAGGTGAAAAGGTTCTTGCTGTATTAAGGCTCCTGTCATTTGTCCTAGACTTCTTAGAAGCTGTACTAAAACCTGGTTCAGTCGATTTGATATTGCAACCTTTTTTTAGACAGTTGGAACATAATTTTTTATCTTCACTCGTATCGTCTCCGCGAGCTATGTAGGGCTCGCTCGCGATAACTTCGTTTTTACACACGCTCATACTACCTTCAAAGTCCTTGCATTTTCCCATGCTTCCTCAAACTCTACAGGAGATACATACCCTATTGTGGAGTGCAGCCT
>JAGXTH010000071.1 GCA_018333475.1 Simkania sp. | reverse complement strand
ATGCTGTTTATGATCGTCAATTTGTCGACAGCTTTCACGCAGCTCAAATATGAAGTTATTTGTTGCGTTTGGTATTATTTAAAAAAACATCGAGCTTGTAGTCATTGTGCATGTGAGACAAGCAGAACTTGAACTAGAGCGCGTTTTTCTATGCAATAGTGGGAGTAAGAATAGGATTGGACTCAAGAGTTTTGTCGATTTTCAGCTTCTTTTGAATCGGGATAAAACTTAAAAAAATTGGTTACGGCTTCTTCACTTTCATCTTCTACCGTATCTTCGGGTGAAAAGAAGTTTCTGCATATCTCGATTTTTCCCATATTATTTTGGGCTCGCCATGCATTCGTATCGCGGAGGGAATATGCACATCCACAATACTCTTGTTTATATAATCGTTCTCTTTTAGCAATTTCATACATTCTTGAACTACCGCCATCTTGCTTCCAATCGTATGTCCAATACGTCAAATTCTCGTAGGGGGCTGCCGCTCTAACCCCACAGTCATTAATCTGGTCTATATCCTTCCACAGGGAGATACCGAGAGAACTTGTGAACACTTTAAAATGATTCTCCGAAGCATAAAGGGCTGTACGCGCAAATCTCATATCGAAGCACATCGTGCATCTTTTACCCCGTTCCTGTTCATATTCAAGACCTTGAGCTCGTTCAAACCAATTTTTAGGGTCGTAATCTGCATCGACGCACGGGATATTGAATTTATCGGCATATCGACGGTTCTCGCTCTTCCGCATTTCATATTCTTTTTTGGGATGAATATTTGGATTATAAAAGAAAATCGTGATGTCTAATCCTGAAGCAACCATCGCTTCTATGACGTCACCTGAACAGGGTGCACAGCATGAGTGCAATAAGATTTTTTTTTCGTTGTTTGGAGCTTGCAAAAGAGGTCTTACAAAATCAGGCATGAGATAGATTCCTTTCTAAATAACAAGCATCTCCATAGGAGAAAAATTTGTATTTTTTACTAATGGCATGCGCATAAGCTTGGCGCATAGATGCATAGCCGGAAAAAGCACACACTAGCATAAATAGTGTTGATTTTGGAGTGTGGAAATTCGTAATCAAAACATCTGCAATCTTAAACTTATACCCCTCTCTAATGAAAATATCTGTTTCTCCTCGCGTGGGAGTTAAAAAACCAGCGTTATTAGCAGTACTTTCAAGGACTCTCATTGTTGTTGTGCCGACGGCGATGATTCTATCACCTGATGCTTTCGCTTTATTAATCAGATCACATGTCTCTTTTTCCAAAGAAAAAGATTCGGAATGCATCTGATGATCCTCTATATTCTCGGTCTTTACCGGGAAAAAAGTGCCAGCTCCTACATGAAGAGTGATAAAGGTGGTTTGAACACCTAATAATTTTATTTGGTCTAACATGTTTTCGGTAAAATGAAGACCGGCCGTTGGGGCGGCAACAGCTCCATAAGTTTCGGCATAAACCGTTTGGTAGCTCTGCTCATCGGAAAGAGAAGGACCTTCCTCACGGGTTATATAGGGAGGCAAAGGAGTCTTGCCACAATTCTTAAAAGTATTAAACAAATCTGATCCTGATTTGTTGAATCTAAGAATAGAATATTTCTCTTTAGTGTTTTTATCGATAACGACAGCTTTTAGCCCTTCGCTGAACAGTAGTTCATCGTTGATGTCTAATACTTTTTCCGGAGACTTGATCGCACATTCCCATGTATCTTCAGAAACAACGGCTTGCCATGTGTCCTCTGAAATTTCTTTAAGTAAGTTAATGTCTATCTGGGTAGATAAATGACTGCTCTTGAAGCATCTAAGTAGTGCTGGTATCACTTTTGTATTATTAAAGACCATGACATCACCAGCTCTTAGCAAATTAAGGAGGTCTGAAAAGTTTCGATCCTCCAGCT
This sequence comes from Simkania sp., assembly GCA_018333475.1. Taxonomy (GTDB): domain Bacteria; phylum Chlamydiota; class Chlamydiia; order Chlamydiales; family Rhabdochlamydiaceae; genus JAGXTH01. Next base: position 11,878 of record JAGXTH010000071.1, on the reverse strand, counting down.
CTCCTTGCTGATTCACGTGCAATAGACGTGAACTTCCCCTCGGCTGGGCAGGTTCTTGAGCGATAAGAATCTTAGGTAAGTCAAAATCAAAGTCGCATAATTTCATATCGATCTATAAATGGGTAGCAGGTGTTGCGGGCTTTGCAATTCGAAAAATTAGCCCTTTAAAAAAGATTCCTTCTGGGACGAGTAAGAGGTGTTCCTGTTCTCCGGAGCCAAGAGGAATGATCGAATTGATCGTCCACTGAATTTCAGGGCGTATTATACATTAGATCTCACGTTTTTGCGCAACTCCATAGAAAACCTGAAGTTCTTCAGGCACACCCCCGTCTGTAACCAAGTTTTGAGCAGTTTTGATCGCCTGTTCACATAGACCGGTGATCTGCTCAGGGGAGAGCTGCTCAAGAATGGCTCGCCTTCCGTGAGTCCATAGGCTATTCCACCACTCTTCAGGAGTATCGTAAAAAAAAGTCTTTGTTTCTTCGATGATCTGAATATTTTTGAATTGGGCAGTATTCAGCGATGCTCGGAGAGCATGTTCGCTCTGTAAGGAAACCGTAGCCAGACCGCTTTTATTGCACAGTTTTTTTGTTTCCCCATTTATCCAGGCATCCAACTCTGAATTTTTTCCCCAGATAGAAACGCCCAATTTTCCTCCTGGTTTTAGAACTCTATTGAACTCAGAGAGTGCCGTGGGTAGAGAAGGAAAGAAAAACAGTCCAAATCCGCAAAAAACAGAATCAAAAAAATTATCAGGAAAATCTAAATGTTCTGCATCCATATACTGAAGATGCACCCAGGTAAGATCCCTTTTTTTGGCTTCTAGCTCGGTTTCATGCAACATCTGCTTGCTAATATCGATTCCAATAACTTGTCCTAGAGGACCGATAGTTTGAGCTAAAGGAAATAAGACAGCACCTCTGCCTGTTGCAACATCCAAAACACATTGGTTCACCGATATATCCACTTGGTCAACAAGACGTTTGCCAAAGTAGTTAAAGAAAGAGCAGCTTTTCCCCCCATACTGAGGTGCTGCTCGGTCAAAGACATTGCCTACTCGGTTTTTATGGTCATTCATTAGCGGCTTCTTTGCTTTCATCTGGAATGCAAAAGAGACTTAAATTGTTCGATGTCATTGGTCTGTGGCCTTGTAGATATGCCTTGAATTGCTCAGGAAGATAGCAAAATAGCTAAAAATCGTTCAATGCAAGACGCAATCTTTATGTAAGAGACTCTCTACATTGACATAGGCTGTCTATAGAATCCCAGTGTTCGATCGTTGTCTGGATAGCATGTTTTAGTTGGTGAAAAAGTTTGGGTCGTTCAGGGGGAGTATCTATTAATGTTACAATATTCACAAAGTCAGTAATGAAAGCTGAACGTAACCATTCGACAGGCAGATGACCTCCCGAATTTGTATATCCTTGTTCTAAAGCAGTGAGGTCGAGTGGAAATTGTTTGCGATGACGCAATAAGATGGAAAAATCAAGGATTCCAATACCTGCATGGGCAAACTCCCAATCTAGGACAAATAGTATTCCTTCAGTGTTGTAGAGCAAATTCACAGGTTTGAAGTCGGAGTGTGTAAGGCATATGTTATCTTTGACTGTCGGGAAAAAATCTTTATTTTTTTGCATGAATGCAAGAGTGGCATCAGCTAGTTGATCTCCTAAGCGAAGCCTTGCATTTCCTCTCTTGGACAAAACTGAAAAAGCTTTTTCAAAGTAAGGGCTTGAGCCAGCTTCAAAAGGCTGGCCAATGGCGATACCTTTGCTAAATAGTCCAGCCTGATGAAATTTGAATGCATGAATGGTAGCAAGTACGTGCCCTAGTTTATAAGACAAAGGCGCCTTATGCTCGTTTGAAATGTCAGAGATATGCTTTCCTGAAATAAGCTCAAAAATCGAGTAAGCCCAGGGTTCATGCGTTTCATCGGCATAGACGAGTTCAGGTGTTGAAACCATTTTATCAATGAGCTTGTGAATCGTTTGTTCCGTTTTACAATGTCCCCGATCTCTAGTATAAAGCCGTAGGACAAAGGTCCCTTGATCTATGTGGAATTGATAAATGGTGTTAAGAGCTCCTCCGGAAAGGATTTCCCATTTATTTAGCTTTTGACAATGAGGAAAAGCCTTACGGACTAAGGCCAAGAGGAGTTGGTGGTCCAAGTGAATATTTTGCATGCTTCTTTCTACTTCCATAACCCCCTCCCATGCCAATAAACAGTTCTTAAACAGTTAAATTTCGGTGCAGGATATAGCCATCTTGATAACTTTTGTCCGGATTTCGAATTGCTTGGGGGACAGTACCAATAATATTAAACCCAAGCTTTTGATAAAGTTTGATCGCAGCGATGTTTTGGCTAAAAACCATATTGAACTGCATGGCTTGAAAACCTAGGTCCTTGGCAATTTCTAGAGAAGCATTCACAAGAAGAGTGCCAATGCCTTGGCCTCGATAGTTTTTTTTTATCATATAGGCTGCATTAGCAATATGGCTGGATCTTCCAGAAAAATTTGATCTAACATAAAAACCGCCGACCACTTCCTTAGCAGAGGAATGGCATACGTAGATGTGCGATGTTGGAGTAAGGAACTGGCGATAAAATTCCTCGATGGAGTTGCACTCATAAGGAAATTGGTTACCTGAATCAACGACGTCTTGAAATATGTCGTAGAGGGAATTTTTATCTTCTTGGCTAAACGGATTGAGGGTGAATCCAAGTTGGGTGAGTTGTTTACGAATCTCTAGTAAATCCGCATTCGATTTTTTTGCCATTTCTTCAGGTAAGACGGGGGTTTTGCTTTGCAATCGCGAATTTTTTAACCCTTTTGCATAGAGGGCGACTCCCTGATAAACAAGTTTGATCTCTTCAGCAGTTAAAGTGAGAAGAGCTTCTTTTGTTTGATTAAACGCAATAGGTTCAAAGGCATGAAGTGTTTTTTCCCCCAATTCCGTTAGATGAAGGAACCTTTTTCTTTTGTCCTTGTCGTCCAATGAGCAGTGGATATACCCCTTTTTTATAGCTTTAGCGATCAACCTACTGACCGTTGACTTATCTAACAATAAACGCCCTGCGATTTCCCCCATCGTAGGATATGTACATGTATTGAGTTCAATAAGAAGATGACGTTCCGCTAAGGTCACGCCAATTTCGAAATAAGCATCGTTAAGAAGACCAAGTTCTCGTATGACATTCCTTGCGTTGTGTCTTAAAAGATCGATGTCTTCTCGTGAAATGTTTTTCATGGCAAGTCTGATAGTTGTATAACACAACTAATATACGAACTCCCATTTTTAACGGCAAGAGGGGAGTAGCCGTTCTCGCATCTCATTAGAAAAATTTATAGTTGATGGTTGAGGAGATTTAGAATCCAAACAACTGCCAAGGCTTCTGTTGCGTAGAAGGTTAGAGAGAAACGAGAGGGTGCAAAGTGAATATTTTCAACAAGAAGAGCAGTGATGCTCTTCTCTATTCGTTTTCTACTGGAGTTGGTTTAAAATCGCAAGATAGACTCAAATCTTGCCAGGTAGCAAAATCTGTATGGAGAGCTTCTAATTTTTCATGGGCTTTTTTACAAGCAGCAGCTCCAAGCAATAAATGGAGGGGTGGTTTTTCTGAAAGAACCGCTTGAATGATGGCTTTTGCTCCCAAAGTGGGATCGCCTGCCTGTTTTTTATGATTTTCGACTGCGTATGTACGCATACAACCTGCACTCTTTTCATAGGCTGGAATGGCTTTATCCGTAATGACCAAGGAGTTGCCAAGAAAGTCGGTTCGAAAGGGCCCTGGTTCTACAATAGTTACATGAATACCAAGAGGAGCTACTTCGAGTGCAAGAGATTCAGAAAGCCCCGCAATGGCAAATTTGGTAGAGCTGTAAAGACCCGCTCCTGCGGACCCAACCAGTCCTATAATTGAAGAGATATTCACAATCCGACCACTGTGTTGCTTGCGTAAATAGGGGAGTACAGCGCGCGTTATACGTAAGAGGCCAAAGACATTGATTTCATAGATAGCTGCAATTTCCTCATCGCTTACCTCTTCGATAGCGCCAAGCAGACCATAGCCAGCATTGTTGACGAGGACATCGATACGCCCAAAGCGGCTGATAGCCTGTTCAACCACAGAGTTAATCTGTGCAGGATCGCGTAAATCTAAAGAAGGCGTGAGTAGGCGATCTTTGGCTCCTGAAAAATCTTGAAGGACTTTATCGGGAGTTCTAGAAGTGGCTACGACAAAATCTCCACGTGCTAGTGCTGCTTGGACAAGCTCCTTGCCAAACCCTTGTGAAGTGCCGGTGATCAACCAAACAAGATGATCAGATTTGTGGTTTTGCATGACCTTGACCTTCTATTTTTTTCATGGAGTTTATCAAAAAGTCTTCTGGGCTTCGAGTCATTTGTTTGCATATGGATACATGAGAGGTAATACCAAACGCAACAAATAACTTCACATTTGAGCCGCGTCAAAGCGCCGAAAATCGGCGATCGTAAACGGCATTGTATTGCATTAATACTATGCTGTTTATGATCGTCAATTTGTCGACAGCTTTCACGCAGCTCAAATATGAAATTATTTATTGCGTTTGGTATAACTTGACCTGGGATCGAAGGACTATGCATCCCATTCCTCAGGTGTGTAAAACGGAAGGTTGCGAGTCTACATTAACAGAGCGGTGTTTCTTGTTGTCGATACGTCAGGAGCCACGAATTTTTGCAAAACCTGCTCTTGTGTGGTAGGTGTCATAGATAATTGTCAACGATTGGATCTTGTCGCTTTGTGGGATAAAATCAAAGACATCGATGCACTCAAACTGCACTTGCGACCCGTCTTTCATCATCCATGAGTAAACAAAATGGGCAGCGGCCGTATTAGGGTTATCAGAGCTAATAAAAATGTTTTTCAGTACAATTTTCGAGCTTTTAGTATCAGAAAAAAGTTCTTTATAAAAGCTGGAGGCCTCAATGTTTCCATAGAGGGGAGAATGTACGATAGCACTGGGAGAAAACAGTTGAATCACATCGTGGTAGTTTCCATTTTCTAAACCGTGGGAATAGGCTTTGACAATGCTTTGTTTGTTCATCGCTCTACCAACAGCGTAACGGGACCGTCATTCAGTAAAGAGACTTTCATGTCGGCTCCAAAAATCCCAGTCTCAACAGGAATACCGCCTTTTCGTACTGCATCGACAAATTGTTCATAAAGTGGTTTAGCTATCTCAGGTGCTGCCGCTTGTGTGAACGAGGGTCTGCGGCCATCGCTGCAATCGGCATAGAGGGTAAATTGGGAAATAATAAGAGCTGATCCCTTGCAGTCGATTAGGGATTGATTGATTTTTCCAGAGGAATCTTCAAAAAGGCGTAGGTTAATGAGCTTATTTGCCAGCCATACTGCTTGAGTTGTCGTATCGCTATGCGTGATGCCAATAAACACGAGGACGCCATTTTCAATAGTTCCAACGATTTTACTATCGACTTCTACATGTGCGTGGGTCACTCGCTGAATGAGGACTTTCATAAAATTTTATGTTAGGCGGTAATGGATGAGGGTCATGTTCTCTTTTTTCTCTAGAGCAAGAATGTAACGCATAGAAACCTTGATTATAGGACGAGGAATTTTGGCTTATGTTAGAACTTTTGTCATCACAAAATGACTCTCTTGTATTTCTCTCGACTTTGTACAATTTTGTGATCAACTCGCTAGCGCTCGCCGATCATAAGATTGGACAAGAAAAAAGTTGATAGAGAGCACCCCATCACGCATACTCTTTAGCGCAAACAAAAAAACAGGCGCTAATGGACTCTCTATCACGCAACATTTTATCGGTTTTACTCCCTTTCTCGGTACTTTTTTCCAAACCTTCCTGGAAAAAGGCTTTAACCTTATTGCTTGGCACGCTTTTATGTGCTGGCAAAAGAACTGTTTGCTCGGCTCTGCGCGCAATGGGACTTGAGTGTGAAGCAGGCTTTTCCAAATACCATCACCTCTTGAACCGGACTGAATGGTCGTCTCTTAGGGCAGCAAGGATCCTATTGTTTATATTGCTCGTCTTCGTCGCCTATAAACATTCCGTGGTTCTATTGGTTGACGAAACATTAGAACGCAGACGAGGCAAAAAGATAAAAGCGAGAGGGTATTATCGAAATGCGGTTCGATCGTCGCAGTCTCAGGTGATTAATGCCATGGGTTTGAAGTGGTTGGTTATGGCTATTTCACTTAAATCGCCAATGATAAAAAGGGCTCTTGCATTGCCTTTTTTTAGCGTATTGGAGCCATCAAAAAAATGTGATGCAGAGAGGAATCGTCGACACAAGACATCATTGCAGTGGATAAGTCAGATGGTCTTACAAGTGCGTCGGTGGCTAGGAAAAGCGCGTTTATTAATTTAATTTCCAGGAAGGGCAAAATTACCCCTTCCGTAGAAAATATTCCTCCGGAAATAATGGATTGGATGGATGATATAGTGAGACAATTGCTTCAAGCGGCTTGAACTAGGTCGCTAAAAGTTGCAAAGTCGAGATAATGACATGTGCGCCATTCTGGAAATTCCTTTGGTAACATTCTCCACTGACAAGCACTTTTTAAGAGATATAGGATTCCGCAAAAAACATCATATAAATCAATTCGCCTAGGCCGTGTTTTTTTACGAGCAGATTCATACCAAACGCAACAAATAACTTCACATTTGAGCCGCGTCAAAGCGCCGAAAATCGGCGATCGTAAACGGCATTGTATTGCATTAATACTATGCTGTTTATGATCGTCAATTTGTCGACAGCTTTCACGCAGCTCAAATATGAAGTTATTTATTGCGTTTGGTATAATATCGCTTGGGTAGGAATGGTCCATAAATATCTCCGTGGCTGGCGTCAAGGAGAATGTTTTATAACCATAGCTTTAGTTTCCTGAGAAAGTCGGTCATAAATAGCACTTATTTGTTGCCCAAAGTCCTCTCTATCCTCTCCTACAAATCGATCGAGCTAAACATTTCGCAGTAGCGAAGAGCGGGCTATTGATAGAATGTCTCCTTGCAGAGATTCGTCTTTTACATATGGATATTGCGTTGGTCTTCTCTCCGCATATGAAAAGGATTTACATTCATAGGCATTAAAAATTGCAAACCCATGGACTGCAGAAACTACCCGAGGCTCATTTCCTCTCACTCGGATCACAGGTTTTGAAAAATACATTGAAGGACCAGGAGCTAATATTTTTCTTCCTGGGGTTTTTCTAGCAATTTCGTCTGCAATATTCCTATCTCCCAATCCTGTAATACATGCATCTAATAAAATTGTCGCATCAGGGGCGCAGTCTGAAAAAAGATCGTCTCTCAATCGTTCAGCGGTAATTGAAGGTTGACCTGGAGCGTGAATTTCTAAAGAAGACTTACCACCATGAGTCACTACATCAACAAATTTAATCTCCCTACCAGCATATCTTTCTCGAACAGAGGCCATAAAGTCTTTCATCTCATCTTGAGAAGAAACAAGCTTTGGGGCGACAGCAAAATGATTTTGCAGCCCTTGAATTTTGTAATGATGATAGTAATAAAGCTGATTCCCTAAGATAGCTCCATTGTGGTCATGGGCACTAACGAAATAGACGCAAAGAGGTTTTTGACTTTCTGATACAGTCTGATTTATTACCTCAAAATCCCTTTGAAGTTTTTTCCTATTCGTTTGGAAATCTTGGTAAGATGGTCTGTAATAAATAAGCTCTTTAATTAGAGCAAAGGTGCGTTGCACAACATGGGCAATACGTGAAAGACAATTCCCAGTATTTGGCTCATCTGCATAACGCAGCGAGTAGGCCACCTTCAGATAGCTTGGAAGCTCTCTTGGAATCATCAATAAAGTATTTGACAGAGATGCCACGTATCACCTTCTTTCAGATAAAATTACACGATCATTATACTCAACTTGTAATAATTAAGAAATGTTCGGAACTATACTGGTAGATATTGCCCCCCTAACCTTGGTGGAAAAGACCGATCTCAGGTGCTTTGGAGAGATTTATGGGGAGAAGCTCGCAAGATATGTAAAAATATTTCTTCGATTGAGTGCGCCAAGAGAAGGTGTACCGATTATATGGGTGAAAATCCCATCTGGACAAGCGAGGCCAGCATCCAGAACCGAGTCCTTGGACCCTTGACGGCGACGTCCGGGGCTAAGCGTAGGACAGGGGAAAACAGGCCGTAAGGAAAGTGAACTTATTGAGCTTCGAAAACACACGTGGGTGCCGACTGATTCCGACGAAAGGAAGGCTACACCTCGCACAACGAATGGCAAGATGTGAGAGAGACCCACCGGAGTCCTAGGAGATGGCATGTTTTCAAACAGATCGGTAGCGCAACTTGGGAGGTCTCATATTCTCCTATGCAACAACTGGGTGAAGATTCACTGCTGCAAGAGGTAAGAGGCCGTGTAAAGGATGATCGAATAATCATCTCCTCTGAAGGAATATGAGAAGTCGGAGATCTTCGTAGTACCTGAGAAGTGGAGTAATGTCCATGGAGGGAAGGGGGATCGAATATGAATACTCAATGAAAGGAAAGACAAAGCATGCTCAGAAATGCAGAAGATGTCTTCACGAAACTTCAAAGGATAGAGACATTAGCAAAACAAGACGTGAAACTCAAATTTACGTCTCTAGCGCATCTTATGACACCAGAGCTATTGCAATATGCTCTGGAAAAGCTCAACAAACACGGAGCTCCAGGAGTGGATGGTGTTACGGTGAAGGAATTTGCTAGTAAGGCAGAGGAAAATATCGCCGCTATTCATCTAGAGCTCAAGGAAATGAAATATCGGGCGAGCAATGTTCGAAGGGTACATATCCCCAAGAGCAATGGGAAATTAAGACCACTCGGTATTCCGACAGTCAAAGATAGAGTCGCGCAAAGCGCCATGGCTACGATCATACAAATGATCTACGAACCATATTTCCTGGATGTATCTTACGGATTCAGACCGGGGCGGTCGGCGCACGACGCACTAGAGGCGATAAAAGGAGCAGTCGACAAGACCCCAATAAATTGGATTGTGGACGTAGACATCAGAGGTTATTTTGATCACGTCAATCACGATTGGATGATCAAATTCTTGGAACACAGAATCGCAGACAAAACGATGCTGAGACTTGTTTCCAAATGCCTGAAAGCGGGCATCATGGATAACGGAGTTGTAACCAGGAATGAGGAAGGGACGCCGCAAGGCGGCCCGATCTCCCCATTACTGGCCAATATTTATCTACATTATGTACTCGATCTGTGGTTTGAGAAACAATACAAACCGAAATGTCTAGGTCACAGCTTCATGGTACGATATGCCGACGATTGGGCGCCACGACGAAATGTGAATAACATTTCAGGCTTTATAGAAGATGAGGGTAGGCCCCTCGAAGTCGATCTACAGGGATTGGCTTCAAACCGCCTTGTAACGAATGATCCACAATGGGGTCTACGGGAAGCTAACAAGGAAAAGGCAGCCTAAAGCTGTCAGGTATGTGTAGAAGAGATGAACGCAAGTGAACCACCGATGAAATGTCGAAAGCGTAGGAACGGTGATCGAAAGCGGAAGGAGTCGTTAGCCGCGGTCTTCTGCAAGTTGAAGGAGTAAGAACTGCCAAGAGGTTTTCGTTTAATAAACCAAAAGAACTTCTGGAAAGCTGGTTAGAGCACTATAGCATCGTAAAAAAATGCAAATTCAGAACGTACGCTTCCGCTCTTTCTGGAAAGTCGGAGTGGTTCAGGGCTTTAAAGAAGTCTGGACTTGAGCAAAACGTGATCTTGGCTCTTCATTCAGCAGCAGAAGCACTTGGGCTTAAGAATACCAACTTGGAAGGACTAGAATTGTATATCCTTGACCCTTCTATTAGAGCTAAACTAGAAAGTGCTTTGCAATTAGAACCGAAAGAAAGAGGATATGAGGTTTTGTTGATTGAGCCTTATTACAAGGTGTTGATCAAACAAAATAAGAAGGATGGTAAAGAAATTGGCATTTGCCCGCTTCTCCTTACCTTTTTAGATCTTTATCATTTTCCTCTACGTGGACGAGAACAGGCTGAATTTATGGCAGAAAGAGCCCTAAATCTAAAACGCATTTGCAAGAAATGCTGACATTAAAGAATGTTTTTTGTTTTTCTGCTTAACTTATAACCAGCAACTTAAAGCATCTATTATGCTCAAAACCGACAAATGTCGATTTTGAGCATAATAGATTGACATAAACATCATGCTCATTTATTATGGACTATATGAAACCATTTGTCGGAAGAGATAACGAGTTAAGGAGACTGGAAGATCTATCAAAATCAGGTCGAGCCTGTCTCGTTGTCATTAAAGGTCGTCGTCGAATAGGGAAAAGCCGTCTTGCTGAAGAATTCGGAAAAGGTAAGTTTTTTTTGCCTTTTAGTGGGCTGGCTCCAGTTAAAGGGGTGACAGCGCAGAATCAGCGTGATGCCTTTGCTCGTGAACTTGCGACTTTGTTTAATCTCCCTCCTTTTACTTTCACAGATTGGAGTGATGCTTTTGCGCATCTATCAAGACATCTTACCGCAAAACCTACCGTCATTCTCTTTGATGAGATTTCGTGGATGGGTTCAAAAGATCCGACGTTCACCTCTAAGCTAAAAGTTTGGTGGGATCTTGTCTTGCAAAACCATTCATCGATTATCCTTATTTTATGCGGTTCTATCTCGACTTGGATTGATAAAAATATCATCAATAGCACAGCTTTTTTTGGTCGAGTTTCACTCTATCTGGAACTTACAGAACTATCGATTCCACAATGCAGGGAATTACTGAATCTTCAAGGCTTTAAAGGGTCAGATCTCGATTTTTTTAAGATTTTGAGTGTGACTGGAGGAGTGCCTTGGTATCTTGAGCAGATTCAAACCCATCAAAGTGCTGATGAAAATATTAAACGCCTCTGTTTTGAAAAAAATGGCCTTTTGGTGCATGAGTTTGACCGGATTTTTAATGATCTTTTCAGCTCCAGAGGCGAGATCTATAAAAAGATCATCACAATCCTAAGCCAGGGCATGAAAGACCGATCTACTCTGCAAAAGACAATGGCTTATTCACCAAGTGGCACGCTAAGCCATCATCTTAAAGCCCTTGAAATCTGTGGATTTGTCAGCAGACATCCAGACTGGTCTTTAAAAACGGGTAAGCCAGGAAAACTGACTCTGTATCGGCTTTCTGACAATTACCTTCGTTTCTACATTCATTATATCGAACCAAATCTTACGAAAATTGAACAAGGGTCGTTTTTAGACGTTCCGCTTTCTAGTTTGCCTGGATGGGAACCCATGCTTGGCTTCCAGCTCGAAAATCTTCTGCTGAAAAATAGATCTCTTCTTTATCAGGCACTTGGAATTCACGCTCAAGATGTCGTTATAGATAATCCCTATTTTCAAAAAGCCTCAGGTCGCAAAAAAGGGTGCCAAATTGATTATCTGATTCAAATGCATTCCAACACTCTTTTTGTCTGTGAAGTCAAAATGCGCCGTCGTGAATTGGGGCTTGAAGTGATCGATGCAATGAAAACTAAAATAGCTTCTCTTAGCTTGCCAAAAGGCTTTGGGATTTCGCCTGTTCTGCTTCATTTAGGCCCGATCTCCGATACTCTATTAAGCAGTCGCTATTTTTATCGCATCATCGATATCTCTGATTTGTGAGCAATATCGCAAACCCTACTTGGAAATTTCTTGAGACTGTTCTTTGATTTTTTTTAATGCGCTAGTTTTTTTGAATAATGCAAGAGCCCCCAAAATGAAGAGCAGAATTGTTACCCAACCAATTGGGTCTAATACCAAACGCAATAAATAACTTCATATTTGAGCTGCGTGAAAGCTGTCGACAAATTGACGATC
>JAGXTH010000070.1 GCA_018333475.1 Simkania sp. | reverse complement strand
GTTCTTTGCACTGTCAGAGGCCTTATCAGCAAAGGCCCATTCCTCATCTCCACTCAGCACCTGTTTTTAAACATCTTTTCGTCACGGACATGTGCTGGAGTCATCTCGAAACAGCGAATAATACCAAACGCAATAAATAATTTCATATTTGAGCTGCGTGAAAGCTGTCGACAAATTGACGATCATAAACAGCATAGTATTAATGCAATACAATGCCGTTTACGATCGCCGATTTTCGGCGCTTTGACGCGGCTCAAATGTGAAGTTATTTGTTGCGTTTGGTATAAATTCGCTCTCCTGATCTATGCCCACATGTGCTTTGTACCCAAATGGTATCTACCTCCCTTCTTGCTCTAGTCTGCCTCAGGATCCTGTTCTGACTTCCCAGCGGTGCCATCTTCGTTTTTTCTTGGCTTTTTTGCTGCTGCTTCAATGACAGGAGTCTCTCTACTAGCATTCCTTTTTTGACAAATCGGATTTGTAGGAAAAAATGGGTAACACTGGACAAGCTGGAGCGATTCGCCAAAAAGCATAGTCAACCATTATTTTAAAGTACGGATTGGGGGTGTTTTAAGCCGCTTGTTTAAACAGAGTAAAACCAAGCACCTCTAGCCAATGAAGATGATTTTTCCCGTTTAGCAGTTCTGTTGGGCTTTTCCCTATTCGTTCCTCATAAAAGACCTGCTAAGGAGCGCCGGAGAATGCAATTTTTCCAACACCTGGCACTAGTAAACCTGGATGATAAAGGGCAACGCCAAAACTCAACCCCAGACAGTTCATCTCTAGCCCTTCTTTTAGGGCTACTGTTATCCCTAAAATCCCGAATAATGAACACTGATAACCGGTCCCACTGGGAGCTCTTGTAAAAAAGCTCTTAGCGGGCAAAAAATCTTTACCTATGGCGTTAGGAGGTAATACGATCCCTAGATTAGGAACTGATCTGGCCACATATGCTGTAAATGTATTGCAATTAGGTCCTGGCCAAACAACATATCTCTTTTTATAGGGGTAATCCTCTATAGCCTGTTCGATAAGAGGGATGCTCTTCTCTGCATTTTCGCCTTCAAGATAAAAAAGTCGACGAGGTGCATGCCCAACCCAAGGACGATCTGGATTCCCCTTCCAAATATTTACAACAGGCAGTCCCTGTGTAACACGTTCTCGAACAACCTCGTAAATAGTAAATTGCTCTTCATTTCTTTTTTTTAAAGCCACCCATGTATGCATCGAAAAAGAACTCTGCCAGCGCCCAGCATCAGCCCCATAAACTTCTATTACCGCTTTTGTGGTGTCTATAGGCAACGTTTTGTGATATTTAGGGTGATAAGGACCTTCAGCTCCATCTTTAAAACACACTTTTACCAATGGACCTATCAAGAGAATAGCAAAACCAATGACAAAAATTTTCGATATTTTAAAAAAAGTTTTCACATCTCAAAAAATATCAGTAAGAGATTTTTTTGCATATCTATTGTATAGTCAGGATGGTTTTGTTCTCCTCAATCCCCATTTAGGGTGAATGTTATATATGCGAAACTTTCTTTTCCTATGTTTGTGCATCCCTGTATGCATTTTTTCAGAGCTACCCATCAAACAACCCCTCGATTTCCATAAATCCGAAGAGGAGATCCAAGAAGCTGTTGTTCTCGGTGGTGGCATAGGGGGCCTTACTTCTGCACTTTACTTATCCAGAGCCAATTTGCACCCTTTAGTCATTACTGGACAACAGCCTGGAGGAGCTCTTACACAATCACCTCTTGTACAAAACTGGCCAGGAGAACTCTCTATCCGAGGTAATGATCTCACAGAAAAAATTCAGGAGCAGGCGGAAAAAAGTGGTGCTAAATTTGAAATTGCTGACGTAGTTTCCGTCGATTTTTCGACTCGTCCATTTAAAATCACTGTCAGAGACCTTCTCACTCCCAAGCAACTCCGCGTTATTAAAGCAAAAACATGCATCATAGCGACAGGCGCCACTCCAAAAATGCTAGGCATTCCTGGAGAAGATACCTATTGGTTAAAAGGAGTACACAATTGCGCTGTTTGCGATGGTAATTTTTACAAAGAACTCGACGTCGTCGTCGTTGGTGGAGGGGACGGAGCTATCACAGAGGCTAGTTATCTTGCCAAATTCGCAAAAAAAGTGACCTTAGTTGTTCGATCGAATTCCTTAAAGTCGATAGAAGCCCATCGCAAGGAAGAACTTCTCCTGATGCCTAATGTTGAAGTGCTCTACAACACCACAATCCAAGAAGTTCTAGGTGATGCCGAAAAAATGACTTCTCTAGTTCTGAAAAATTCTACAACTCACCAACTAAAAACATTACCTGCTAATGGGCTGTTTCTAGCCATCGGGTCCATACCCACTACAGATCTTTTTAAGGGACAAGTACAACTAGATAACAAAGGCTATATCCTCCTTTACCATGATCGAGAAACTAGTGTACCCGGAGTTTTTGCTGTTGGGGATGCTTGTGATCCTGAATATCGACAAGCCGTGATAGCAGCTGGTGATGGCGCAAAAGCTGCATTACAAGCAGAAAAAGCACGCTCCTCACCATCTTCCACGCCTACATCAAACATTCGCCCCCTAGAGGTGCAAGAACCAGAAATCATCTCTATTAAGAGCCTTGAACAGTTTGACAAAGACGTGCTCTGCAGCAAAACTCCTATTATTGTCGATTTTTATGCTGATTGGTGCGGCCCCTGCAAAGCTCTTGAGCCCCACATTCGAAATTGGTCTAAGCGATTCGATGGTAAAGTAAAATTTGCTAAAGTCAATATCGATATACTCAGCAAACTATCTCAACGTTACAGCGTCCGAGCCGTTCCCACTATTCTTTACTTTGATAAAGGAGGAGTCTTGATTGACTCTCGCACTGGGATGCAAGAAATCGCAGGCCTCATCGATAAGCTCGAGGGTTTTTCTACAAGCCAATAACAACTAAAAGGTTGAGCCATATAGTCTATCCACGCCTTAATGCTCCCCTCTTTTTTTAATACAAATGAACTTAATAGCTTGTCATATTCCTTAATCGTACGATAATACGTCGGGTTTTTCTCTGAAGGGTTAACGCGCTTCAGAGCACATGTTTCTCTAACAAAAAACACTCCCCCTGGTTCTAACCATCTTTCAATCTTACGAAGCAGTTCTTCTACCTCGTTGTCTTCAAGGTACAGGAACAACCAGCTGATAAAGATCAAATCAAAAGAACCCTCAGAAAACTCTGTTTGCATAGCATCACCACATATATAAGTGATGTTTTTGTCATCACTATGTCGACGCTTATTTTCCGAGACAAACTGTGGAATCCATTCCACTGTGGTAAGATGCGAAGCCTCTTTTGCTAGGGCTCCTGTAAAACGTCCGATCCCAGCACCGAGCTCAAGCACCCGTTTACCACACCACTGAGGTAATAGACTTAACATCTCTAATCGATCTTCCCTTTCAAACTCTGGGCATTCCACATGTTTCATCATACCGCAAGGAGTTGCATCTCTTCTATTCCAGTCATTATAAGCCTTCTCTCTTTCCATCTTTTTCTCTTGTTTATTTTCTAATGACTTCTTTACCATCCCTTATTCATTAATATGGGGTTCTGATTATGAACAGTCGTTTTTTCTCATCCGTCGCGGGCGTCTTATCCCTTGTTGCAGGAACGTTGTCCGCCGGTGACTATATGTACCCGGTGCCCATTCAATATTCTTCTATGGAAATCCCTTTTTTTTACAATGTCGCCTCTTTCATCTCCCCTTATGAGCGAATTGTTCAACTTGCCGATGAATCTCGTTGGAAGATAGCAGAATCCGATGTCCGTGATGTCTTAAGTTGGCGTCAAGGGGATTTCGTTGTTCTCTCTCCTAATAATCAGTGGTTTTCCGACTATCCCTACTGCTTAACCAACCAAAGTAACCGCTCAACAGTTCGCGTCAATCCCCTTTCCGGCCCTCTTTATGACAGTCCATATACACACCATATCTCTGGTTTAGACCACAATACACCATCCAAAAAAATAGTCTACCTCGACGCTACTAGTTGCTGGGTTATCAGTGAAGAGGACTACTCTATAATCAACAACTGGGAAGTCAATGATACTATCATCATAGGTGTCAATGACTCTTGGTTTACAAGATACGATACCATCCTGATCGATGTAGAAACGAACACCTGTGTAAAAGCACGCAGAATGTAGGAGATCCCATGTCAGCAGTGATTCATCGTACTCATTCCGTTCTCACGCCGCAAGTACCCGTTCAGGCATCATCTAGATTGCCCCACATATATGGCCGTTTAGAAATGGATGCGCGTCGTATAGCAACCGTAGTGAACTCCCTTGGGGGAGTTATTATTCTTGCTCTTGGGATTGCCCTATTATTCGGTGCTGTTAGTTCTATCCCAGCGGCAATAGTAATTGGATTATCGATTTATTTTGTAATACAGTTCATCCGTATACTAAATGATCGGCCTCATCCAAATTCTTACGTTATTAATCATAGACACCCTCCTGTAATGCCTCGTTATCCGCAGCCTTACCCCACAGGGCCTGTAAATCCCCATGCAACATTTGGATCACGCACTGCCTCTGGCTATCGAGCCCCTCTTCCCCCTTATGATCCACCAAGGGGGTCTGGAGCATCGTCTCATGGAACCTTCGGAGCAAGAAATACTTCGCGATCAAGTTATGATGCCTTCCATCGTCCCACTTTGCCCGGTCATCATACAACCTTTGGTTCAAGAAAAATCTATTGAAAATGCAATGAGATTATGTTAGACAGGTACGTACATGGAGGTAGTTTATGGGTAAAGCTCGTGATGCTCGTAAAGAAGATAAGAAAAAACCCCAAAAGACGTTAAAAGAAAAACGTCTTGCCAAAGAAGAAAAGAAAAAGGGTAAATCCTAGAGAAAAGCAGCAACAGCGACGCTCCCTTGTTGCTGCTTTTGTCAAAAGTAGCTTTATCGCGGACTAGAGAACAGAAAGATTGTTTCCATTTCTTCCCTCGTCAGCCCCCCATGCATTGCAAAAAAATTCTCTTCAAAACGATCTTTTTCATACCACCAAATGCTTTCATGTCCATGAGGAAGAATAACTAAATTTCCCACTCTAGAAAGAAAGTCTTTTGAGGGAGCATGCGACCCAAAAAATTGCTTCTGGATTAATTCACTTGTTTTCACAATCCATGTCGTCTTGCCAAGCGCTTCTTTTAAACACATCTCGACCTCACGAAGATGCGACTCTTCCACATGAAGAAAAAAATCGCGGCACGATCCTGCTGGAGCTATAGGTTTCCCTTCTCGATTTTTTTTTAGATATGGAATGATCTCAGGAAGTTCTCGGTTAATATAAAACGTTTTTGCAGGGTCAATCTCTATCATCCCATGATCTGCGGTGACCATCACAGCAATTTTCTTCTCAACACCTTGGAGTTTTTTGTACAAACGTTCTTCTAAACGAGCTAGTGCCTGGATAACCGTTTGATCATATTCTTCAGAGAACAATCCATGGCGATGCCCCACTGCATCGATCTCCCCAAAGTAAAGGCATATGTACCGTTTTTCCCCAAGTGGGGCTGTTTTGACAAGCTCTACCGCATAATCAAGCGCTTCACCTAGGTGATGGTAAGGCTGATATAAAGCCCCCCTACTCATCGCCTGGGAATAGAGAGAGTGCGCTATATTGATGGGTTGCAGAATATACGAATGGATTCCTTCTTCCTTAAACTGTTGATACAGGGTTTTCTGCGGGTAAAGAGCGGCGACCTCCACGCCCGCAACCTCTAAGGTGCCAATTTTCTTATCCCCAGCAAACGATGACAGTAGTGGGGCAATCACCCGATCTACTTTAGGTTCGTAATAGAACCATTCATACACGCCACTTTCTCCTACTTCTTGCCCGGTATGAATACAGGTGGCATGCGCAGCCGTAGTTGATGGGAATTGCGCTGTGAGCTTGTTAGAGGTTCCTTCCCTAACAAAGTGCTGTAAAAAAGAACTTTTTTCTAAATAGTGTTCAAAAAATCGCCATCCAAAACCATCTAGAAAAAGTAAAATGGCAACATCGCAAGAATCGCTCTGCTCTCCTAGAACATCCATAGGAAGAGCTAATTCTCGATTCTGCCCAGTGAGCACATAACGAATTGTCGCTGGAATACGCGAAAAACAATAAGACTTATATAGGGGCTTAACAAAATTTCCAAGAAAACCTTCCCCATCAATGGCAGCAATCGAGTTCTGATTAATCATGTCAGGATTCCACCAAAGAAAATAACACTCTTTGAGCTGTGGCTAAATACAGAACAGTAGCAACAATATCGACAACCATTAAAACAACGGGACCCGATGCAATTTTTGGATCCATTTTAAACAGCTTAAGACCGATAGGAATCATAGTGCCGACAATGGCCGCAAGAAGAATAGAAATAAAGAGAGAGAGTGCAAGCACAAAAACAGGGCCCCACCCACCTCCCCACAAATATGAAAGCAGACTCACGCCTACGGCAGAAGCAATAGACAATAATCCAACGGTTTTAGCTTCCAAAACAAGGCGTCTTCTCACCATACTCCATAGCAACCTTGGGCTATGCAAAATGCTAAGACATTGTGTCATAGCCTGCATGGAAATCGACTCACTTAGACTAAGCACAAGAGGAATAAACATAGCGATCATCAAGACTTGAGCCAAAACATCTTGATATATTTTGGAAAGAATAGCGCAGGAAATCCCACCTATGATGTTGCAACAAATCCAAGGCATGCGCAATTTAAACCCTTTCCAAGGGGAGCCCAATCTACCCTCCTCAATCGTCATACCAATAAGCTGAAAAATATTACGTCGCATTTCCGTGTTCAATTCTTTCACCGGATGCTCCACATAATTTTGCACGTCGATGATTCCTAACAATCGTCTTTCCTCATCAACAACCGGAAGAGCTAAAAGACGTAATTTTTCCAATTCTTCCAGAGCCTCGCTCATGGTTTGCTTGGAAAAAAGAATCGCCACAGCCGGATCCATAATTTCGACGACCTTGGCATCCAATGGGGCTAAAAGAAGATTGCGCGTTGAAGCCACACCCTCTAATTTTCCTTCATGATCCAACACGTAAAAATAAAAAATTTTCTCGTCAATTTTACGCCCCTGTAGAGTAGAAAGTGCCTCGCGAATGACTTCATTGGCTCTTAGCACAGTCGTCACAGGAGTGATATGTTCGACCACCGGTTCCGTCATTACTTTTTTAGAGAGATGTATGCATTGCTTCATATTCAAGATCATGTTAAGATATTGCCCCTGTTGTAAACAAATGTTTGAATAATGTCAAAGTCCACATCTTGGGAAGCTATGCATGATTGGTACGATCATAAGGTTGGCCAAGATGGACATTACTACCACCAGCACGTTATTCTTCCTAATGCTCTCCGCTTATTAGGCTCACCGCACAAGCTTCTTGATCTCGGTTGTGGTCAAGGTATCTTAGCTCGTCAACTTCCTAAAAGTACGGAGTATTTAGGTTTAGATCTTTCCCCTAGCCTTACCAAGAAAGCTAAAGCGATGCAACCGTGGAAATCTAAGCGATTTCTCGTTCAGGATGTTTCTAAGCCTTTTGCTTTAAAAGAAAAAGATTTCTCCCACGCTACTCTCATTTTGTCCCTACAAAATATGGCAGATCCTGCCGTGGTACTACAAAATATCGAGCACCATCTAGAACCTAATGGAGCTCTGCTCATCGTACTCAACCACCCCTGTTTTCGCATACCACGTCAATCTGGATGGTTGGTAGATCTAACGAAAAAATTGCAATCTAGACGTCTTGACCGTTATCTCAGCCCACTTGAAATCCCTATCCAGACCCACCCAAGCCAACAGGATGCATCGAGTGTATCCTCTTCCTTTCACCTCCCTCTTTCGGCCTACAGCAAATTACTTTTTGAATCAGGTTTTTTTATTGAACACCTAGAAGAATGGTGTAGTGATAAAATCAGCACAGGACCAGCGGCTCGGATGGAAAACCGTGCTCGGACAGAATTTCCCCTTTTCCTAGCAATCCTCGCTAGAAAAAAGAATCCTTGCTATCTTTCCACTTCTAGCGAGGGGTAATCTATGTGTGGGATCTTTGGTTATATTGGATCGCTCGATGCAGCAGAAGAGTGCCTCAAGGGGCTAAAGGCTTTAGAATATCGTGGTTATGATTCAGCCGGTCTTGCTGGCGTTATCGAAGGAAAAATCCGCTACTGTAAAGAAAGTGGCAAAATCCAAGCATTAGAATCCGCATGGCAAAATTCTTCCGTAATGCTCCCTCTAGCCATCGCTCATACACGCTGGGCTACCCATGGCAAACCCTCTGCTGAAAATGCTCACCCCCATTTTGATGCCTCACATAGCGTTGCTGTTGTTCATAACGGCATCATTGAAAACCACCAAGCTCTCCGCGTTATGTTAGAGGAAAAAGGCGTTGTTTTCTCTTCAGATACAGATACCGAAGTCATTGCACAACTCATTCAGCACTTCTATCAAGGCCATCTCCTTGAAGCCGTCCAGAAAGCGCTTTCTCTTCTTAAGGGCTTTTGGGGAATCGCTGTGGTACACAAGAACCATCCTGAAGAAATCATTGCTGCTTCTAGAGAAAATCCCATTGCTATTGCACATTCTCCAGAGAGGCATGAAGCCTTTATTTCCTCCGATGCTAATGCTTTTCATATCCCTGATATCGATGTGCATTTCCTGCGTAATGACGAGGTGGCTGTTATACGCAAAGAGTACATCGAGATTTTCGACCAAAACGCCTCCCCCATTGCAAGAGCGGCGGAGAAACTGCGACTTGAAAAAGAAGTCGCCTCGAAAAATGGCTATGAACATTTTATGCTTAAAGAAATCTTCGACCAACCTCAAACTATTCAACAAGCTATGCATGGCAGGTTCATCGAAGATTTTGGCACAGCAGAGTTCGAAGGATTTCCCTTTACTAGTACCGAATTACAAGCTATTAAAAGAATCACGATCCTTGCCTGTGGCACTTCCTGGCATGCTGGTTGCATCGCAGCCCTCATGCTCGAAGATATGGCTCGTATTCCGACACAAGCGGAAATTGCCTCGGAGTTTCGCTATAAAAACCCTATTATCTCCGAAGGAACTCTTGTTATAGCCATTAGCCAATCGGGAGAAACCCTAGATACCATAGCCGCAGTTCGAGAAGTTCAAGCTAAGGGCGCTAAGGTCATTAGTTTATGTAATGTTCGCAACTCTACATTGAGTCGTGAAGCAGATGCCTGCCTATTCTTGCGTGCTGGACCAGAAATCAGTGTTTGCTCTACTAAGGCCTTCACGAGTCAATTGACTGTTCTAGCTCTTTTTAGCTTATTGATGGCAAGACTTCGGCATATGAGTAAAGAAGATGGCATCCTGTTCTTGCAGGAATTTAAGGCTCTTCCAGATCTCATTGCTAAAGTTCTACGCCAGCAAAAGACCATTGAACAACTGGCAAAGAAATATGCCTCCTTTGAGCACTTCTTCTTTTTAGGCCGCTACTATATGTTCCTAGCCTGCCTTGAAGGCTCTCTTAAGCTTAAAGAAATTAGTTATGTACACGCCACCGGGTATCCAGCAGGGGAAATGAAGCACGGTCCTATTGCTCTTATTGACGAAACACTTGCAACTGTCGCCTTGCTCGGTAATAAAAGGACCTACGAAAAAATGCTGAGTAACCTCATGGAGGTAAAAGCACGAAGTGGCCCTATCCTAGCCCTGGCTCCTGAAGGTTCTCCCAATATTGCCAATATCGCAGATGACGTTCTATGGCTCCCTCCCGTCTCTGATGCCTTAGCGGCCATCCCCTATTCCGTAGTTTGCCAAATGTTTGCTTATTATGTTGCCAAAGAGCGCGGCACGGAGATCGATCAACCTCGTAATCTAGCTAAATCCGTTACTGTTGAATAGTCACTGACCAACCCCTCTTTGGTAGGCTAGACGGTTGCAGATAGTTGGAGGGAGAAGTTTCTGTCTCTGTGTGCTCTGACACAAGAGTCTATTCAGATAAGATTCCCAATTCGACAAGGTAAGTCTGCTTTTGAGCATCACTGAGTAGCAGGTCCCAATCCAACGAGTTGATAGAATACAACTTTTCTATCCCATTTTTTATTAGGATTCGATTTCTGAGAATTGTTTGGGAATTCAAGCTCTGCGTTTCCTTGTCAAAGTGAAGAGGGCCATCAGCTTCAACCACCATGCCATCAGATTCCCTAAAAAAATCGACTTTATGATTGGCAAAATCACTACCTAAGTCAACTTCTGTTTTAAATCCATGGTTCCTAAGAAACCTACCAACATCCTTTTGAAAAGCTGATTCTACCGCTTCTTGTCGCTCAATTTTACCAGCAAGTATCTGACTAAGAGCTTTGTGCTGAAAAAATGCTGCAACTCGGGCAGCTTGCATCCACAAAGCATTCTCCATATTCTCGGAAGTTCTTACCAATAAGAGTTTTATGAAATTTTCACATTGTTTCCCGAGATTTTCTATCAAGTGATCATCGGGGTCAGTGGACTCTTCCATAAGAGCACAAAATAGCGCGTAGGCATACGCTATATTACCCAAAGCCAACGAATCAAACTCAGCAAGGGATACTCTACCTTTGGCAGCACCCGCCCTCGCCCTTTTTTCTATCTCAGTCGCTATGGAAATAACAACTCCTGCATCCATAAACCCACTAATTGCATAAGCATACACTATATTGCTCAAAGCTTGAGGATCAAATTCAGCAAGAGATCCTCTAAAAGCACGCCCGCTAGACCTTCTCTGTATTTCAGACCCTATGGCAGCAAAGATCTCCCCATCTCTTGCACCGCTAATCGCGTAGGCGTACACTATATTACTCAGGCTCTGTGGATTGAATGAGCGGAGCATTTCAAATATGGCCGGTCGCATGATATGGATATATCTTGCATCTATAAACGGATCAACGGATCTTGTTAATTTAGCAACTCTATGAATCCATGTAGCCACATTAGTCTCATTGAATTCCATTCCCCTTTCCACCAATAAGTCCCAAAGTGCATCTAGATTGTTATCGGTCCAGGCTAGAACAATTTCTTGATTAATTTTTATACGAGCCATCCGCCTAACTTGTTTATCCTCTGTAGATTTACAGCAGCGCTCTTGCTCAGGATCATACTCATCAGAAACTTTAACTCTGGATATGGACATGTCAGTAGGAGTGAAAGTGTTGCTAGCTAAGTTAAACTTTGCAACCTTTGTAGTGACTGTCTCTATGTTAGAGAAAGGTTCCTCAGATACGCCCTCCTCAAGGGGGGAGCCTAAACAGATTTTACTCGGAGTAATTTTAAACACCATTAGCCTGATGAATTAATTAAGTTAAAGACGAATAAAAATAAATCATACAAAAACTAAAACAAAAAAACAACTTAAAAAAACAGTCCTCAATGGAATCTATGTATGTAAATTTAGGCGTTGTTGCTTAATTCTCAGATGGAGCTTGAAAAGCTAAACAACTGAGGGTGAATAATTTCTTTGATAAGAAGGAAAAGCATGGCGTTGTTGCGCAACTGATTTTTGATAAGAATTTATCTTATGCTCGTATCGGTAGCCCAAAGGCATTAAGCTTATTAATAGTTAAATTTCAGAAAATCTGTGGTAGAAGTCTCGCCTTCCCTTCACTACTTTCTAAATATCCATTTTCGCAGTTCCTCGATCCACATAACTACACTGCCGATACCCATTAACACTATTACCTGTCTTGCACTCAGCGGTGTTGTATGAAAAACCTCATTCAATTGAGGCACATAAATAACAGCTGCCTGTAGCAAAACACTAGCCACAAGCCCGATGCTTAAGTAACCGTTTTTCAATATATTTAGAGTTAAGCAAGACTTCGATTCCGAGCGCGCACTAAGAACCTTGAACCAAGCGCAAAAGGCTAATAGTGTGAATATTTGCGTTTGCAACTGGATAAGCGGTACATCTCTTTTCCAATGGTATATGAAATAGCCCAACAATAAAGCTGTTACTGTCGGTGTTAGGTACATAAATCTTAGAAAACTATTTCCACAGAGGATCTGATCATTTTTTTTCACTGGGGGGCGTTGCATTTCATCACCCTCTAGAGGATCTAGAATCAAATTGATCGTTACAGTTCCCTCAGTGACAACGTTAATCCAAAGAATCTGCATTGCCTCCATAGGTAGAGGAAAGCCCGCTACTACTGCTATTAACACAGTCATTGCTGCAGCACAGTTCGTCGTAAGAAGATACAAAATGACTTTTTTAATATTATAATAAGCAAGTCTTCCTTGCTCTACTGCTTTGACAATTGTCGCAAAATTATCATCAGTGATCACAACTTTTGCCGCTTGTTTAGCAACATCTGTCCCTGTAATGCCCATAGCTATACCCACATCAGCTTTAGCAAGCGCAGGCGCATCATTGACTCCGTCACCTGTCATTGCCACGACTTCCTCACAAGACTGCAATGCTTTAATGATCCGTAATTTCTGCTCTGGATGTAATCTGGCAAATACAGCAATGGTTCCTATTTGTTGCTTCAATTGCTCATCTGAAAGCAGGTCAAGCTGTGCACCATCTATACCCTGTTGCCCATCGTGAAGAAGCCCGAGCTGGCGGGCAATAGCCTTGGCAGTCAATAAGTGATCCCCAGTGACCATGATAGGACGAATACCGGCAGCCTGACAAGTTGTGACTGCTTGGGCAGCCTCAGGTCTTGGAGGATCCATTTGAGCAACAAATCCCAAAAAAAGAGATTTCCCCTTAAGTTGAGACCATTCTTCTTTTTCATTGAATCCACCTTCCATTCTTGCAAAGCCTAAAATCCTTCGTCCTTCGAGAGCCAGTCGCTCTGCTTCATGCTCGATGTCCAATAAAAGCTTTTCTGTAAGTACTACCTCTTCATCATCAATAAGAGCCCGTGGGCATAAGGCTAATACAGCTTCAATGGCTCCTTTGATCATGACGACTCCCTCACAATTTGTAGCCATCATCTTAGCCTTAGAGTCAAAGGGAATTTCCCGAAGGCGTGGATGCTCTTGCCTGATCGCAACTTCATCAAATTCAGCCTTCTTTGCCAAAGTTAATAACGCCCCTTCCGTAGGATCTCCTATGACATGCCAAACGCCCCCTTCTTGTTGCAGTCTTGCGTCATTACAAAGGACCCCAGCCTCCAACAGGACTAAAAGGGCATTATTGTCATATGGATCCACAACTTTGCCTGACTGCATAAAACTCCCTTGAGGAGCATATCCGATTCCTTGTACTTGTATGAGATTTTGTCCAGGAAGGAACACTTCTGACGCTAACATTTCGCCACGTGTTAATGTACCTGTTTTATCAGTACAGATTGCCGTAGTAGAGCCTAGCGTCTCTACGGCAACTAGACGACGTACAATGGCTTTTTGTGCCGCCATCCGTTGCACCCCAACAGCTAATGCTATTGTGATCGCAGCAGGCAGCCCCTCGGGAATTAACGAGACCACCTGGCTAATAGCTACCATGAAAATATCAGCAAAAGGTAGACCTCTTAAATATCCGACACCAAGCAACAAGAAAAAAATCCCTCCTGCAACAATACTCAATACCTGCCCAAATCTAGCTATCTTCTTTTCAATCGGAGTTTTATGGAGGGGAGCTTCTTCAGTAATGCGAGCAATCTTTCCTAATTCTGTGTGTGTAGCTGTTGAGGTAATAAGAGCCAAACACCTACCCGCTACGATGTATGTGCCGGTATACAACATATTCTTTCTCTCCGCCAATATCGTGGCTTGATCGATAGTCATATCGATCTTATGTATCGCTTGAGATTCCCCTGTTAACGCAGCCTCTACTACTTGTAAATGCAGAGCTTCAATAATCCTTGCATCCGCTGGAACAGCATTACCTGCAGTAAGATGTACGATATCTCCAGGAACTAATTCTCTAGCTTCAATCTGTTTTTCTTCTCCTCCTCGGATAACTAAGACCTCGAGCGTTTCTAGATTTCTTAAACTTGTTAACGATCGTTCTGCTCTACCTTCCTGAATCACCCCCATCAACGCATTGATCACTACAACCCCTAAAATGACTAAACAATCCGTCACTTGACCTATGAATAGCATCAGTCCAGAAGCAACAAACAAAAGATAAATCAATGGATTTTTGAACTGAGAAAAAAAGTTGAACAAGTAACCAGGTGGCTTTTTTTTCGGGAGACCATTAGGACCAATTTCAGCGATCCGTTGCCTTACTTCTTGGTAAGACAGACCCTGCTTTAAATTAGTGCGATAGTATTTTTCAAGAGTATCTAATTCAACAGAATAAGGGGTATCGTGATGTTGCATATAAGCTGTTGATTAGCATAGATACCCTTTCTGATCTAGTTGAACATTAGGATTAAACACTAAAGCTCTGAAAACTTCTATGAGACCCCTGCATAACCCAATATCTTTGGAAAAAATGATTTGTTTTAGCGAGATTTTGGATTTGAGCGAGCCCACATATGCGAGACATCTCATAGGGGGTGAGCAAAAAACGAAAGATCGCAAAACGAGCATTTTTAACGAAGGTATTGGGTTATGCAGGGGTCTCTCTATAAGAAGAGAATTTGCAAGCTGCGATCAAGAAGGAAAAAATCCTACTCGAGAATCAGTTTTCATTGCATTTTCGATGAAGCTTTCTTAAGCTCTTGTACAGAATATTTTTAACAAAGGAGGCTTTTAGAGCCTAAAGATCTACAGTAGCATCCTCGACTCTGCTACTTAGAGACTCTGCATACCTAAAATCAGAGTATGCACCTCTTTGTACTATTGCCAAGGAAAGCTAAACTGCGAAACTCCATGACTAAACCCTCGAAGTGTAGAGGGAGTGATGAGGTTCTTCGTCTTTTGAACATTTAACAGGAGGCGGCATTCTGCCCAATCTTGTAGGGTATTCATGCCGTTAATTGAACATGTCGATGACTCTAGCAGAAATCAATGCTGTTCGTCAGGCCTTTCGTCCTGAAGAACCCCTTCGAGACACAAAACAGTCTGAAAGTGCGTCTCTCCGTCTGACACGATCTTCCCTTGAAACCTTAGAAGCAAAAAAATCAGAGGTTTCTTTGCGCCCCCAAGAAAGATACTGGCAGTGGCTGCTTGATTACGCAGAAACTGAAATGAAAATCGTAAACTCCATATCCAATATTTTGGCAATCCGAAAGCTAAATAATGCACTCATTGTCTATCAAAAAAGCATGTCCTTTCTGGAGAGCAAGGATAAGATCTACCGAGAAAGCCTAGAAAAATCCCGTTTGACACCAGAAGAAGAAAAAGGGGCTATAGCACAAATTGAGCACTATCAGCGGATCAAGACGGCATTATTATTACATAAACCTACCACCTCCTCATCCACCCAAGAAAAAGCCGAAAAAAGATGGGCCACTTGTATAGAAGAGGCTCGAAATCATCTAGCTGAGATTCGTGAAACTCCTATATCTACAATACCTCATAAAAGTGAAAAACCAGCAAATGTTACAGCGAGTTCTTTAATAGCAGCGCTCCCTGCTGGATTCGAATATTTAGGGAAAACTCTCGAAACACCGGAGAGTTTACATCTTGGAATACAAGAACTTTTACAACCTTTACAAACAAAACTACGCTCTATATCACAGAAAATCGGAGAGAAAGAGGCGCGGTTGCTAAGAAAAAAAGCCTTTCTTGACACATTCTCTCAAGAGCTCAAATCTCACGACTCTTCCTCTCTTTTCGACTCTACGGAAAGTGAAATAAACAACTTAGAGGTTGAAATCAAAACACTAACCAACCGAATCAGTGATCTCAATAGGGAAGAAGAAGAGTGTGCGCATCAGCTCAACCTACTATATGAGTTTTTTAAACAAGAAAAATGCAACTGGGTTTAAGAACTTAATGCCTTATACCAAACGCAACAAATAACTTCATATTTGAGCCGCGTCAAAGCGCCGAAAATCGGCGATCGT
>JAGXTH010000069.1 GCA_018333475.1 Simkania sp. | reverse complement strand
CAAACGCAATAAATAATTTCATATTTGAGCTGCGTGAAAGCTGTCGACAAATTGACGATCATAAACAGCATAGTATTAATGCAATACAATGCCGTTTACGATCGCCGATTTTCGGCGCTTTGACGCGGCTCAAATGTGAAGTTATTTGTTGCGTTTGGTATTACCTTACTCACCAAGGTGTCAATCTATATGGCTTTGAGTTTCTTCTTCTACGCTTAAACAATGTGGACCGAACTGGGCGCCTATCTTATTCCAAAAAGCATTCCCTTCTGAAAAATCATTGATCTTCCCAGGATCCTTACCAATGTAGCAAACATCTATGTTCGGCACATAGTTCCTTAGATATTCCTTAAATACCTGCATTAAAACAGTGCCGAGACGATTGTCTTTTCCTAATTGGGCTCCACTGGTGATGTAATAAAACCGACCGGTCGTTTGAGAATATCCAGTCACTGAATTTAAAAAATTTACGTTATGTGTCGGAAGAAGGTGATCGTTTTCCAACCTCATGGGCCTATCTACTTTCTGTTCACGAGGTGATACATCATAAAAGACCCCAGGAGCTTTTAAAACTGCAAACCCTGCCTCTTTTAAGACAGCTTCGACCTCTGAAAGTAAGAAATTAAGTTTTCTATGAAAATCTCTAGACACTTTCAAATAATTTGCACAAATTTGGGTCTCTTTGGTGGAGAGCTTTAGAGCTTCCTTATTAGCTAAAATTTCTTCTATGGTAGCATTGGTCAGCTCATAGTCTTGCACAAAGAATGATCCCTTAGGACCTGGTCTCATAAACGTATCCAAGTGATATCCCACCTGAGGCAAAAAATGTATATGCTCTATTGGTACGCTAAACTTGGCCGCAATCTGCTCTTTAACCGCCATTTTTTGCATTGCATATTTCGCAGCAACTTGCCTTCCATTCTCTATTTGGTCATCTGAAGGGGAAAAAGAGGTGATAAGGTCATGATCTTTTGCTACGTGTTTAAGATTTTTGTCGCGCTGACCATGTGTTTGAGAGTGTTCTAGAAGAGAGGCTATCAACCCCCTACTTTCTCTAGGAAGCAATCCTTTTTCCATTCCAGGCGAAGGTTGTAGTAACCCTTGGTAATACATTTCTTCCAAAATATTTCTAACATCCTGAGAAGACAATAGCTCTTTCACCTCCTTCTGACGAGCTAGCCACTCCTCTGAAGGCTCTCCAAAGAACCCTTCAAGACGTTGCTGATTCAAAATGATATATAACAATTCTTCTCCGATAAAAAGATGTTTCTCCTGCTTTTGATTTGTCGTAAGGAAGTAATTCCCTCCCTCGAAATAAAACCCAAGGTTATTGTGAGGATCAAGACCATCTTTTGCAGCAATGTATTGGCGATTTGGGTTAGCAGGAAAACCAAGTGTGAGATGACAAAATTGGTGTGCCACAAGAGCATGAGTTGCTCTTTCTCTTGATATGCTATAAGAAACAGCTCTATCAACGGCCTTATCTACAAGCTCTATCTTTGGTGCATGAAAAGAAACGCAATGTTCTTTTTGGGAGCTGTCTAAAATGCGAATCCAATGATCTCTTAAGGGGTAATAAGTATATGCTTCAACAAATTCCACCCCTAATTTTTTTGCTAAACTTCGCATATTATGAGTAATGAAATGCATTTGAATCCCTGCTATTTTAGCGGTCTCTTGAACTATTGGATCTTGCAGATTCATTGCTCCGGAAAATCGCAACCTCCTGATTTCTACTCCAAAATCATGTGTGCCGCGATGGTATTCAAAAGATCTCTGAGGAAGAAGTGTTTGATGTTTTGTAAACCAAGAAGGAAATATCTTGCGCACAACAGGATGGATTCTCAAGAGCATTTTTATTTGTTCAGGAGAGCCTTCGTCTAGGTAGTCTGCTGGAATATTCCCATTGGCGTCTTGTATCTCACAAGAAGCTTCTTGAGACAGAAAGAAAGATACTGCAGCTGTATTATTTTGGATTGCAGCCACATGGAGAGGTGTAAAACCATGAAGCGGTTCTCTACCATCAAAACAATAACTGCCAAAGGTCTGTCTGATTTTTTCGGCAGATTCCCATAATCTGGGGTTTTCGTAAGCAGAAGGTTTGAGTGTATTTTTTGCGATATAGTGCCAATAACATTCTTGATTAACGCTAGGAAACATTTCTTTTAAAACATCTTGTTTATTCAAAAGCACACTCATTTCACACCGACTATGTTAAAAAAAACTAGAGAACACTTAGGAGAAAATCCTTAAAATACATAAACCTCTTCGTCGTCCTCGCAAGACAAACGAACGAGTTCTAGATGCGTGCACGCAACTGGCGCCAGTATAACAAGTCTCTAGCCCCAAGAGGAAGGCTTACTTTTCTGATCGATCCTAAAGGGTGAAAATCTTGGCGCCAAGAACCAAAAAAAGCCGGGGGCCCCTCCTCTGGTTTTTCAACTCATCTTACGCACACAGAGGGGCTTATACCAAACGCAATAAATAATTTCATATTTGAGCTGCGTGAAAGCTGTCGACAAATTGACGATCATAAACAGCATAGTATTAATGCAATACAATGCCGTTTACGATCGCCGATTTTCGGCGCTTTGACGCGGCTCAAATGTGAAGTTATTTATTGCGTTTGGTATAATTTCCGATGCTCCATAAGCCCCTCTGTATGCATAAGGTGAGTTTCTAATCCAAAGCGCATAATCAAAAAGGGTGCACCAGGTCTGCAACAGCAGAGCTTTGAACTGCAAAAGGACAGGGTGGCTAGGCTGTCCTTCTACAATCTCTATGAGACCTCTGCGTAGTTTATTGAATTAGCGTATTGACTGTTTCTAAGAGAATCTCACTGACGACAAAAATAATGAGAATCGTAAGAAAATATCGACCGCCAAACAATTGCTTGGTTTTGTCTTGATAGTGTTTATAGTGCCTGCCAGACCATGCCATGAGCGGGGGGAATAACCCAAACAAGATAGCACAGCTATATCCGCCTGCATAACCCAGAGCCGTCAAAAAGATCTTGGGATACACAAGAGTAATGACAGTGGGGGGGACGAAAATAAGGAGACACAGCCAAAGTTTGTTCCAGGAACTTTTTTTCACTTTCAAGCCGTCGGCAAGGAAATCGAGATAGGCCAAAGCAAGAGCCAGATAGGAAGCTGTTAGTGTAAAAAATCCGAAAGCTTTGCCTATAGAAAATAAGTGAGGATTTTTTGTGATAGCTTTTAAAGGAATCACTGCTGTTTGCCCTTGTGCAGCAGCTTCGCTCAAACTATTAGGTCCTTCAAAGGGTACTGTGCCAAGAATCAAAAATTCCCAAAGCACGTAAACGATTAGAGGAATAGAGGTGCCAATAAAAATCGCAAGACGTACTTTTTTGACATTACGATTCATATAATTCATAATCGTTGGCAGGATGACCTGATAAGTGAATGCGGTGAAGAGGATGGGTAGGGTAAACCAAGCTTTTGACCAATCTGTCCGTTTCAAGTGGGAAATGTTGACATGGCCGATCGAAGTATTAACGAAAAGAATATAAGAAATAATTAACCCAGCGATAAGAATCATATTGACTCGATCTACGGAGCGAGTTCCTAGATAAACAACTGGAATAAAGATCGCTACATACAAGACTTTAGAGGCCCAACCTGTTAAGGATTGGTTGAAGATTTCATTTAAAATATCCCCTCCTCCAGCTACGTGGGCAATCATCACTGTGAGGAAAAGAAATAGATAAACGATCCAACAAACGATTTTACCTGGAGTGCCCAGCAGTTTGCTCGCCATGGTGATCATGTTGGCATCTTTTGGCATCCAGATGCAGATTTCAAGAACAAGTAGTCCCGTACAGAGCATGAAGAGCCAGCAGATCAAGTATAGGGAGAGTGAAGGTAGAAAACCTCCAGGAGCTGTAGCAACTGGAAGCGCTAGCATACCAACGCCGATCATGGTACCCGCAATGAGTAAAGATCCACCGACGACATGCCCACAGGAATGAAATAACTTAGACATAACTACCTAGATAAGAATTGCGAAATGATTTCAATCATGACTTCAAAGAGTACAAAAAGGATCAAGACGGTAAGTATATAGCGTCCGCCAAATAATTGTCTTGAATCATCCTGGTAGTGACAGAAATGTCTTCCTACCCAAACCATCAGGGGTGGAAAGAGTCCAAATAGAATAGCGCAAGCAAATCCTCCAGCATACCCTAAAGCGGTAAGAAAGATGGTGGGGTAGGATAAGGCAATAAGAGTTGGTGGTAGGAATACAATCAGGGCTAACCAGGTTTTTGTTGTCGTGGTTTTTTTCCAATTAAACCCATCTGCTAGAAAGTCCATGTAAGCCAAGGAGATAACGAGATAGGAAGCAGTCATTGTGAAAAAAGCAAAAGCTTTGCCGATCAAAAAGAGATAACCATGCTGAGTGATCGCTTTTAGAGGAGTGACAGCAGTTTGTCCTAACAAAGCAGCTTCGGTGAGGCTGTTAGGGCCTTCTAAGGGGACAATCCCTAGAATCAAAAATTCCCAGAGAAGATAAATGATCAACGGTATGGCAGTACCAATAAAGATAGAAAGGCGTACTTTTTTGACATTTCTATCCATATAATTCATTAAGGTTGGAAGGATAGCCTGGTAACCAAATGCGGTAAAAAGTACTGGTAAGGCAAGCCAAGCTTTAGACCAGTCGCGGTGGCGTAGTAATGTGGTATCGACAAAAGGGATGGAGGTAAAAACAAAGAGTAAGTAGGCGAGAATCAATCCAGTCATTAAAATCAGATTGAATCGATCAACGGATAAGGTTCCGTGATAAACGAAGGGAACAAAGATCCCTACGTACACAATGGTCCATAACCAATCGGGTAGATATCCCCCAAAGATATCTTGGAAAATATGTCCTCCGCTTGCAATATGCGCGATCATGATGGCAAGAAAGAAAAAGAGATAGACGATCCAACAAAGGACTTTTCCCGGAATACCTAGTAATTTTGAGGCCATCGTAATCATATTAGCTTCTTTTGGCATCCAGATGCAGATTTCCAGCATGAGTAGCCCGGTGCAAAGCATGAAGACCCAACAAATCAGATAGAGGGCAACAGCTGGCAAGAATCCTCCAGCAGCTGTAGCAACAGGCAGACCCAGCATGCCTATACCAATGGTGGTTCCCGCAATCAAAAATGCACCACCAAGGACGTGGCTGCTCGAACGAAAGATTTGCATACTACGAATCCTCCAAAAAAAATGATTGTCCTAAACCTCTGGAGTATTCAACAAACCAGGCAATCAGAAGTGCTTAGTTTAAGCCAGAGATCATGTTAATGGACTCGATTTTTGTTATAGTTTAAATTTTAATTAATAGAACATCGGAATTTTTGTTAAAAAATGGGGCGTGTAGAATGCTGGCTTTTAAGCTACAGACTCCGTATCCTGATTCTTTCTCCAAGAGTCTTGGTGGATAGAAGCGTGATTTTATGATGAAAATTTGGATTCTCGGTGGACAGGGGTTCATTGGACGAGCTTTACAGCTTGCTTGCATGCGTCATGGGATTTCTTGGGTGGCTTCGAGCCGTGAAGAAGCAGATATCACGGATGCTAGACGTCTAATAAAAATAGGGGATTGCATCCGTCCTACGCATATCATTAACTGTGCCGCGTTGACTAAAGTGGATCTGGTAGAAAAAGAGCCGGAAAGAGCCTTTGCAGTGAACACTATAGGTGCCAAATATGTTGCGGTAGCAGCACTTGAGCTTGGAGCACAGCTGTTACATCTTTCCACAGAAACTGTCTTTGACGGCCTACAAGATCGTCCCTACAAGGAGGAAGATCCATGTAGAGCCTTATGTATCTATGGGCAGTCAAAATTAGGCGGAGAGCAATGGGTCCGGGAGGTAATGCAGGAGGCCTGTATCCTTCGTACTTCCTGGGTGTTTGGCTTAGGCAGTAATCATAAACTTTCCCAATGGATTCAACGTTTTGCTCATGAGGATGTAATCCATGCCCCTATTGATGAGATTGGTAGCCCTACATATGTGCATGATCTTGCAGAAACAATACTTGCTATGTTAGATAAGTCAGGGACGTTTCATTTCGCTAATCAAGGGGAGCTTTCTCTCTATCACTATGCAAGGGACCTTCATCAAGCCCTACGAGAGAGGAATCCCCAGATGAGATGTCGTGAGATCAAAGCAGTGACCTCCACCCATTTTTCAAGACGGGAATCGCGCCCATCTTTTGGCGTACTCGATACAAGTTATATTGGTAAGATTTTGGGTAAGCAACCACGTAGCTGGAAACAGGTTTTAGAGGATTTTATCAAGGAATTATGAGAATTGTTTGTATGATCCCTGCTCGGCTACTGTCGAGTCGATTTCCAAAAAAAATATTGGCGACGCTTGGGGGAAAGCCCTTGTTGCAGTGGGTGTGGGAATCAGCCATCGCTACGCAAAGTTTCGATGAGGTTGTCATAGCGGTTGATGCAGAGGAAACGGCGGATCTTGTGAGAAGTTTTGGAGGACGATGTATCATGACCTCCCCCTTGTGTCTTTCTGGTACAGATAGGCTAGTCGAACTTGTGCAAACATCTAAGATCGACGGTGACATCTTTGTCAACTGGCAGGGAGACGAGCCTTTTATTCACAGAGAAATGATCGATGACCTATTGCAATCTGTGCATGAAGAGGGCGCCGATGTATGGACTCTGAAGAAAAAAATTGAATGTGTGGAGCAAGTCACTTCGATCCAATATGCCAAGGTTGTCACGGATGCCGAAGGGTATGCTCTTTTCTTTTCTCGTAGTCCGATCCCCTGCTATCGGGATGCGTTGGATGTGGAGAAAACTATTTATTACAAGCATGTAGGTATCTATGCCTTCACAAAAGGGGCGATATTGCGTATGGCTACGCTTGCGCCATGTGCGTTAGAACTAGCGGAGCAGTTAGAGCAATTACGCTTTCTTTACCATGCGCTAAAAATAAAAGTTCACGAAACCTGCCATGAAGTACAAGGAATTGATTTACCAGAGCATCTCTCTATGGCTGAGGAGCTTATTAGAAAACAACGACCATCCGTTGTAGTTATCTGAGCTCAAGGGTATAATCCAGCGCACTATGATACAGTCTGAGTATAAGTATGGATTTTCCACGGATATAGAAGCCGAGGCGTTTCCTTTAGGCTTAAATGAGGAGATTGTACGGGCGATCTCTGCAAAAAAAAACGAACCTGCATTCATGCTGGAGTTTCGTTTGCGTGCCTACGCAAAATGGCTAGAGATGAAAGAGCCTACTTGGGCAAATGTAGAGTTCACTCCCATTGAATACCAAAAGATTCGATATTATTCGGCACCTAAGAAAAAACAATCCCTTAACAGTCTAGATGAACTGGATCCTGAGATCCTAAAGACATTTGAGAGACTAGGCATTCCACTAGATGAGCAAAAACGGTTAGGTAATGTAGCTGTTGATATTGTTTTTGATTCTGTGTCTTTGGGAACCACCTTCCATAAAACGCTTAAAGAAGCTAGGGTTGTGCTTTGCTCGATCTCAGATGCAGTGCGCGACTATCCTGAAATTGTAGAGAAGTATTTGGGGAGTGTCGTTCCGATTGGAGACAATTTTTATGCGGCGCTGAATTCGGCGGTGTTTTCCGATGGTTCATTTGTGTATGTCCCCAAAGGGGTTCGATGTCCTATCGAGCTTTCGACCTATTTTCGGATCAATGATAAAGAATCGGGACAATTCGAAAGAACGTTGATTGTTGCTGAAGAGGGTTCCTATGTTTCTTATCTCGAAGGATGCACAGCTCCAGCTTATGACTCAAACCAACTGCACGCTGCTGTCGTCGAATTGGTAGCTCATAGAGAAGCTGAGATCAAATATTCCACAGTGCAAAACTGGTATGCTGGAGATCCCAAGACGGGAAAGGGTGGCATCTATAATTTTGTGACTAAGCGTGGGCGGTGTGCTGGATTTCGTTCCAAAATTTCTTGGACACAGGTCGAGGCAGGTGCTGCGATTACGTGGAAATATCCGAGCTGTATCTTGCAGGGAGACGAGTCTATTGGAGAATTTTATTCTGTAGCGCTGACAAATGGGTACATGCAGGCAGATACAGGAACAAAGATGATCCACTTAGGAAACAACACTAGATCGCGTATCGTATCCAAAGGGATTTCTGCGGATAAGTCGAGCAACACATATCGAGGTCTTGTAAAAGTTGCTCCTAGAGCAGAGAACGCACGTAATTATACGCAGTGTGACTCCATGTTAATTGGAGATCAGTGTTCCGCAAACACATTTCCCTATATCGAAGTGGGGAATCATTCAGCGGAGATCGAACACGAAGCGTCTACGTCCAAAATGAACGAGGCTCAACTGTTTTATCTACAAAGCCGAGGCATCGAACGCGAGCAGGCAATTCAACTGATCCTAAGTGGTTTTTGTGAAAGCGTTATCAAAGAATTGCCATTAGAATTCGCTGTTGAAGCACAAAAATTGCTCACCATTAAGCTAGAAAATTCCGTAGGATAAATATGCTGGAAATCCAAAATATGCACGCTATGAAAGAAGGGCGTGAGATTCTTAAGGGTATTAACCTCATCATCCGCCCTGGAGAAATTCATGCCATGATGGGGCCTAATGGTGCGGGCAAATCCACTCTGGCCAAAGTGCTAGCAGGAGATCCTTCTTATGAGACAACTGGAAAAATTCTTTTTGAAGGACAGGACATAGAGGAGTTAGAACCCGAAGAGCGCGCTAGGTTAGGGATTTTCTTAGGATTTCAATATCCCATTGAAATCCCCGGAATGAGTAATGCTAGATTCCTGTATGCTGCACATTCAGCCATACAGCAAGCAAAAGGGCATGCCCCATTCACTGAAGAAGCTTTTGAAAATTTATTAGATCAAAAGATCGATCTTCTAGAGATGAAAAGCGAATTCAAAACACGTGGAGTGAACGAGGGGTTTTCTGGGGGGGAGAAAAAACGTAATGAAATTTTACAGATGGCTATTCTCAATCCAAAACTCGCCATCCTTGATGAGACAGACTCTGGATTGGACATCGATGCTTTGCGCGCTGTGGCAGAGGGGCTGAATCGATTAGCTAGTCCCGACAATGCTCTGCTACTCGTAACGCATTATCAGCGGCTCCTTGATCATATCTGTCCCCATGTAGTGCATGTTCTTGTCGAAGGTAAAATCGTAGAGTCGGGAGGGCCGGAGCTAGCAAGAAAACTCGAAGCACAAGGGTATGATTGGTTAATGCCACTAGAGAAACAAGAGGGAGCTCTATGATACTTGCTACTCTTGAACCTGAGGCAACGCCGTTTGCGGGATCTCTACAAGCCCTTTTATCGGAGGCCGGAAGTTCCAAGGATCCCTTGCAAGCGTTGCGCATGCAAGCCCGTCGTAGGTTTGAAGAGATAGGACTGCCTAGTCGTAAAACAGAGGCTTTTCAGTATTTTCCACTGAAGTCTTTTTATGAAAATCGCATCGCGATGACAACCTCTTCTTCTGTCGTTGAGGAAGATCTCATTGAACGTCATATAGTGCCTGAGTGCAGAGGGAGTTGTCTTGTTTTTGTCGATGGGCACTATCGTCAAGAGCTTTCGATTTTCGATAATATAGACCCTAAGGTAGGTGTTCTTTTTCTCGAAGAGGCAATGAAAACTTTTGGTCATTTTTTACAGGTGCGTATGACCAAACAGATCAAAGAAGAGCAAGATCCTTTTGCCCTCTTGAATCTAGCGGTGCATCCAAAGGGGGCTTTTCTTTATGTCCCACCTAAACTTACTGTCGAACACCCTATCCAAATTCTCCATGTAGTCACTCAAGAAGGGGCTTTGACCGCTCCTCGTCTGCAGGTATTTGTCGGTAGTCAGTCTGATGTCAAACTCTACTCTACAACATGTACTTGCAATTGTCAGGGGGGAGTGGTTTTGGATGTGGTAGATATCATCCTAGAAGACAGTGCTAGAGTAGAACAGATGTCTACAGCGTGCATGCGTTCTCAAGGCTGGGGCATGGAGTTTCTTCGAGGAAGCTTAAAAAATGATAGTACCCTTACTCTCAATCAAGTAGCTAAAAACACAGTCGGGTACAGACGAGATATCAAAATCGATCTTCTTGGGAGTAATGCCTCTGCAAAGATACAAGGGCTAGCATTATTATCAGACCGCCAACAGACCCATACGCGTATTGTCGTGAATCATAAGGCCCCACACACGGAATCCAAGCAACATTTTAAGGGGATTCTCTCTGGGCATAGTCAATCGAGCTTTGAAGGACAAATCATCGTTGAAAGAGCTGCTCAAAAAACCCAGGCATATCAGTTATGCAACCATCTGCTTTTAGGTGATCGAGCCATAGCCCATAGTAAGCCTAATTTAGAAATTTTTGCCGACGATGTCAAAGCATCGCATGGAGCTACGATGACACAGCTCAAAGGAGAGGAGCTTCTTTATCTCAAATCTCGTGGCATTGATCAAAGGCAAGCTAAAAATCTCTTGATAGAGGCCTTTTGCCAAGAGATTGCTTCTACCGTGTTCCTCCGCTCACTGCGCACAGAGCTAGATCACTTCATTAGAAGCTATGCACAAGACTAAAAGTCCTGCATTAGATATAACCGCGCTTCGTAGCGAGTTTCCCATGTTGGGGGAAACAGTCTACGGACAGCCGTTGATTTATCTAGATTCTGCAGCAACCTCCTTAAAGCCCCTTAGTGTGATTGAAGCGATATCGCGGTTTTATTCTCATGAGTACGGCACAGTACACCGAGCGATCTATTTTTTTGCTAAGGGAGCCTCGGAAAAATATCATGCTGTTAGAGGAGCTGTACAGCAGTTTCTCAATGCAAAGTGTCCGGAAGAAATCCTCTTTACTCGGGGGACAACCGATGCTATTAACCTCATAGCTAGGTCCCTTGGAGACAGCCTATTTTCCGAAGGAGATGAAATTCTCCTTCCAGAGACTGAGCATCACTCGAACATTGTCCCTTGGCAGATGTTAGCACAACGAAAAGGGGTAAAGATTGTACCTCTTCCTGTTGATGATGATGGCGTAGTCCTCGTAGAAGAATATAAAAAAAGACTCTCTTCAAAGACAAAACTTTTGAGTCTTGCCCATATCTCAAATGTATCAGGGGCTCTACAACCTTTAGAGCTTTTAGTTCCACTCGCTAAGCAAGCGGGAGCATTAGTGTGTTTAGATGCAGCACAAAGCGCTCCATATCTGCCTATCGACGTACAAGCATTGGATGTCGATTTCTTAGCCTTTTCAGGTCACAAAGCATTTGGTCCAACGGGTATAGGGGTCCTCTATGGAAAACTGGCCTTACTCGAACAAATGCCACCCGTACAAGGCGGTGGGGACATGATTGAGCAAGTGACTTGGGAAAGAACGACCTATCAGCCGTCCCCATTGAAATTTGAAGCGGGCACGCCCATGATCGCTGAGGTGATAGGTTTAGGTGCTGCGATTGCTTGGATAGAGGCTAAGGGGAGAGAAGCGATCTCTGCCTATGAAGAACAGCTCCTAGCTTTTGCTACAGAAAAAATCTCTAGGATCCCTAAGGTGCGCATTGTAGGTCAGGCTCCGAAAAAGGGGGCCATCATCAGTGTTACCGTAGAGGGATGTCATTCTTTAGACCTAGGCACACTTCTTGATCTTAAGGGAATAGCTATAAGGACAGGACATCTGTGCACACAACCCGCTATGAAACGGTTTGGTGTGACCACCCTTTCCAGGCTCTCTTTTGCCCCTTATAACACCTATGAAGAGATCGATCTTTTTATAGACGCCTTGCAAGAAGCTATCCAGACGCTTTCGTAGATCAAACTAAAAGTTATACCAAACGCAATAAATAATTTCATATTTGAGCTGCGTGAAAGCTGTCGACAAATTGACGATCATAAACAGCATAGTATTAATGCAATACAATGCCGTTTACGATCGCCGATTTTCGGCGCTTTGACGCGGCTCAAATATGAAGTTATTTGTTGCGTTTGGTATTAAGCCAAAATAGCCTCGATCAGAGGCTAAACTTTGGTATGTTGCATAGAAATATAAAAGGCCTGGGTGATACACCCAGGCCTCATTACTTCAACTCTTAAAGAGGAGGTTTGATTAGAAATCAAACTTCGCAGAAAGAGTCACACCCTGTGTGCTGAGGTCTCCTTGACCGACTACGTTTGCACCAGCAGCGCCAGTGACTGTAGCATTGGCTGCACCGCCCCCAAAGAATCTGGCCAGTTGGTTTTGGCTAAAGAACAGATGTTGTTCCCAACCCAATTGCAGCATGAATCCATAACGATCATCAGAGAAAAGGTGCTCGTAACGCACTCCCATTGCCATGTCTAGAGTGACTCTAGTCGCACGGAAATGGTTGCTATACCCTAAACGACCGGAAGCATTGGTCGCGGTTGTAGTAGGAGATGTCTCTGTCTGGGACACATCAAAATGTCCGAGCAAGAGGGCTGCAGCCAAGTCGCTGAACAAGCTAAACCCACCACCAAGGCCCCAGTTGCCATCAAGACCGCCACGGATACCCATACCCCAATAGTTGTTCTTCATGTGAACAGCTATATTTTGATTTGTGAGAACGGCACTGCTGCCATCAGCAAGTGATCCGTTAGTGTACGTGCAATTCAAATGCTGATCAATCCAAGCATTTCTCAAACCGGCGTGTGGACGGAGAGTGAGCCACTTACTGACATAAAACTCTCTGCCAAGTTCGAGATCGAGGAGGTTTAAGTGTAAACGCCAGTGGGCGCTCACCGCAGCGAACCCTGTTGTAGCCGCTCCAGGGCCGCCTCCCGTAGTTAGCAAGGAGCCGTTAGTGAAAGAGGGGAAAATCGTTCCATTAGTTGGAGCAGATGTTCCGTGTTCATTGTTGTCGGTATAAAAACGGGTCCATTGTAGGAAGAGATCCCAACCATCATGTGGCATATCATAGCCAGCAGCTAGTTTAAAACCCCAATCCCATTCGCCATGTGGATTTTTTGCTTTACCATTGTTGAGGAAAGTAATGGCAGTAGGATTCTGTGTATCAGGAAAGTTCTGTACAGCATAAGTCATGCCGCTTTCACTAGCTTGCCAGAGGATCACATCGCCTTGGAGGGACAGACCAACACCATCTCTAACAACGGGACGTGCTGGAGGATTGATCATCCCATTAGAGCCTTTACGTTGCTCGAGGGCGCTGACGCGGTTTTCAAGATTACGCATTTGCGTTTCTTCTGCAGCGTTTAGCAAACTTGTAAGAGCTACAAGAGATGTAGCTACTGCGGGCCACATTTTTTTTCGGTTCCAATCCATAAAAGATCTCCCTGGGTTTGGATCAGTATACTGCATTTTTACATCGTCTCTGACACTTTTAAAAGAAAAAGTGCCTGTGATTAAACTCAATCTAATTTTTAGTGATATTTAGGGTCAATAAAAAAATAGGATCTCTCAATGGAGTAATAAAAAATACGTTTTAGGGTATCTGTAGGGGTGATTTTTTTTAAGAGCGTCTAGTTGATTATGTGCGCAAAGAAGGTAACACTTGTACGATATCTTGGAAAAATAGAGCCGTTTGGTTTGCCATTTGTTGCAGAACAAAAAACCATCCAGCCCAAAGTAGGACAAGTCCCAAGAGAGATTTAATCGACATGCCCAAGAAGGCGATTTGGACGTTAGGAGCTAAGCGATTGGCGATGCCGAGAAATAGATCTGCCATAAACATAGCAACAAGTGATGGAGCGGAAAATTGTACAGCGAGAAGTGTAAACTTAGTCAGAAGTCCTGCCATCATTTGCCAAAAAGGTAATTCAGGAGAGAAAAAATTGCTCGAGAAGAAACCATCGACAGGAATGATTGCGAAAGATTGCATCAACATATCAATAAAAAGAAAGGGACCGCTCATCTGGAAAAAGATCACTACGAGAAGATAGTTGTAGAGGATTCCAATAGGTGATACCTGTGCTTGTAATAAGGGATCGGTGGCTTGCATGGCAGAAGATCCACGTTGAAAGTCGATGATCACACCAGTGGCCTGGACGATATAGAATGGAATAGAAGATAAGATGGCAAAAATAACCCCGATCAAAAGTTCTTTAATGGAATAGCCAATAAACTGGAGGTTAAAGGCAAGCGTTAAATGGCTAGAGGCGATCATCTGAGGGAGCAACAAGACTGTGAGGGTCATGGCAAAGCCAATCTTTGCCGGACCTGGTAATTTGGAGCCTAGAAAGGGTGCGATGGAGACGATAGGTGCTATCCTAAACAATCCTAACATGGCGATAGAAAACAGCGCCATCGGGGTTAAACCGGGAATGCTAGTAAAAAACTTGAGGTAGTCACCTCCGGGACTTAATACGTCCATCTGGAAAAATTCATAAAAATCGTATTGGTGAATTGTAAAATTTGAGCACCTAGCCAACCGCCCATTGCAATAATCGTCAGGATAACAGCGACAAGTTTTACGGTAAAAGAGAGCGTTTGTTCTTGAATTTGCGTTGCAGCTTGAAAAATAGCAACGAATAATCCCACGACCATACTGATGATAATGGGGGGACCAGAAAGAAGTAAAATCAAAAGAAGCGCTTGGTAGGAGAGCTGATAGATTTCGGCTGAATACATAGAGATCTCCTAAAGATCAACGAAACGTGAGCACAAGTCCTTGGATAATGAGCGTCCATCCATCGACCATGACGAGTAAGAGTAATTTTAAAGGGAGGGCAATCGTCAGAGGTGAAAGCATCATCATCCCCATTGCAAGAAGGATGTTTGAAGTCACAAGATCGATGACAAAAAAGGGTAAATAAACCAGAACACCAATTTCAAAAGCCGATTTCAGTTGAGACGTAATGAATGATGGGACAATGACAATAAAATCGGTGGGTTGTAGTTCACTGCGAAAAGGCTCCGGAAAGGATTTATAGGCCAATTGGTAGAAACTTCTTGTGTGTTGACCAATGGAGTTGCGCTGGAGGAAATCTCGCAGAGGTTCCTTTGATGTGTTCACAACGTCTACAATATATCCTGCACCTTCGTTGGAAAACATCGTAGGAGGAGGGTGCTTCATCAAGGATTCTTCTCCTGCTTTAAACATCGCTAGCCCGGTGGGAAACATCACATAGATCGTCATGAGAAGAGCAATTCCATTGAGTACCTGATTAGGCGGAGACTGCTGCACGCCAAGGGCATTACGTAAAAGAGATAGCACGATAACGATCTTCATATAGGAGGTGAGCAACATGATCGCAAAAGGAAGAAGGGAAAGCCCTGCTAGTACGGTAAGTTCTGTGAGAATACTAGGAGCGGCTTGGTTTTCTGTCCCTACAGTGGAAGATTCCGCACCAGTAGCTAAAGCCTCTATTGAGGGAGGGATGATTTGCGGGGCAGCAGGTTCGCCTTGGGCCACTAGACTTTGTAGCGAGAGTATACAGAGAAAGAAGCCGAATATCCATAGGGTTCTTTGGATAGAAAATGGGCAGCATAGAGACCTCCACAACGAAAGGAGGCTTCGACGGGAAACAAAATGTACAGTGATCGTATGGAGGTTCATGAAGGGCCTATGAAAGTTTCATATAACGCGCAAAAGCGGACTCGAGAGCGCGCCATTGATTTTCGATGGTAGCATTGATGATCCCTGATTCTGTCTCGATGACACAACCACCTGGAGAAATATCGGGTCTATCGAGGATGGTGAAGCTGTCTACTTGATCCAGGATATCGCGAAATCGAGGTTTTGCTGCTTCTAATGTCTCGCGATCCACTTTATTGACCAGGATGGTAATTTGTTTGCTTTGAAGAACAGGGGTCAATGCTTGGATGACAATTTCAACAATGGTCTCAGGATGTGTTTTCAATTCATTCGCAACGATTTTACGAGCAGCTTTAAGAGCAAGAGGAAGGATTTGATTTTGGAGCTCAAGACGGAGTGCTTTGATTTCTCGGTCAAACCATAGTAATTTATCATTAAAGTTCTCTAGCCCGCTTTGAAAGCCCTCTTCTTTAGCCAAATCCCGTAGAGAATTGGCTTCTTTCTCTAGGTCCTCTCTAAAATGGGCAGCATCTTCTTTAGCTTTCTCAAGAAGCTCTTGCGCTGTCATTAGAGTACTGAATTCTTCCGCTGGGATTACTTTATCCCCATTGGAGGGATGTACGTCACCTTGATAGATCAATGAAAAAAAACGCATGGATGATTGCTCTTAAGCTTCTAGTCGTTCAGTCATCATGTTTATGGTCTCTAGGACCTGCTCTTTGAGAAGGTTCTGGGTTTCCTGCGAAGAGACATCGATGCACAGCTTATTAAAAAACCTGGCTCTTTGTACATCTAGAAGATGCGTGATGTACCAAATGAAAGAGGGATGTTCTCCGAATAATGCTTTAGCGAGTCGATTGATTCCTCGTTGTTCAATAAAATTACGTAGTTTTTCAG
Source organism: Simkania sp. (assembly GCA_018333475.1). Taxonomy (GTDB): domain Bacteria; phylum Chlamydiota; class Chlamydiia; order Chlamydiales; family Rhabdochlamydiaceae; genus JAGXTH01. Next base: position 6,002 of record JAGXTH010000069.1, on the reverse strand, counting down.
GTTCTCCTTGCCAAGAGGCAAAACTTCCTCTGCCTGCTGCAAGGGGGTCCTTCTTTGTTGCAAAACGATGTGCTATTTGCCAATCAGCGGAAGAAAGGACTTTCTCAACATTTTTTAATATCGTCTTATCGATGATAAGACGTAAATAATGACCCAAATCCCGCAATCCTAAAAGATAGGCCAGATGAACGATATCCCGAAATGAAAGTTGCAGCAAAGGTAAAAGCTGCGAGGAGGGAAGGGTGTCGATAGGCAACAAATCCGTATCTCCGATCACTTTAGTCAAAAGGTCGGTACGCAGAAACATTTTACCTAAAGAGGAAAGAGGGGGTAAGGGACGCATATAATGCAAAGGGGCCTTAAGAACTGTCGCTTGTGAAGGTTGAAGAGAAGCCAGATAGAGCCCGATTTCTTGGGAGCTTAAAGATTGAAGATATGGGGCAATCCAAGAAGAATGAATTCTATCTAATGTAGTCTCCATTTTGGGGGGTTCATCAATCCATGAGGAAGTCTCAGTCTCAAGAGTAAGTAATTGCTGACGTTCTGTCGTAGATAGAAAGGAGAGAAGCCGCTGTTGTTCTATAGGAGATTGGCGCCCAAGGAAAGCCTTACAGGTAAGCTGTGCCAGAGCGGACATTATTCATCCTCCCTGGGTGGGTTCTCTCGCTCTTTCATGGGCTTAGGGTCTAGTAACTGCCTCCAACCGCCTTGCTTGCGTAGAATAGGATAAAATTTCCAGATTAACCAACCGGCCATGATGGCAAAAACAAGAAAGGCAAAGGTCAATGTGAAAAAAAGAAAGCGAAACTTACTCGCTGACTGTTTATTCATTACAATCGACCAGATACTCACATATTCTTTAGGATTTGCAGCAAGAGAATCCGCTTTAGAGTCTAGTGTAATTTCAGCAAAGCGTGCCCGATCTGGGATCACGGTGACATCATTGATATCAAGACCTGTAACACTAGCTGAGACAAGCCGCTTAATTTTGGTGACAAGGTGGCTGTTTGGATCATCCAAAACGCCTTGGTGTTTTACATAGACAGACGCAGAGACTTTTTGTTTTGGCTGGTTTCCACCGCCGATGCCTGTATCCGGAGGAGGAAAGGCTAACTCAACTTCAGCATCGATAATACCATCGATTTTGCGGATCATGCCAGCGAGTTCCGCAGCTAGACCTGCCTGGTAACGAATGGTCTCTTCTTTATCAGAGGACATCAATCCCTGTTTGGCAAATAACTCAAGCAGATTCGTGCCTTTAATACGGGGAAGTCCATTTTGGTTAAGGAGAGCCATTGCTTCAGTGGCTCTAGTCGTGTCAACAGCAATATTAAAGAGAAGAGAAGGGGGGCCTCCGCCTCCAGTTGGACCACCTCCTGAGGAAGCAACTTTCATAGCAGCGATATTGCGACTGGCAAGAAACACGACAATCTCATTAGCTTCTCGCTCTTCAACATTATTGATGATCACCATGTTGCTTTGGCATGCAACCAAAAGAAGAAGAAAGGGAAAAAAGAAAAAGAGCTTTTTGAGAGTAGTGAGAGAACGAATCATGGTGTTTTATCTTCCATTGCTACATATTTTCGAGCATTCGACTGAGGGTACTTTAGCATATTTTCTCTTTTTTATTATCGATGAACCCTCAAAATTCAAGGTATAACAGGTTATAGACTTTGTAAATAATACTTTCTCAAGGATCTAGTGATTAAGGTTATCCATCAGCACCGACGCTCCATTTTACTCGTGTTCACATTGGCATTTGTTTTTCTGATGCCGCCGATAGTGAACGTTCTTCTACGTCCTTTGAGGGGTTCAGAGTGGTTTTTTTGGGGTAGGTTAGTAGTCACAGATCTTTGTGTTGCTTTTGCTTTTCTCTTATTTAAGGAGGCATGGATTCGATCTAAAGAATCGTTACTTCTATTGGGAATTCTCATCGCTATTCGTCTTTCCATAGCTTTTTCGGCCAATGTGACATCGACGATGGCAGGGGAATATCTTAAATTCACTACAGCGAGCTTTCTTTTTTTCTTTTTTTCTTTTTCCTCCACTTGGGTCAATCCCAAAAAACTGCTCCAAATCCTTATTGTTGGACTGACTGTTCTTGGAACGGTTGAAGCTGTATGGGCGCTTACACAATATCTCATGCAAGGAGACCTTGGATTAAGATGGTTGGGAGAAAGAGCATTTGGAGTAGAGATTCCTGGTAGCGCTATTATCGAGTATTCTCAAACTCTTATAGTGCGTTCTTATGGGAATTTCGATCATCCCAATGCGTTGGGTGGGTGTTTGGTGGTTTCCATGCTGACGACTTGTGCGCTATTTTGGCAAAACCCCTCTTTTTTCGTTAGGAGCTTTTTGGTCGTGAGTTTGTGTCTTGAGTCTTTAGCTTTAGTGACGACGTATTCACGTTCGGCTTGGATAGCGAGCATCATAGGAGTGGTGATTTGGTTGATGCAGTTATTCCATCACTCTCAAGGAACGATTAAAGAAAGATGGGTGCACTTAAGACCAATAGTTGCAGTGATTACATTAGCCGGCGTGCTATGTGGGCTTTGCTTTCATGGAGAGATTGCATCTCGATTACGTCTCAAAAAAACCTCTAACATCACACAGTTTTCGATGCAGATCGTTGAAAATTTGAATCTGGATAGTGGGAGAGTGATTTTCCAAGAAGTTGCCGAAAAAATGATCCGGAGCAATCCTTTCAAAGGTGTAGGATTTAGTAGTTTTGTTAAGAAGATGGATCGGTTTTTAATCAAAGATCAACAGCTTGCTCAGCATTTGCCAGTCCATAATATCTACTACTTGCTTGCAGCAGAAACTGGGATTCCCAATCTAGTGCTGTTCATTCTTTTTCTTTTCTGTCTTCTTAAAGGGGTGAAAGAATTTCCGCTTTCACCATTTCATGCCATTTTAGTGACGGTTCTTCTTATTGGATGGTTTGATAATTATTTTTTTACCATGCAAGCTGGCAGGCTACTCTTTTTCATTATTTGCGGAGGAATCATTCTTCAGAGGCAGGGATTGAGGAGAGAGACAGCTTTTGCATAAACTTCAGTAGAACTGATTTGCAACATACAGAAAGGTTCTCGGCACTGTTTTTTAAGACAAGGGGTACAAGTGGGACTCATAATGATCTGCTCTAATTTTCCGTTGGAAATAGGCCCGCAAAGAGTTGGATTGGTTGGACAAAACAGAGCTAAAAGAGGTGTTCCCATGGCGGCAGCAAGGTGCATGGGCCCAGTATCATTAGTAATGAGTAAATGCAGCCGTTTTTGTAATGCAGCTAGTTCATGAATAGTTAATTGTCCGCAAATGGCAATAGCACGTGGAATTCCTTGAGCTATTTTACTAACAAGGAGCTCTTCATCTGCGTTCCCAGTTATGAGGATTTGATATCCGAGCTCTTCTGTAAGACGTTTTCCTATTTTGATGAATTCTTCAGGGGGCCATTGTTTGAAAAGATCTTTAGCACCCGGGTGAAGGCCGATCATGGGAAGATAGCTGGGGATTTCTTTTTTCTTAAGGAAGGCATCTACGGAATACTCGTCTTTTTCCGCAATGAACACTTCCATAGTTTGCCCCTGGGGCTGAGCCCCCACTTCTGCAACGATGGCAAGTCTTCTTGAAATTTCATGTTCAGTTTTATGAGGTGTTTTTTTTGTTAAGAGACAGTCTAACCCTTTATGAAGGGTTTCCGTGCCGATGATGTCATTAGCTCCTAGCCAATGGCAGAAGGGGAGGATGGGGCGTTGGGAGCTATGGAAGATAAGGACTGTATCAATCATGCGTTGCTTAAGTACAGGATAGAGCTTGATTAATGAAGGTAAAGCAGGGTCAGTCATTAAGAACGATTCATCGATATAAGGATTATTTTTAAGGACGGCGGAACCAAGAGGACTTGTCAGGATGGCGATATAAGCGGAAGGGAATTGGTATCGTAGGGCGCGAAGGGCTGGAGTTGCCCATAGAGTGTCACCTAGTCCTGTTGTTGAAACGATAAGAAACCGTTCGAAACGGTCTTTAGAACGGCGTCTAAAGAAACAACGATATAGCCTGACGAGAGTTATAAGAAAAAAATTTTTCAAAGCGCTAAAAAATTATTGGGTCTTCATAGCCCAGGAGTATCTCCTAAGAGCCTGTTTAAAATCTAAAGTTCTGTCGATTTTAGGGATTATTTTGGCTGTTTTTTCGATCCAAATGATTGGGGGCAATATCGACAAAGGTATATAGCCTCCCAATTTTGGAGTCGAAAAACAGCCAAAATAATCCACAAAAGCGACGAACCCAGGTTTTAGTACAGCTTCTAAAGAAGAGATTTCGGCCAAGTCTTCAATAACAGATTTCTTGGCCAGTCTCTCAAGATTTGACTTTATGACCAGAAACATTGCTAAGACCATCATAAGCGGCATATTTATAGAGGTCGTGTAATGTTGGGTAGTTATAGACATGCTCGATGAGATAATAGAGCGTTTTTTCTTCTTCAATCAGGTGAATAGCGAAGTGAATCAACTCCGTTGCAATGAAGCCGATCACATGGACGCCTTTGATAATAAGACTGGGTGTTTCGAAGACAAGTTTTAAAAATCCGTCATCAGCACCCATAATTTTGCCGCGAGGCATGTCGGCATAACGTGCCTTACCAGTCATATAAGGCAGCTGTTTTGCTTTGGCTTGTTGTTCTGTAATTCCCACCATAGACACTTCAGGAATTGTATAAATGCCATATGGAAGAACAATGGGGAGCTGTTCTAAATCTTTTGTTTTAAACATATTCGCTACAGCTAACCTACCTTGTTCCATACTAGTGCTAGCAAGAGCCGGAAACCCGATGACATCCCCCGCAGCAAAGATATGGGGAACAGTGGTTCGGTAGGCAGAGTCCACTTTAATCGCCTGTCTTGAATCCACTGTAATCCCAAGTTTTTCCAATCCAAGAGCACTGACATTACCGCTTCTTCCTGCAGCAAAGAGGAACATGTCCACTTCAAGGGTTCTGCCACTGGCCAAAAAAACCTTTAATGGTTTGCCTTCATCTTCTGGAACTTCAATGTGTTTGACCGATTCGTTAAAAAGGATATCGATATTAGATTCGTGCATTTGACGAACGAGGTCAGAGGAGATTTCTTCATCGATGTGAGGGAGAATGTCTTTTTTATCGTTAACAAGGTAGACCTTGGCGCCTACTGTGGAGAAAATCGTTGCATATTCGCAACCAATCACCCCAGCTCCAAGCACGCAGAGCGAAGTGGGAAAGCGAGTAATTTGAAGAATAGAGTCGGAATCGTGCACCCGTTTTTTATCGAAGGGAATATGAGAAGGGTGGAAAGGGTAAGATCCTGTAGCAATGAGGATATACTCCCCCCTAATTAGGGTATCGGCTGGAGGTCCAACACGTAGAGTATGGGCGTCTTCAAAGGATGCGATCCCTTGATAAATATCTACTTTATGCCGAAGAAGATTGTCTCGAACTTCTTTAGCTTCTGAGGAGGTAATGAGATTTTTGCGGTACATGAAATCTTGAATCGATACCTGTCTTTGAAGGTCGCGGTCGATGCCAAATAGCCCTTTTTCATGCTTTCCACTAAAGAAAAGAGCAGTTTCTTTAAGCGTTTTGGAAGGAAGAGTTCCTGTCACGACCTCAGCACCGCCAAAGAGAGATTCCTTTTCGATGATGGCAACGCGATGGCCAAAATAGGCCGCTTTCACAGAGGCTTTTTCCCCAGCTGGGCCGGTTCCAATGACGATCAATTCATATTCTTTCATCCTATTGACGGCGTGGAAACCCAGTGCTTTAGCTCTGGGAGGAAACGCCGCTCCTTTGTTTTTTTGTTGTACATCTCTCTGTATGGAGCAGGGATGAGTTGTAAATAATGATAACCATCAGCTCGTTGCATCAAACGGCAATATTTACTACTGATGCCCTGAATGACCCCACTAACTGTTTGTATATTGAAATATCCAGAAGCACGGATAGCAACTCTGCCAATATAGCGCCCTTT
>JAGXTH010000068.1 GCA_018333475.1 Simkania sp. | reverse complement strand
ATACCAAACGCAATAAATAACTTCATATTTGAGCTGCGTGAAAGCTGTCGACAAATTGACGATCATAAACAGCATAGTATTAATGCAATACAATGCCGTTTACGATCGTCAATTTGTCGACAGCTTTCACGCAGCTCAAATATGAAGTTATTTATTGCGTTTGGTATAACATTTGATAGACGATTAATTAAAAACAAAATTTAATAAACAAAACAGAGGTCAACAATTGGGATTTCGGTGGAACAGATGCTCCGGATGAATAAACTGGCATAGAATGCGCCAAAGAAGGATTCTTCAGCGCATCAAAAGGAAGGAAGCAGCCTCAAACTAAGGTGCTTTTACTCTATTTTTACAGTTCTTTTTCGTCTGCAGCGTTAGATAAACGAGGCCCCACTACACTCGCAACTATAACAGCTCCGGCCAAAGCCATATAACCTAGTTGTCTCTCGTCTACCCCAGCCCTAAGAGCTAGATCATCACGCTGAGTGGTCAAACCACGGATTTCTTCTTGGATCTCTTCTCGCACTGTAGTTTCTGCAGTTTTTGGTACGGGCAACTTTAAAGCCTCTCTGACGAGCTTAAGTTCTGCTTCATAAGCATCTCTTTTTTCTATAGCTTTCTTATAGTCAGGGTGATCTCTTCCTACTCTTTTCAAAGTATCGGCAACTACGCCTTTAGCATTCTTAACATTACTAGCACCGTATTCTTGTTGTCTATGTTTAAGAGTCTCTTTTCTTGTAGTTAACTGGACTCTGCCTGCAACTGTCTTCGCTTGAAGGGCAATTTTCTCTTTTTGAAGCCCTTGTCTCTCTCCTGTCAAGAGAGCTACAATTTCTGGCTTCTTAGCTTCTTTAGCCTGACTTAAAAGTCCCTTAGAAAATGTAGAACTTCCATCGATCTCAGCAAGGCGTTGCTGGATTCTCTCTAGACAAGCATTGTCTTTTGCAATTGTCTCATTCACGATTCCGACTCTCTCCACAAAAGAAGGGTGCTGAGAGTTGTCTAGCATTGCTTGTTTGTCTGCGATTTGTGCGTTAACTTGTTGAAGTTGTATAAATTCTTTGTTTTTAGGAAGACGTGCTTTGACAGCTTCTGTCATTTCCTGTACACCAGTTTGAAAACGATGTGCTTGCTCTACTGCTCGCTGAACTCTGGGACTTGCAGCTAGATACTCTTGCGCTGTAGTTACTGCTTGCTGAACTCTAGGATTCGCAGCTAGATACCCTTGCGCTGTAGTTACCGCGGCTACAGTGGCATTAGTAAAGCGCTCTAAAGGAGCTCCTACTTTATCATATAATTTTTGAGTATACCCACCGTCAATAAGTCTTTTCATTACCGTCAACGCCATAACATTCTCCTGTTATACAACATTATTAAAATAAAAAATACAAAAATGAATTAACCGCTAACAAGCAGCATTCAACCAATTCAATTTCATAAATTGTAACAAAAACAACAGTAATATACCCACTAAATTAATTAATGCTATTTCAGCGTAAAGTTAGAATTTTACCTATGCTACACACCGCCATGAAAGCTCTGGATTGCCAGGGGGCCATCCTCAAACCTTACGCTGAGGCAAGGGTTATAAAAGTGCTTCGAACTCTTTTTCACTTAAAAGTGCTATTTTTAAGGACTTTGCTTTATCTAACTTAGAACCAGGATCTTCACCTACAAGAAGATAGTCTGTTTTAGCACTCACAGATCCCACTACCTTACCCCCCCGTTCTTTAATGAGTTGTAAAGCCTCTGAGCGACTATGGTTAGCAAGAGCCCCTGTTAAAACAAAATGTTTATTATAGAAAACATGATCTGTACGCACGTGGCGTTGCGGAGCCTCAGGCTCTACCCCTACCTCAAGAAGTTCCTGAATTTCTTGCTTAGCATGGGGATCAGAAAAATGTTGGACAACCGCCTTAGCTACAACATCTCCTACCCCCTCGATATTTTTGAGCTCCTCAAGGGTCATCTTTGAGAGGGCGTCAAGGCTTCCAGCTCGCTCAGCAAATAGTTCAGCTGTTCCTTCTCCAACGTGTTTGATGCCAAGGGCGAGGATAAGTCGGCTTAAATAGACCTTTTTAGAGGCTGCAATACTATGTAGTAGATTGGTGATCGATTTATCTTTAAATCCTTCCAGAGTAGCTAAATTTTCTTTAGTCAAGCGGTAGAAGTCCGCATAAGTATTGACTAACCCTTTATTGACTAACTGCTCCACTACTTTCTCTCCGAGATGTTCGATATCCATAGCATCTTTGCTAGCAAAAAAACTAAGGCGCCGTATCTTTTGCTCTGGGCACTTCAAGCTATTGGGACAGCGTACTGCCACCTCCTCCTCATGACATACAATACTAGATCCACAACTTGGGCACTTCTGGGGCATCTTCCATGGTTGTGTATGTTCAGGACGTTTTTTTAGATCGACTTCAACGACCTTAGGGATGACATCTCCCCCTTTTTCAATCTTGACCACGTCACCAATTCTAATGTCTTTTCGTTGAATCTCTTCTTGATTGTGAAGAGTGGCTCTTGTAATCGTACTTCCAGCAAGAAGTACAGGATCGAATTCTGCTACTGGAGTCAAAACTCCTGTTCTTCCTACTTGCACAACGATATCGCGAATACGTGTTTCTGCTTGTTCAGCGGCAAATTTATACGCGATCACCCAACGTGGTGATTTTCCTGTCACACCAAGCTGATCTTGAAAAGAGAATGCATTGACTTTCACAACAATACCATCGATGTCAAACGGCAATTGACTTCGTTCTTTTTCTATCTTGTCCGCAAACTGCATGATCTCATCGACATTGTGACAAAGTTGTCGATGGCGATGCGCAAAAGAGGGAAAATGATGCGTCTCTAGCCACTCATGGCACGCTATTTGTGTTGTAATGTTCTCTGAGGAATCTTCTGCAATTCCGTAACACACTAGAGCTAGATTCCGTTTTGCCACCTCTTTAGGATCTAGTAATTTCAGTGATCCCGCCGCTGCGTTGCGAGGATTGGCCCACAACTCTTCCCCTGCCAATTCTTTTTGACGATTGAGTTCTTCAAAAGTACGGTGAGGCATGAATACTTCGCCTCGCACTTCAATGACCTCTGGAAGGTGCCTACCGGTGATCCTAAGGGGTAGAGAGCATAGAGTCTTGATGTTTGCAGTGATGTCATCCCCCTTTTTCCCATCTCCTCGAGTCAATCCTCTTGTAAATATCCCTTGCTCATACCGCACTGAAACAGCTGTACCATCCATTTTGAGTTCTGCACAAAAAACCACCTGCCTCTTCTCTAGTAGTTTGTACACTCTTTCGACAAAAGCCTCGACCTCATCTCGTGAATACGTATTGGCAATAGAAAGCATGGGAACCGTATGGACACCTTGCTCAAAACCCTTATGAGAAGCCTCTCCTATTCTCTGTGTAGGGGAGGTTGGGATGATCCATTCGGGATGCTCTTTTTCGATACTCTCTAGCTGTTTCACCAGTCGATCATACTCAAGATCGGAAATCTTAGGCTTACACTCCACGTAATAAAGAAAATCATGAAGAGTGATCTCATCAATCAGTTTGAGATATGCAGAATGTGTCACCACGTTTAATGCCCAAATTCTATAGAAAAAATCATCGTAGCTAGAGGCGCTAACTGAAATACGATACCTTCACCCAGACCCGCTTGCAGATGGGGATTGAGTTTACCAGATCCTCCATATTCTGTCCGGTCTGTATTGAACACTTCTTGGACTCTATGCACGTGAGAAAGTTTTAGCGCATATTGAGGAAAACATGAGGGCGTAAAATTATGAATGCATAGCAAATATCCTGAAGAACCTTTACGTAAATAGGAAATGACAGAATTGTATTGATCGCTGAAGTCCACCCAAGAAAATCCTCGTTCATCTAGATCAAACTCCCACAATTCTTTGTGCTTAAGATAAAAATGGTTTAGCTCCTTAACCATTCGATGAACACCTTCATGCATGGGATAGCTAAGAATTTTCCAAGGAAGCGCTTGATGAACACTCCATTCCTCATACACTCCCATCTCATCCCCCATAAAGAGAAGCTTTTTCCCTGGTTGACATATCTGATAACTTAATAAGAGGCGCAAATTAGCAAAACGTTGCCACTCATCACCTGGCATCTTGGATAATAGGCTGCGTTTTCCATGCACCACTTCATCATGCGATAGAGGCAAAATAAACCGTTCTGAAAAGGCATACATCCGTCCAAAGGTGAGCATATGATGGTGATAATGTCGAAAAAATGGGTCTGTATGGAAATATCTCAATGTATCATTCATCCAGCCCATATTCCATTTAAAGTCAAAACCTAATCCCCCAGCATCCAAGGAATGGGTAACTCCTGTAAAAGCAGAGGATTCTTCAGCACAGATCAACACGCCAGGCACTCTTTCATGCACAATAGCATTGAGATGTTTGAGAAATTCGATGGCTTCTAGATTCTCATTACCACCGTAGATATTGGGAATCCACTGCCCATGTTCTCGTCCATAATCGAGATAGAGCATCGAGGCTACTGCATCCACCCTTAATCCATCGATATGCATCGCCTCCAACCAAAATAAGGCACTCCCAATGAGAACATTAGACACCTCATTACGGCCATAATTAAAAATGAGAGTACTCCAATGCGGATGGTATCCCTTTTTTGGGTCAGCATGTTCATAGAGATAGGTACCATCAAAACGGGCTAAAGAAAAAGAATCTGCCGGAAAATGCGCTGGAACCCAATCGAGAATCACCCCAATATTTTGCTGATGCAACTGATCGACAAAATATTGAAACTCTTGGAGGTCACCATAACGGCTTGTTGGCGCAAAGAAACCTGTCACCTGGTAACCCCACGACTCATCTAAAGGGTGCTCTTCAATGGGGAGTAATTCGATATGCGTAAATCCCATATGAAGACAGTACGCGCCAAGATCGCAAGCCAACTCTCGGTAATTCATGAATTCGCCGTTTCTTCTGCGCCACGATCCCAAGTGCACTTCGTAAATATTCATAGGAAAAGGATCTGCCTGAATCTTTTTCCTATTGGCAATCCAAGCCTGGTCCCCCCAGGAATATTGATTGAGATCAGAGACAACAGCAGCTGTGCTAGGCCTCAGTTCAAACTGATTTGCAAATGGATCTGTCTTAATGGAGAGCGACCCTTCCGAAGAACGTATTTCAAATTTATACTTCTCTTTACTTCCAATACCTGGAACAAATAACTCCCAAATGCCACTAGAGCCCATGGACCTCATGGGATTGACTCTACCATCCCAATGGTTAAAGTCTCCAACAAGAGCTACTTGCTTAGCTCCAGGAGCCCAAACAGCAAATCTCGTACCACTACACCCTTGGTGTTCCATTACATGCGAACCTAGAACCTCGTAAATTTTGTAATGCGTTCCTTTATTGAAAAGAAATTCATCCATTCCCCCTATGACAGGCCAAAACGCATACGGATCGTGGGCAAGCAGCCCACTATGATGATAGATACGGTAGTCAAGGGGACCTATAGCTCCTTCTACTTCAATCTCAAAAATTCCAGAATCGTCGATTCGTGTAGCTTCCCGAATCTCTTTTCGCACTTCCACATACAATTCCTTCGCATTAGGTCGCCAAAGACGAATCACATTTCTATGATCTCGAATGGGGTGAATCCCCAGTAAAGCATGTGGATTATGGAAATGGATTTTGAGTTGCTCGGTTAAACTCAAGACTGCCACGACTCTACCTCCTCATGCAATTAGTCGCTAAAAAATAGGGCGCCACGACTTACGAACTCCATAGAAACATGGTTAGCGACGTTTTTGCAATAGAAGAACAGCGTGTAATAGAAAAAAATCTATTTTTCAAAGCGATCGAGGAAAACTGCTTTGTCAGCACTCAGCTGAATAGTCTCTCCAGTCTGAATACTGCGTCCTTTTTCTTGGATACGATGTCTTAGCCGACATCTGCGCAGCTCCTTAGGGAGAACGATCTCTATCGAATGATCGATCTTTGGGTGGATGATCATCCGACGCATTGTGCTTTTCGACCATTCTAGATCGAGGAGATCGCCGCTGCGGGTTTCTACTTGAGTCAATCTACCTGCATCGAATCGGGGTAGTAAACAAGGTAAAAGATGCCACGTATTTTGCTTTTCTAGGAAAAACAGAGAGCGGATGAGCTCAGCTCCTCCTTGGAGAAGCTTCAAAGAACGTTTATGATCTTCTTCCGGGTCATCACTGAGAATTCCTTGATGATCCGGATCACATAGGCGAGGATTCATCATACCGCCAAATCCTGCCATCATTAGATGACGTAAACGAATCTCAAGGGCCTTCTTTTCTTTTGTTTCATATAGAGCTAAGCATTCCTCAAAAAGCCCCAAACTCCCTTGCTTTTGAGTATTCGTTTGTTGAGATGCACTAGGAGTCATTAACCCTAAGCGAAACCATAAGGGGAGAATCTCGCGAAGATCAAGACGTCTACGCATCTCTTCCCAATGCTGTAACTTATGCATTCCTAGAGAAAGCCGCTCCTTAGGAAGGGCCATCGTAGGAGAAGAGGCTATGCGTATGATTTTCTTTTCCGGTTTTTCGATCACCATGTCAATGATGTCTTGGACACACCGAATCTCATATCTTTGATACCCTAGTTTTGCCCTACCAAACACTCGAAGTTTTTTTTGCTCGAGGTCCTGTTCTATCGTAAAGCCCTCTATTGGACCCTCAATAGGAAAATGTTCTGTATGCCGCTGCCCTTCAGGACCAAAGAAATGGATGAGAGTGGGAAACACCCGAACACGCCAATCTGTACCTGGAATCAAACACACTGTTCCTGGTTCATGGGAAAACGGCTTACATCTCAATGCTATATCGATATGCATAGCAACCCCGATGGTGTGTTGCTGGTAAAGAGAACTTCAACAAGGTCATTACGTTGATGCCCCTTTGCAGGAATAAGAATAGGGAGAAAATTGTCCGTATATCCAGTGAGATAGCCAGGATGGGTGCTGGATGGACTTTCTAGAAGGGCTGTCATCGTTTTACCAATAAACTGTTCCCTCCAGGCAAAGGCTTCTTCCTCCGCCTTCTGCAAAATCCTCGCTTTTCTTTCTTGCATCACTGCATGCGTTATTTGATTAGGGTATAATGCTGCTCTAGTGCGAGGTCTTGCACTATAAGGAAACATATGCACCTTAGAAAACTTCACTTCACTCATGATGTCCAAAGTCTCCATGAAATCTGCTTCAGATTCCCCTGGAAAGCCTACTATGACATCTGTTGTAAACCCAAAATTCTGATCTGCAAAGCGAAGCCGCCGGATCGTGTCTTGAAATATTTGACGTGTGTATTTGCGGTTCATCCTCTTGAGAACGACGTTAGAACCGGATTGAAGTACTATGTGCAAAGAATGGCATGTGGTTTTTCCTTCGAGAATCGCTGACTGAAGATCTTCATCCACCTCATCAGGATCAATAGAAGAAAGACGGAGTCTTTTTAGGCCTTCAATACTGTCTATGGACCGTACGAGATCTGCAAGCTTGATCCCTCCCTCTTTCATCCCACCGTCGTAATCACCAATATTGATCCCTGTCAGTACAATTTCCTTATAACCATTAGCTATGAGATCTCTCACTTCTTTTTCTATCTCATTTATGGGACGAGAACGGGATCTTCCTCGAACGTATGGAATAATGCAGTAAGTACAAAAGGAATTACACCCATCTTGCACCTTAACAAATGCACGGGTGTGGTCGTCAAACTGTTGAATGGAAAACTCTGGCCATTCTCCTTCAGGGAATACGATAGGGAGCAGTTCTTCTTTTTTAGGGTTGGGAACCACATGAGTTACCCCTTCGATAGATAGAATCTGCTCAGGATGCCTTTCCGCAAGACACCCCGTAATGACGAGCTGGCTGCCTGGATGTTTGCGAGCTAGATCGCGAATGGCATGACGACTTGAACTATCCGCCGATTCTGTCACTGTACACGTATTGACGATGCAAATTTCAGCCGTCTCTCCTTCTTTTGCTTCATGATAGCCCACAGATTTAAGCTGGTCAGCATACGCCTGGCTTTCGTACTGATTGGTACGACAACCAAGAGTCACTACTTTAAATGTTTTTTTTAAAGACACGGTCGATCCCAAGGGCTATGAGAGAGAAGATTATGACATGCTGGAGCAAGTTCAATCAAGAGCATCTTTCATAAAAAGATTCGTTGAGGTAAAGAATATTGTATGCCCTCATCATTCTCAGCTATTGCTATCTCACTCTTTTTAGTCCTCAACTCCATCGGTTGTATCCCTTTTTTTATCGGATTACTATCCAACTCCACCCCGAAAAGACAGAGACAAATCGTGCTAAGAGAAATGCTGATAGCTCTATCCATCCTCCTAGTCTTTACTTTTTTTGGTAATGAAATCCTTAGCCTTCTTGGTATCTCGGAGGCGATTATCGGCATTGGTGGTGGTCTTTTACTCTTTATCATTGCCCTAGGCATGATTTTTCCAAAGACAGAAGAGCCTCATGCCCCAAAACAAGAACCTATGATTATACCCCTAGCCGTACCTCTAATAGCCGGACCTGGAACTATCTCCGCTGTCATGGTGTACGCTGAACACTCCCAGCGCCCTATACTAGTCGCAGCTGCACTGATCTGCGCCTGGATAGTTTCACTGGCTGTTTTACTCCTCTCCTCAAATATCAAGTATTGTTTAGGAGAAAAAGCTTTAACTGCTTTTGCAAAATTTGGTGGTATGCTTTTAACCCTTATCTCCGTACAAATGTTCACCCAAGGGCTAATCAGCCTGATCAAACAGAACTTCTGTTGATTTGAATCAAAACTGGAAAATGTGGATACTTTTTCAAAAAAACACCCAGTTTATCGATGCGTTTATATAAAATTCTTATTGCTGTCCTCCTCTTCATTGCTGTTGAACGATTTTGCCACCGACAGACCGAGGGGTTTAGATTGTCCAATGTGCAAGAAAATTTACCCCCCCATCCGGAATGGGAAATCCCCTCCCTCTCTTCTGAGGATACACAACACATAGATCAACTTCTGGATCAACCCTTCTTTTTTTTTGATGCCGGTTTTCAGTCTTATGTCTTTATCAGCAAAGATAGGCAAACTATTCTCAAGTTATTCAAACACCACCATCTTAGATCTTTGCCTTGGCTCACCTCCTTACCACTTCCAGAACGGCTCCGCAATTACTGTTCCCAATACGCCGATAAGCGTTACCGCCGTTTTTTGCGTACTTTTTCTAGTTGTACAACTGCCTATACAGCTTTCAAAGAAAAAACGGGATTGCTCTATGTCCACATAAACCCAACCGATTGTTGGAAAAAAAAGCTCACGATCTTAGACAAGATTGGTATCGCACACACTCTAGATCTTGATACCACACAATTTGTCCTGCAAAAAAAAGCAGAAAGGGTCGATCTGCAATTAGAGACTCTCATGCGTTGCGGCGAGGATAAAAAAGCTAAAGAATGTCTTTCTTCTATTATAGATCTCCTCGTTGAACAAGGCAGACAGGGGCTTTTGAATACAGATGCTACTATTAGAAAAAACATGGGCTTTATTGATCAAACAGCCATCATCATCGATACTGGAGCATTGCAAAAACATGTATCGATGCTCCCCGATGACCTCATCAAGAAGCAGATCCTAAAATCTAGCCTTCCTTTTAGGAAGTGGCTAAAGAAACATCACCCCTCCCTTGTCCCTCATTTTGAAAAGGAAATTGAAAACTCCACGCAATCTCATCCTTTCCTTGAGGTTTAAACGTCTTTATTTAAGATGAGGAAAAGGAGCCATCAATGCGAATGGAACTCATTCACCCCATGCTTGTTCACTTTCCGCTGGCTTTGCTTTTTGTGGGTGTCTGCCTTAAAACTCTCTCTTTTCCTTTAAGAGCCTCTCGCTCCTATCGCTATCTCCGCGTCACTTCCTGGATACTTTTAGCCTTGGGAGTCTGTTTTGCCTGGCTGGCGATTCTAGCTGGAGAAACTGCTGCAGCGGTTGTGCAAACAACTCTCCGTGAGCCTACAATTCTCCAAGATCACTCCCTTGTGGCCTATACTACAGCTTATCTATTCACTATTGCCTTACTTTTAGACTGGGTTAAAACTTGGGGTATACAACGTTTTTTTTCTCCGCGCTTTGCTACAGCCTTAACCGTCGTCGACTCCTTTATTTTTCTAGCTGCTTTCATCATCCTTATAATTACTGCCTTTCTTGGAGGAAGCCTAGTCTATGATCAAGGTGCTGCTGTAGAAAAATCAGCACCTAGCAGTGAGCATGCCCCCCAAGGCACCCCACAAAAAAAGCCCTAAACCCCTCTGTAAGTGAACAAATAGCCTCATACTAATACAACACACTCTTTGACAAGATTTTCTGTAGAGTGCTAGTGTCTCTTTGATTTTTCTTAACGAGGTCTTATGACAACACTCTCTGACGTTCTACAAACCACAGCGAAAACGCAATACAAAAATCTCTTTTCCAACGATTTCGTAGTCTACAATCGACAAGGCAAGACATGGAGTATCAGCACCACCAAACCTGATAATCTCCCCGATTATTATGCCGCCCTTTTACAAGATCTTATTGAAACAAGAGCATATAGAGGAATTCCAAAAAGCGATCTTTTTGTACAACAATTCAATGCCAAACGCATCCTAGCTGGACCGATTGACCTCCCCTCTCCAACACCTACCCGCACAATTCACTTTCACCCTACTAAAACCCCTCAGTTTGCATTCCTTTCCAATCTATACGAAACTGCGATTCTTTTTATGGATCATAACAACCCCTCCCAGCAGTTTCTGTACCCTTCAGCTGCAAATGCTTACCAGGCACATAGAATAGCTCTCCTTTCGAGCTTAACTGCTGAAGAACCCGCCCCGGTTGCTATACCTGTTGGAGATACGGCTGCCAAGAATGATAAACCAGCTGCAGACAGACGACCTAAGGTCAAAGAAAAAACAAGGCCCTCTCCAACACCTGCCGCGGAAGCCTCTACATCCGCTGAGGCTGAAGAATCAGTAGGGCTCCCTACGATTAACGAACTCCCTTACATGGAACCAGAGCAGAGAATTGCTCTGATGGATCAAATCGCGGTAGCTCCCCCCGTACAAGCAAAAGAGCTTGCTTCCGCGGTGTATTATACTACGTTCCATTCCGATGTAGATGCTGTGAGAAAGTCTAAATTGATTCAGGCAATTGTGTTGAAAAAATTTCAAGACAATCCAGTCCTTAAGACCAAGTTGCTTAATACCGGACAGGTAGATCTCGTTGAGGACTTAGGTCATCCTTTTTGGGGCGCAAAACACCCAGAAGACCCAGCACTACAAAAAAGCTATGCCCAGCCTATCACTGCAGCATCTCGTAACGTGTCGGGTAGAACTCTAATGGCTGTACGTACAGCGCTACTTCACAAATAACCTACAATAGGTCTGCACACCAAGACTTTGGTGTGCAGCTCAATGGAGCTCTTTCGAAGCTTAAATTCAAAAGAAGTCTAAGAAGCTGTACTAAAACCTGGTTCAGTCGATTTTGCGATTCTTTTGAGTCGATTTTCGATCCAAATGATTGGGGGGCAATATCGACAAAGGTATATAGCCGCCCAATTTTGGAGTCGAAAAGCGGCCAAAATAATCCACAAAAGCGACGAACCCAGGTTTTAGTACAGCTTCTAACGCATTTTTGATGAACAGAGTCCCCTTTCTTTAACTCACTTACGCACATAGAGGGGCTTATGGATGGTTTGATTTATCGATGGCTTTCAAACAGTCCATAAGCCCCTCTATGTGCGTAAGGTGAGTCTTTAAGAGAAACAAAACTGTTTTTTCCTATGATGAGATGATCATCTATAGGAATGCCCATGATTTGCCCAGAATGCATAAGTTGACGAGTCATTTCTAAATCAGCTAGGGACGGTGTGGGATCCCCGCTAGGATGATTATGAGCTATAATAACGCTGTGTGCTTTATGACGCACCGCAGGATAAAACACTTCTCTAGGGTGAACAAGAACCTCAGAAAGCGTTCCCAGAGCTACTTGATTCACAGAGATCACATGCCCTCGCACATCGCGTAACACGACAAACAGCGCTTCTTGTTGGAGGTGCTCGAGTTTATCTTTAAGAAGAATATACGCCTCGTTCGAGGAATATAGAGACCGTCTCGACGCCTCTTGATTCATAGAGGTATAGCGGCGGGCCACTGCAAAAGCCGCTTTAAGTTGGATTGCTTTGGCCTGTCCAATACCTTTGATAGTTTTTAGCTCTTCAATAGAAGCCTCGAGCAATGCTTGCAAACTCCCAAACGTCTCCAATAACTCGTTAGAGAGCTGCAGGACTGACTTGCCTTGAGTACCTGTCCCAAGGAGAATGGCAAGAAGTTCTGTAAGAGATAGAGCCTCTTCTCCCACTTCAAGCAGCCGTTCCCTTGGTCTTTGATGAGAAGGAAGATGGCGTAACATCAACCACCAAAAAGAAAAGGGAGAACTTTATGCTCGAGCTGTCTTGGGATTTCAACCTCAAGCACCACATCATCGCCCTCATAATCTGAGTTCAATACTTTGCCATCTCTCATCAATTCACTCACTAGAGCATAGTGACTTTGCGGAATGCGCAATTTGACAAGTTTCCTCAACGCAGAAAGCTCTGCAATCATCGCATCCATTAACAGATCAAATCCGGTTCCATGAAGAGCAGAAATAGCAATTGTCTTGGGATATTTGATCCTTAACTTATGCAGAATAAGAGGGTTTGGGCAAGCATCGATCTTGTTAAGAACTGTAATAATAGGATGTTGATCGGCATTCAACTCTTTGAGCACTTCGTAGGTAGCTTCTGCTTGAGCTTCTGCATTAGGAGAGCTTGAATCAATGAGATGCAAAAGAATATCTGTGTGTGTTGCCTCTTCTAAAGTACTACGAAATGCAGCAACAAGCATATGAGGTAACTTCCGAATAAACCCTACTGTATCGATCAGTAAAATCTCTTGTCTGTTAGGTAAAGAGAATTTACGGGTCGTCGTATCCAATGTTGCGAATAGTTTATCTTCGACAAACACATCCGCTTTGGTCAGAGCTTTTAACAATGTGGACTTGCCCGCATTTGTATACCCCACAATGGCAAACGTGGGAATGCCTGAACGTAACCGCCCACTTCTTTGCGTTTCACGTTGTGCTTTTACCTCATCGATTTCCTCTTGAAGACGAACAATTCGACGACGAAGCATCCGACGATCGAGCTCAATTTGCTTTTCACCTTCTCCCTTAAGATATCCACCACCACCCGACACTTGACGAGAGAGGTGCGTCCAGAGCCGTTTAAGACGAGGGATCTGGTATTTAACTCTAGCTAACTCAATTTGTAGACGTGCTTCACGAGTCTGCGCCCTTTGAGCAAACACCTCTATGATAAGCTCCGTACGATCAATCACAGGTTTTTGAAAGCTCTGCTCAAGATTACGCTGTTGATGGGGGGAAATTTCATCATCAAAAAGGATCACCTCTGCTTTAGCATCCTCTGCTAAGAGCTTGATCTCATCAATTTTTCCTTTTCCTAAGAAAGCTGCTGCGTCAATTTTTTTGATAGGGCAAGCCATTTTACCCAAGGTCTCAAGACCAAAAGTTTCGCCAAGACGCTCTAGTTCAGCGAGGTTGTCTTCGCATAGTTTTTTATCCGAACCAGAGGCGTAAGTGCCAATGAGAAATGCTGTTTTAAACGATTTTAGCTCTGCATCGAGCAAAAAATTCTTAGAAACCGTCATGAAAAAACGTCCTTAGAGCCAAGATCAAAATCAATGGTCAGACCATCATACGCTAGTGAAATATTCGAAGGAAGAACATGACTTATAACTTCGTGATTTACCTCATGCGACATATGAGTAAACCACGTTCTTTCAGCGCCTACAGCTCTAGAAAACTCGATCGCCTCTTTTATAGAAAAATGCATCTGCGAAGGATTTTCGCGCAGAGCACTGACAACTAACGTTTTTATCCCCTTGATCTCCTCAATGACACGCATGGAGTACTCTCGAATATCAGAAATATAAGCTAAATTGCCTACTCTAAAACCCAAAACTTTCTGCCCACCTTGTATATAGCTGACAAAATGCCATTGAAGACCCTGGAAAAATACATCTCCAAAATCGCGCTCTAAGATCATAAAATCCAGTTGTGCGGGAAGAGACTTACCAAGCTGTTTGGGTTCAAGAAGATAGGATGAACGATTCTTGATTTCCAAGTAGGTTTCTTTAGAAACAAGACAAGCCAAAGGCTTGCCCTCAATCAGGTAATATACACGTAAATCATCCAGCCCCCCGATGTGATCAAAGTGGGCATGAGTCAAAATCACCGCATCGAGACGATTAATACGATGACGCAGAGCTTGCTCACGTAGATCTGGCCCCGCATCAATAAGAACTTGTCTATCCCTCCAACGAAGGAGCACTGAGGAACGCAATCGTTTGTTCAATGAGGAACTCGATTGACATACGTCACATAGGCACCCGATCATAGGGACACCCGAAGAGCCTCCTGTACCAAGAAAAAGTAATTCAGCTTTCATGCCTTTTTAACCTACATTCTTTAGGAATAAGAGCTTCATTTTCATTCATAATAGCCTTGGCCAATCTATGGCCTAAAAGCGCATGATAGAGAAGTCCCCTAGACCCTAGAGCTCCTATACACCAAATGTTTTTTTCCACGCGATCTACAAAAGGAATATAATGTCCCCTTCTAGCTAACCGTACCCCTGCTCTACAATCTAAGATTTTAGCTTCTGGAGGTAACGAGGTCTTGTGCTGTTCAAGAAGAGTAAGAGCTGCTACTAGATCAGGCTCTTCATCGGTAAATTGTTTTTCATAAGTAGCTCCCCAATGATACACACCTTCTTTGGCGCTTTTTGCCATATATCCTTTAGTGATCGTTGTTTTGATCGATGCATTAAGAGCGACACTGACTACCTGACCCTTGACCCTAGATACCTGCTCTTTGATCTGCGGAAGAAGTTGAGCTGCATTATGCCCCAAAGCAAGAACAACATGATCAAAACTTTCAAGCTCTGAAAGAGTGGTAATCTCTTGATGTTGAAAAACAGCGCCTTTTGAAGCGCATGCTTGGTATAGCATTTGCAGATATCTACTCGTGTCAATCACAAGACCCGAGTGGATGAGAAAATGCCCATCGAGAAGGAGTTCTACATCTCCGTGCTCAACACAATGCCTAAGAAGAGCCAGCCTTTGCTTCTCACTTTGAGGCACTCGTAAGATTCCCTCTTCTAGAATAGCTTGTGGAGCAAGCGACAACAAAGCCTTAGCTTCTGCCAAAGCCTCGTTAGCCCATAGGCTACGCCTTGCTTCCTCTCCTACATAAGGGTGTAAAAGACCGGTGGCGATACCTGAGGCTCCTTGACCAATACCTTTTTTATCGAAAAAAGCAACTCGGCAGCCGGATGTACTCAAAAACCACCCCGTGGCAAGCCCTGCAAACCCAGTTCCTATGATAGCAATCATCATCTGCTAAACTCTTTATCTGCCATTCTACCCGAATATCTCCAGGGGTTTCCAGAATATACCCAAAGACATTGAAATATATATTTTTTTATAAACTATTTTTTTAAATCTAAAACAACAGAGGCTTAGTAAATAAAAAAATGATTATTATCAAAAATAAAACAGTTGTATTGCGATAGTTTTATTGATAAAATGGATGGTGAATTATTTCATAACAAATAATAAATAAAACAAGAAACGATAATGACTAGCAAATTATATTCAGCAGATATTACTCGTAAATCACACAAATTACCCCTTGTAGATGACGCGCGCAAGAGTCCATCCACCCTAAGAGGAAGGGAAATCGACAAACGGACTCACCATTCTAGTCAGATCTCGGAACATACTGTGTCCCGATCTTTAAAACACGAACCTCTCCTACCCAGATCTCAAAAACCTTTCACCAAAAAGATGACAGCATATCAAAGTAGTTTACCCAAGAATTTATTCGGTCGAGCTACAGGTAGCAGTATTGAGGCACCCCGAGGAATTCAACGACAATTTTTAAATGAAACTACCAGAAACCAACCGGAACGTCTTATGCCAACGCCCGACGATCCGCATGTCTACTACGAAGATCCTAAAATATTTTCTATCGATATCGAATGCTTCCATGACAAAAACTCTTATCTTTCCAAAGCTCCAAAACGAGCCGATGTAACAAGGATCTTGCAAGCAAAAAAAGGAGCTCCTTTTGAGAGCCTTGATGAGCTTACAGAAGAGATCTATACCAATCGGGGCAAGCCCCAAGTCTCTAAAAATACCCTCGATGCGCAGAAGCATTTTATTACGCATAGCTGCACGAATCACTACGATACTATCGCTCATCCTAGAATCCTTGATCCCCAGCTACGCACACAGTTGGGTATCGACGCTAACAATCACTCTATTCTAGACACTCAACACATCACATTGAAAAATGGATTCAATGGGTTAAGTTACAAAGCTGCCGATGGAACTACAGTAAAGCTCAACTCCGCCATTGCCGGTAGCTGGGACCGTGAAAGTGAAACTCTGCAAATGGGGCGTCGCATAGCCCCACTCATTCAGGGAAAAGCAGACTCAAAAGCTCCTAGTTATTGCTATACCGGACGTCCTGACTCTTTTGATAAAGCTCTCGAACAAGGCAGCATGATTTTCTTTTCCGAGTTAGACAGTTCTCATCCAAAAGGAATCTCCATAGAAAACAAGGGAACTCGTGATGAAGTCTACACAGTGGACTACGTTGTAAACTGTATCGAGTCTAATTCCCCTCTATACAAAGTTGCCCAACCCCTAGGTGTTGAGCAAGAACAGGAATACTTTGAAAATGAACAACGTGCTTTTGAAAAGCTTCGTGCTGGTACACACGGAGATGGAATCACAACGATTACCGACCCACGTACTCACCGAAAATACAAGGTAAAATTTCGACCTATCCTATTTTCTAAACAAGTAAATTGGGCAGCTAGATTAGGTGAAGTCTTAGATACGGCCACGAGTGGTACCTATGCCGCAATAAAGGCAACACGCAAAGGGTGGAAAGAGATCGTTAAGATCGCAGATGCGCGCAGAAAATACCTCTCAAAAGACGAACAAGTTCTTTTAGATCACCTCCTTCAAACTTTAGAAGAGACGATTAACGGTCGCTTTAGAACACCAGATAGTGAAGCACAAGAACTTCTAGCAAGAACCATGCTGTGCAAATTACTCGATTTGCCGATGGTTTGGCATTGTAAAAGTAGTACCGATCGTACCAGTGTCGTCGTTGCTATGGACGTCGCCTTGTCGCAGTGGCTAAAACTTAAACAACCTATTCCCCCTCATTTTACCGATCTGCTGCACAATGAGTACTTTAAAGAACTTTTTGCTTTAAATTGGTTGCAAGGTCACCAGCTTACACGAAATGCACGATCCCCCGATGGGCTCATCGAAAAGAATGGAGTCTTAAAAGAACTCGATCACGAAACCTTGGGGATTTCTATCAATACAGAAATGGGACAGTGCACTCTTTTAGAGGAATTGCTTCCAGAACGTTATTTAACACAGTATGGTTTGAAGGGCTTTCTTTCCAACCCTGTAAATTGGGTAAAATGGATTGGTTATACGATCCTTGGTGCTATCACCATCCCTTTCGGAACATTATATAATCCATGGGGAACGCAAAAGCCCCCTGAACATAGGCTCGCACGTGCCATACTCTGGATACCTGCCTTCTTAGTTATGCTAGTGATTAACTATGCTTATTTGACTCTCTTTTTTCATCGCGCTATCCAAAAGAAAGTTGTCAATTTTGATGCCTTAGGAGTAGGCCCCCGTCGTCTCACTAAAGAAGCTAGCAAGTACCAACACTCTTTTGCCAATCCCCTACAAGCAATCCCCGCCAATGCACTGGCTCTTTATGAAGATCGCGGTACGTTTAGCAAAGCAACACCCTATTCTAAGTACAATGAACTCTTTAAGGCGCGTTTTGAAACCGATATACCCAAACAAAAAAGACGCCCTCTGCGCCATTTTCTACGAGCAAATGTCATCAAACAGATTGCAGACACTCCAAAAAAACGAGACAACCTTAAGGCATTTCAACATGACAATGGACAACTCGATCGAAAAAAAATCTTTGATCGCCTAAGAAATGAATCCCACGAATTACAATGGAATATCGATAAGGTCAAGTACACATCTCCAGAGGCGCTGTTTAACTACTTAACAAAAACAAAACATCTGAGTGAACAAAGTGCCTTACAGCTACTGTGTGCTATGCAATCAAGCAGCCTAAATCCTGCGAAAACCTATCTCTCAAAGCTTCTTGATCTAAAAAATTCAGGTGATGCTAGAACCCCGATGATAGCCATTCAGTCAAAGCCACACGGCAAAAAAATAATCCATCTCGATACAGCTTCTTGGATTCTGCGTATTGAAGGCCGTTCTGTTTTAAAAGAAGATCATCCTAGTAAGGATGCCGCGGCAAAAAATACGGTTCACGCTGAGATTTGGACTAAGACTACACTTCAATGCCAACCTGGGCATGCAGAGTTTGGTCATGGTTGTGTCGAATATGGTCTTGTCGGAGATTATAAAGAATTCACTGAACGGTAAATAAAAAAGGCCTCGGCAACGATAACGTTGCTGAGGCCACAAAAAAACTTGGCAGCTACCTACTCTTCCACACTCTTGAGTGTAGTACCATCGGCGACGAGGGGCTTGACTTCTGAGTTCGGTATGGGATCAGGTATTTCCCCCTCTCTATAGCCACCAAGCAAAATCCTGCTAGAAGACTCTCTTAGCTTTCAGTAACTCACTGATTGAAAACGACACTTGAGAGGCTCTGTTTCACCTGTGTTTAGGTTATATGAAGCTCTCAGTAATCTTGGCTTGCATCACCTCATGGACTTGTCTCTCACTACTGAGAAACATGCCGATGAGTTAAAAAAAAAGTGATCAAGCCATTGGACCGATTAGTATTGGTCAGCTCAACGCATTGCTGCGCTTACACTCCCAACCTATCTACCCTGTCATCTTCAGGGGGTCTCATTGGGATACCTTATCTTGAAGGAGGCTTGGCGTTTAGATGCTTTCAACGCTTATCCTTTCCGAACATAGCTACCCGGCTATGCACTTGGCAGTACAACCGGCACACCATTGGTTCGTCCACTTCGGTCCTCTCGTACTAGAAGCAGCTCTTCTCAAGTATCCTACGCCCACAACAGATAGGGACCAAACTGTCTCACGACGTTTTGAACCCAACTCGCGTACCGCTTTAATTGGCGAACAGCCAAACCCTTGGGACCTTCTCCAGCCCCAGGATGCGATGA
>JAGXTH010000067.1 GCA_018333475.1 Simkania sp. | reverse complement strand
GAAGCCGATGAGCTTCTCATAGCTGTCTTTCTTGCTGTATTTCGTTCCTTGAAAGTCGATTTCATGGCGCGGCTTCTCTTGTTTTGGCTCTTGCTTCGACGGTTCAGGCTCTCGTCCTTCTTCTTTGTCCTTTATCCAACTTCTGAGCCTGCGGTAGTCTTCCCTGTTTATTCGCTCGTCTACGTTGTCCCAAAGGTGCTCGTTTAAGTCCCTGAGTTCCTTGAGATTATTGGCTCTCGACCATTCTTTTCCGGCTGCCTCTATCGTGTCCTGGAAGTACGGCCGCTCTTTTTCTTC
The DNA here is from genome assembly GCA_018333475.1 of Simkania sp. Taxonomy (GTDB): domain Bacteria; phylum Chlamydiota; class Chlamydiia; order Chlamydiales; family Rhabdochlamydiaceae; genus JAGXTH01. The sequence goes on along the minus strand of JAGXTH010000067.1, from coordinate 15,607 downwards.
TTTCGGTTTGGCCGCTTCAAACTCTTTCTGGTCCTGCTTTTCCTTCCATTCTTTGAAGGGCTCCAGCTGCTCTCTTACGATCTTCTGATGCATCCAGGGCAGCTCCAACCCGTCTCTGATTCGCTCTGCCTTGGCTAATTCCCGCTCCTTTGTCCTCTCTTCTCTTCGTTCTTTTTCTCTCTCAGCCCGTTCCTTTCTCGACCGCTCCAACTCCTTCGGGTGCCACCTTTCAAGGTATCTGTCTCCTTGCTCAATCACTTTCTCTATTTCCTTCATCCCTATCTCAACTTCTGTCCCATTGCGATCTCTGCCCAATACGACAACGTGTATGTGATGGTGATTGGTGTTGTTGTGCTCGACTGCAAACCACTGCAAATCCCGCCCCATCTCCTGGCTTAGGTTTGCCATTACTTCTCTCGTAAAAGCTTTTTTGTCCTGCGGGTTTATCTCCGGTGCCAACATCAATTTGTGCACCACTACCCGGCTGTCACCCAGTTCCTTGATCGCTTTGCGCATTTCTCTTGCGTCTAGTCCGTCTTCCCTGTCATTGAACATCTCACGCCCGCCCGGCTCTCTATCTGGTCCTGGGCGATGCTGGATGTATTTGACGTGCGCCAGGGCCTTGCCGATGGCTACTACTTTGCCGCCGTGGCTTTTGCTCCTGCGCCCTTTGAAAAACTTGTGTATTACTATCAAGTCAATACTCCCAATAGGCCCTGTTCGTGCAGCCTGGGTACTCGCATTCCGCCTCACCTGGCTTTATTGGCATTCTTGGATCGATTGGCATTTGCGTCGCCGACTTGGGCGCGTGTTCTTTGCACCACAACCTGTAACCCCTTACCGTACCCGGCGTGTCCACTATGTCCTTCTTCGGTCTCAGTGGCCGTCTCGCTCGTTTCTTTTTCTCTTCTGCGCTCATTGTGCTTTCACCACCCTCTTCATTGCCTCTACTAGATCCCGCTCGTCCTTCTCGACTGCCTTGGCCATCTTTTGCTTTGCCGAGGTCAGTGCTGCATCGAAAGCTTCTTTACCTTCCTTTGTCTGACTCATGCTCGTATAGGTCAGCTCAAACAACGTTGCCACTAACCGTCCTTGCCTTGCCAGCATGGCGCACACTCGGTTCGTCATCGCTTCTATAGACGTGGCGATCATCGTGTCCCTTGGCTCGTTCTTTATTTCGTCCCGGTGCGCCAGATACCACAAGACTGCATCTCTCACGATCTCCGACTTCGTTACTCCGTCTTCTTTAGCCAGGTCGTCCACCCGCTTAAAGTCAGGACGGGAGAGCTTTGTCTCTACTCTTGGCTTAAATTCGTACTTCTTCGCTTCTGCCATTTTTTCAGCCAGCTCCTATACACTGATATATACTACTAGTAGTATATATCAGCCAGCAAATATCTGCCACGTTGGCTGTATAGCCAACGTGTACTCACTGAGCTGCTGAGCATCCCACGGATGCCAGCCAGCTCTTTCAACTTGCCTTACGGCTCTCACGTTGCAAGGGAGAGATCGTTGCCTGAAAACGGCAACTGGCAGCTGAGTACAGCGATTTTGCTATTGACGTGTTTTGTGCCCTACTTTCGGCTTATTAGGCAACTAATTCTGTGTATAGCCTACAGAGTCTGCCTTTTAGCAGTTGCCATTTCTGCCGTTGTGACCTGTTTACAGAGCCACATTTTCATAGAAGCACTGTTCATGCGATGAGTATACATGGAGGTCCTCTAAGCCAATGTGTAGACCATTTCCCCGAAAGCCTCACAGAGCTACTGAGTATATGGACTACACATTGAGAATTTTTGCTGCCGCTCGGCTTCTGAGAGCTTGCTAAATACCCTGAAACGGTCACAGAGATACTGAGTACAGCACATAAGCGCAGACAAGCTATGCCAGGCAGTGAAGTCTCAAGAATGCCAGGCGTGCTTAGTTTCCGCTGTTCGCTGGATTCTGTGTTATTCTGGATCAGCGAAAATTCATCTGCTAAGCTCGATGAATAGCCTGTCCTGCCTGTTGTCAAGAATCTATAATTGGTAGCGTCGAGGATTATCTTTTCGAATTTTCTTTTCGTCCCAAAAGGAACCAGGGCGCCCATCCCAGAAGCTGCGCCCGTCTGCTCTTTGATACTACTAGCAGTGACAACAGTATAGCAGGGTAGCAGGGTAACGCTGTCCTGGGTCTGGAAAATAAAAGAAATTCCCCCCGCACACACCTGCCACTCTGACGGAATACCGGAGAGCAAGGGCCCCGGCGTCAAGACTTGCGCAGCAACCCGTAGGGCTCGGTCTTGATGCTGGGTGCTCTCTGGTTGGCTATTCGCCGGGCAGAATTGAAGGGGGGCTACCGTAGCGGAAATTTGCTTAGCGTATGTTTCCGTTTCATTGCTACTCCCACCCCAATCCACCTGCGCAGTCTCCAGATCCCCTAAGTCCGAATCCGAACAAAGCGAATTTTCTGATTTCTCTTTTTCTTCAAAACCAATTTCCAAGGCGGTAAGGATGTTGGTCAAATCGGCAACGGGCTCATTGCAACCACCCAAAGGCAAAGAAACCCCCCACACCCCCCGGCTATTAACGCCTGGCCAGCTTGTCAAAAGGTCAGAATGCTTGACAACTGTCGCCCGATTAGCTCCAGCCCTCCTGGCAACCTCAGACTTAGTTAACACCACGCCGTCTTTCTCAATCGCTGCTACGGCTAGGGCTATGCGGCACCGCGCATCCTCTTGCCGCTTGTTATTGGCCTCGGCCATCCTGTCTATTTCAAATAGCAGACCCGTCTTGTTATAGACCTCTAGGAGACGCTTCAAAAGGCGATCTGTTAGTGGGTAGGCTGAATATGCCTGATAGCCCTGTTGTCGCCTCCAGAACACAGCCCGCCAGATGTCGGCCTCAATTTCGGCCCACTTGCTTCTGTTGATGTGATTACAAAAGCCGTTGTGCTTCTTCCTGAGCCAAGCCTCAATCAGCCGCGCTCTTGTTTCGTTATGCCTTTGTCCAGGGTAGGCCGGGATATTCTCGGAAACGTCTCCATACCAGAGATAATGACCGACCGCTTGAATGGCATCATGTCTTTGGTTCTTTGCAGTTAGACCATGAAGCCAGTAATCACGCCCTTTGTCCCATTTGTCTTGGATCTTTCCTTTTCTGAACAGATCGTCAAAACCCGCAAGGGATATTACTTTTTCATGCTCCTGGACGCCGGCGCCGGCACGGCTGCCGGCGGACTGTATTTGGCTCTCAATCAGTGTTTTGGATTGCTGCCAACTTCTGGCATTTTCTTCAAAATCTTGAAGGAATGAGGCTAGCGCCTCGTCTTCTCTAATTTCTTCTCTCCTTACTTTTACACTGCCATTAGGAGCAAGCCAGGCAAAGCCTTTCTGAAGCGGCAGCCGCAAGGCGTTTCCGCTTGGGAAAATCTCGAGCTGTCCGGAGGCAATTTCATAGCCCAGACTCTTCAGCCACGTCTTCAGCGTCTGGTTGACTTCGTCACTTTCGGCCCATTCTTCAAACGGCAAATACAAATGCCAGCCGCCTGAGTCGCTGCTTCTATACGAAATTGCGTATAGACCTACTGCAGATAATTGCGCCTGCAGTTTTTGCAAATCGGCCGCATTGTGGTATTTGCTTTTCGCGTCAATATCCAAGACTGCATGCCGGGTCTTGTGCGACCAGTAGCAGCCCCGAAACAGTCCACGTCCATCGTCAGACACCACACCCAAGATCTGAGCGTCCAGGAGTGGTCCTGTAGCCTTCTGCCATCGCTCCTGGTCGTATGTCTTCCAGATAAAGGCATCACGGCGCGGAAACCACGACAAAAATTTCTGTCGTTGATCTAAAAAATCTAGCGCCCGCTCGGGCGCTCTCAAAGCAATTGAATTCAAGGCCTAACGGTCAATCCCTGAAAAAAGGACGCACTTGACCCTTGGAACCCAATCACTTATGATTCAACTGTCAGATCGAACATAAGTTTTCGGCCCCAGCCGCCCAAATCAGCCGCCAAGCTGATTTTTCGGCTTTTTAAGAACTTTTGCGCGGTCGCTTTTCTCCTTTTTTCGTGCCACTATTGAAAGTGGCACATCTGATTATCCATAGTTGATCCTACGACGGCAAAAGCCTGAATTCAAGCAGCCTGGTTGAATTTCGGGATATCCAAGAGATCGCCAATTGGATATATCACGCCTTTACAGGTGGTGGCACGAGGTCTCATAATGCCCATGTAATCGTACAAAGGGGCATTTCGTGTCTGAAGCAGCACATCAAACAAATGAGGATCTAATTTCAATTGATGGATTGGAACCATTGTTTGAAGCAACGGAACAAGGTTCCGAGACGGAGAACCAAGCAATAGAACCTGGTTCGGAACCAGTCTCAGGATTAGCTAGGGAAATTGTCTCTACCGACGAAGCAGCTAAGAGGTTGGGAATATCTTCAAGGGCCGTTATCAAAAGACTTCAAGCAGGCTCTCTACAAGGGTTTAGGGACACAACAAAAACCCGTTCAGAATGGCGAATTTACTGGAAAGAACCAAGTTCGGAACCAGCGATCAAAAGCAAACACAACCAAACGGAACCAGAAGGAACCGGTACGGAAGAAAGAACAGTCTCCAAAGAACCAGTTGGAACCGGTTCCGATTCTTATCTCATCGAGTTAAACAAGAAGTTGCTGGAGCAGGTTCAAGCCCTCACCTATAGAAACGGCTATTTGCAATCACAGTTGGTCGAACGAGAGCAGGATATTGCCGAGCAAGGTGAGAGAATCAAACTCTTGACGGACAGCCAGCATAAGCGGGGCTGGTGGGCTAGGTTTAGCTCCTGGTTCGTGACCGGCAGATAACCGGCTTTTTTACTAAAAGCAGATAAGTATTGTGATCGTGTTATTGCTTTGAAATTTCCCGGACTGGTTAATCATCCATTGTTCCAATCCTTGTTGATTTTAGGTTTGGTCAGGTTGTGCTTTGGTGGCATTATTCAAGGTTATTTCTTAGCAGATGACATCTCACAAGTTAACTACATAAGCAACATAGTTAACGGACATTGGGAAACTCTTGCTCATAACTTTACTGGCAATTTCCTTGATATTCCTAGCTCATCCCTCTATCGACCTCTAATTGTCGTAAGCATGGTTTCTGATTTCTTACTTTGGAAAACAGCTGCCACTGGATGGTTTATTACCAATCTGCTTTTTTACACGGCAGATGCTTTCCTTGTTGTGCTATTGGCTAAGGCATTTGAAAGTTCATCATCGAGTGGAAGATTTACCCTTGTTTGCACCGCAATGTTTGTCGTATATCCGCTCCATGGTGAGCCTGTCTGCTGGCTAGCCGGAAGGAGTGACTTAATTTGTACTTTTTGGTTTTTATTTTCTCTTTTGACTGCAATTAAAGCGATTAGGTTGAAATCGAGAACCAGTCAGATAGTCTCACTCATTGCTTTCATTCTTGCCTTGCTGTCCAAAGAAATGAGCGTTGTGCTGCCTGGTGTCATCGTTCTTTATGCATGCCTCTTTTGTGAAAATGGTGACCAGAAATTAGCTAAAAGGCTGCTTCATGCCGCAAAAGTGAGTCTTCCATATTGGGTTCTACTCATACTCTACTTTGTGTTACGAGTGCAATTTCTTGGGACGTTGACCGGTGGATATACAGACGCTGTAGGGCTTACGATGCAGAGTACATTAGCCGCCAGATTAGTTGATTGGAAAAACATTTATCGCATTTTCTTTCCATTTCGGGAAAATTTCTATCTCTATCCCGTAGGCATATGTCTTTCGGTAATCTGCTATAGCCTCGCGCTCTTTTCTGTACAATCTGCGAAAGTAGAAAAGCTCACAATATTCTTGTTGTGCTGGCTCCTTCTAAGCTTGCTCCCGATAGTTCCAATGTGGGGACTGGGAGCCAACTTGGAAGCCAGCCGAATTTATTTTCTTGCGTCAATTCCTTTCCTGATGCTGATTGCTAACTTAATGACGAGCATTCCAAAACGGCTTGTTTGCGCCTTTTGCTCAATTACTTTGATCTTCGTTTGGGCTACTTCTTCCAGCGATATTTGCCATGAATGGACCGCCGCAGGAAAAATAGTGAAAAATATTGGGAACACAGCAATTCAGTTATGCAATTCACGCCCAGGCAGATTTGCGATTTTACCGTTGCCCAAGGAAAAGAATGGAACACTTTTGGTAACAAACGGTGGGATGTTTTTAAGACTGCTGCAACCTCCCTATCAGGAAAAATCATATGCAGGCAGATTCATCGTGTTCGACCGCATTTTCACTGAGCCGGATCAGGTAATAAATGCCAGCAGACTTAAGAAAGTACTGTCAGAAAACGATGTGACAGGCCCTTACATTTGGAAAAACAATGGCTTTGATCTAATTCCTCTCAGTAAGCAATGTCCTGCTGATCTCTCAACGCCTTCTCTTGAGATTGCAGTTAAATCAAGCAACAACAAACTGCTAAAAGGCGTTTCTGGCAATGAAGTTATCGTGATAACTAATGATCCAGAACTCCAATACCTAGAAATTTCAAAACTCTCAATTAATCCATTGCAGGCTGATTTTTTGCAGTTTGATATTGAGTCTGTAGGCGATCAGAAATTTCATTATGCTTATGCATCATGGGGACTTCCTGAATTTTCGTCAGTCCCAACAGATAATGGGATTTCGTCAGGGCTTTACGTTAAAACGAGACCAGTTCAAACAGTAACGATTCCGCTATCGCATCAATGGAAATGGTTTGCAACGCCGAGACTTTCCAACATTCGAATAGCGCTCCCATCAGAGAAAAATGCCAAGCTCAGTAAAATCCGCTTTGTTCGAGCGGAAGAGGTAGCGCCGCAGTTAACTTTTAAAGGCACAGAATACGGCCCGCGTGGAATTTGTTATTTAAACGATGGCCAGGCATCAATTTCAGTCAATGGCTGCTCATTGAAAGACGCAAAACACTTTTTACTTCAACGATCTAAAACGAACTACTTTTTTGACAGCTTTACGAGTGACAGACAAACAGAAGCCGTCGGCAAATCAATAATTCTAAAGTCCGCTAAATCAGTCGTCACAATAAACTCCAAGGATCTACGTGAAAGAGGCTACTATCAATTTCGCTGTCGAGCGTTGGATGCGTCTGCGTGTCCATTAGGTGCCTGGAGTGATTCTTTGACTTTCTACGTACCCTAGTTGTAGCGGCTTCTTCAACGTACAACTCTTACATTTGCAACCTCCTGCCGACTTTCAACGGCGCACCGTAACCAGGCGTTATGTATTATGGAAGCTTCTAGCTCTGAAAAGGCAGTAGTGAAAAGTAAGAAAGACTGGTTAGAAACTTTCCTCCCTTGGTTCTGTGCGACCTCATTCTTACTGGGCCTCAGCATGTTGTGGTGGCTGATTGATGTCGATTTGACGAAGCCAGCTCTAGCTCAGCGCACGGATTTTTTGAATGCTTTTTACGTTGCTGGTGTCATTGCAGCAAGGGGTTCTTTTCACGAACTCTATCCACCATTAGGTGCAGATAGTCAGGTCGGTTTCGAGTTCTCAAGAGTGGCGCACTCGCTTTTGCCATATTTGCCAGCGTCCTCGCAACCTTGCTGGCAATATCCTCCTATTGATGCTCAATTCCTCTCGCTGTTCGCTGGACTTCCTAGCTCAACAGCGCTTTTAACTTGGCAATTTCTAAGTGTCAGTGCCATAGCAGCTGCTGTTCTTTTTGTTAGTCATATTTCAAAAATTCATTGGACCGTTGTTTCAAGCCTATTCATTATCTTTCTTCCCTTTTTTCAAACACTGAAATTTGGCCAACAAGGCATTGTTCTTGGTCTTTTACCGCTCTGTGCGGCTCTTTATTTACTTTGCGAACGTAGGCCTTTCACAGCGGGTTTAGTAGCATCCCTGACCTTTCTTACGTTGAAATTCTTGATAATAGCTGGAGTGATAAGCGTTGCTTTGCTGCCTACACAGCGCCGAATGTTTTTGGGACTATTGGTCGGCTGTTTCATATTAGCTGGCTTTATGCTTGCGACTGTGCCGTTTTTGACTTGCTTACAGTGGCTGCACAATATTCATCTATCGGAAAAGTATTTTTTTGAGCCACACTTCTATCACAATTTGAGCCTATATATTTCCCTCCCGGCTCTTTTGATATTGCACTTCCCAATTGAATTTCGGGTCTTCGGCAAAATATTTTTCTATATATTGGCCACAGTAATTTTTGCATTAACATTGTTCATTGAATGGCGTGTAGCAAGCTCAGAATTTCCTTTTGAGCAGAAACTTCGGACGGTCTTTGCATTGAGCTTTTACATGATGCCGATGATATTGCCGCATTTGCTCTACTATGATCTCGCAGGCATAATGGTCGCCAATATTCTTCTTTGGAATGTCTCTGCACCATTAGCCATTTCGCAAAAATTGCGTGCCATAGCAATTACTTCTACAGTTGTTATTGATGTTTACTTCATAAGTTTCGCCATTCTAAATACGACAACATTTCACCCATTGATGTTTGCATTGATTTTGAGCGTGATTTTTTGTCAATTATTGTTTGCAATCCACAAAATCGCAAAAAAATAAACAGACCGGTCTATTATTAAAATCGTAAAAAAACACTTGATTCGAGGCGCTTTCAGTGTGGCTTCTACGCATTCAGTATTGATAGTAATGTGATTTTTCGGGCAGATCATTTTATGCGGACTAAAAGGCAGACTTCGAATGATTACCAAACTAGACAAGATCTGTGTTCTTACAACGATTCTCTTTTGTATTGGGGGACCTAGTTGCTTTGCTCAAATCATTGATTTATCGCCTGAATATGGAGATCTCCCATTTGATGATAAAGAAAGGGAAGCGATATTTCCAGAGGCGGTCTCAGCGGACAAGACTCCACTTGGCAGAGTGAAACGTTTAAGTAAGGCAATTTCACAGTTTCCCGGCAATCCTACATTGCTGGAAAAACGCGCAATTGGATATGCCGACGCTGGCGATTATAGAAATGCTTTGGCCGATATCAATAATGCTTTGAAGAATGATGGAAGAGATTCCTACTATTGGACCAGGGCACAAATCAAAGCACTCAACAAAGAATATGATGCCGCGATCAAAGACTGTGAATTTGCAAAGAAAATCTCTGCTACCCCCTACATTTCAGATTGGCTAATGTCCAAGTTCTATAGTTCCATGGGCTTGAAAGAAAAATCGAAAGCTTCCGCGAAAGATAGTTTGAACCGTATGTATCTCAGGGGAACGGTAAATACGTCGAGTTCCGAATACAGAGAATCAATGCAATCACTTGGAATTACAGAATTCAAGCCAGAGCAAAGCAAGTCCCAAAAAGAGGAAGTCTTAAGTGCTCTATCTGGCATCGCCGACCTAGATGCTGCACCTAATAAAGAAGAACTACTCCACATTCTCGGAGTTAACGATAACGATGTTAAACGGCTTCATGCACAAAGCGAGCCGTTTTACGTCATTTGTGGAAAGGAAAAAACCCCATGGATGAATTTTTCAAATCAATTTGTAGGAAAGGAACCAAATCCTTCATGCCATTTGGATTTAACAGTGGATCCAGCCGTGTGTAGCATAAACAGCTCTGAGTTAAAGTCCCACTTTGAAGACCTACATAAAGTTGAAGGCGAAGGACCGGAATTAGTCTTTCGTACGAAAGGAAAAAAATGCGATATCGCTTTTCTCCATTATCCGAAGGGGTTTCAATCTTTAGTATCAATACAGTTTGACTGGAAATGATGGCTTGCACAGAAATCGTGTGCAAGCCACCAAAGCTAGAAGGTTAACTTATCGAAGAATGTTCGGAGCAACGCCTACACAAGCATTCGGATAGCTGCTTTGCGCTGGAGCCACGCCATGGGTCCACATGTAATTCATGGCATAATTGGTACACAGAGCATTTGCATGGAAAAGATACTTGTTTGTAATCGGCAGCATGTCCGGCGATCCTGAACCGCCAGTGATCTTAACGACCATTTCAGCCCACCATTCTTCATAAACTGGTGATCCAGCACCAGTAATGAAATAGGGCAGTTTCAAGTTCGCAATTTGGGTCGGCGTCTTGCCTGGATAATTCAGAACGGCACTAGCTCCGCCGCCAGTACAAACTGGAGTTGCATTATCGGCTCCTAGATTTAGTTCTAGTGTGGAAGATCCGACATTACCAAACACACCACAGATATATGTCTTCTTCAAAGCGGGAGTCGACGCGGCAGTATAGTCATCGTCGAATCTCGTCTTATCTTCATCGACGAGAAGCAAAAAGCCTGTACTGCGAGCTGGTCCGGAAGTTCCGTTGATTTTACCTAAAGCTGCACTCCATGCGTGACCAGCCTCATGTTTTGCAACTTCCTTGACGTTGGCATTACTCTGATCCCCGCCAGTGTATGCGCAGGAGTCAAAAACGGACGATACGATTGTTCCAAGTTGCGAATGTGTATTTCCGCAGCGAGCAGTGGTGCTCTGAAATGGACTGCCGTATTTTGCGCCCATATAGGAATTATGTTGAGTCCGATTCTTGAAGAAATAAAAGCTAGTACCTGCGGTTTTTAATTTATCTCGGGCACCATCTAAGCCATTTGGCGCATTATAAAAACCATTGATCGTTTGATAATAGCCTTGCATCCGGGTAGTCTGTGCTCCTGTCGGACTGCTAATACACATAAAAAAATGTGTTCCATCAGATGGATACACACCGTTGTTCTGAGGTGTACAGGTAATTCCACCAAATGAGTCTGCTTTTGCTTGCTGGGGGAATGCGCCGAAGAGGCCGACGCCGAGAATCATCGTGCCAAGAGCGAGAAAACTTTGTCTTAATTTCATTCGTTCTTTCCTTTTGAAAGTGGATGGATTCACCATTTCGACCGGGCGAAAGCAGACGACACGAAACATAGACAGCGCTTGCTGCTGGATTTCGAGTCTGTTTCAGTGCTTGGGATGCTGGCTGAGCCTGGGTATCTGCTTCTGTTGAATGGTTTAATTTGGTGAATCTGGAACCTAACAAACCGACAGCTCGGAAATCCCAAAATGTAATCAGAGCTACCTCTTCGTTACTTGAGATTGATTGGAATCGGCTAATGTCAATCGAGACGAATTTGCGATAGCGGTCGCAGGATTAGCATTCCGAGCCAATCTAAAGGAAAGTGGAAGAGCGGAATGAGGCTATTGCGGTTAGCGCATCATTCTTTTGTGTGATTTCAAGAGCACAATAAACCTACGCTAGCGAGACTTCCCCAGCCTGGTTCTCAAGCCTTTCAACCGGCCATGAAAACGCGCCGAGTGTCCGCTAATTTCTGTTATGTCTTATTGACATTCAAACAAGACAAAACCCCGAAAGCCTATCACCGGTATTCTTTCGGGGTCTTGTCGATTCGTTTCTTGGAGCCTTCGTTTATACCACGCCGTTGTCATTTACAGCCAAACCCATATTTGGGGCGGCTAAAAGCCCCGATTTCAGCCACTCTGAGACTGATAACAAAAGGCTATTATTTGATCTCACCCAACAAAAACCGCAAGCCAAGCTCCGCATCATCCATAGACAAAATTTTGTCTATCGTCTTTGTCCCAATTTGCTCTGCCAGAGAAAGAATAGACATCACCAGCAATTTCATGCGCCCGCATTCTTTGCTTAAGCGCTGAATCTCAAAATGCTCATCCATGGTCAGCGTTTCCTTTTTCCAGCGCTCCATTTGCTCAAGATAAATATCAATAAACTCAAGCTTTTCCGTGTGCACTTTCTTGATGCGCCTTATCATTTCATCGTCAAAAACGTGAGGCTTTTCTTTCCCTTCCTCCAGCAAAGACTCCTGCATCTCCGCATCGGCTACGCCTTCGTCAATCAAATGTGCAATTAATGGCAAGCTGCTCAGTGGATGCCATTGCACTTCTTGCTGCTCATTCTGGGTCTGCCTTTTGGTTTTCTTTTTCATGGCGTTGCACCGGCTGTCCAAACGACTGCAATTTTATGGCTTGGATTCCACCTGGCACCGCTCAAAGTTTCTCATCCTTGCCGAAGTCAACCAGCTTAGCAGAAGTTTTCGAATGGCCGAGGCCGGGCACCCTATACTCTGTACATGACTGAAGAGAAACCGAGCAAAAAGACCAAGTGGAGCCTTTGGCTCTCACTCTCATTTGCAGTTCCTTTTCTTGCTTTAGCTGGAATTCAGTCTCTCGTTTTGCCTGGCGAGTACCTGGAAATTGCCTCAATCTCAGGCATCGTGGCTTTTCCAATCCTAGCAGTCTGTGTTTTTTTCCTCAGTGCTGTCAGCCCAAGTAAATGGATTCTTCCGGGGTTTCTGTCTGGATTTCTCTTCGCAGGAGGAGCCATTGCCTCTCTAATTGCTGCCGAAGGCTTCGGTGTTCACAACCAGTCTTATGACCCTGACATTGGTCATCTGCTTTCCACCATTCCAGGACCGGTGACTATGTGTGGTCTGCCAGCAGGTTTGATATCACTTTGTCTCGCCTGGCTGATTCGCAAGTCTATTAAAGCTGGCTGGTGGACTCCAGGCGGACCACATCAATGATGGCTTTTTTCGGTTTCTAAATGTCTTAAAACGTTTGCTAAATGGTCTTTGTCTGCCGGATTAAAGGACTTAATTAAAGCCTTTGTTTCTTCTCCGGATTTCCACAATGGCAAACAATTGTCGTGTAAAAGTTTTTCGTCATGGGTAAGCTTTGTTTGGTCTGGTGCTGTTTTTGACCATCTGTCCAATTTTTCGATCCGGTCGTCCAGGTAAGCCCCAACCAACAAGGTGGAAACGTATGTGTCTGTGGCAAGCGGCACGGTTGCTTCTTTCGTGCCAAAAACGTTGGGATACTTGCCGGCCAAATACTCGATTGTTCCCAGCTTTATTTGTCCAGGGCCGATTGTCGGCGAATCCAAAGGAGCTGGCAGAGGATAGGCACCCAGCCTTCTCACAACAGCATCTTGCAATAGTCCGTCTTTACCAGCTTGATAGTAAGTCTGCTCATTCTTCATCAACGCAACAATTAAACCAGCTCCAGTTTCTTGATGCCTCTTAGAGTAATCAGAAAGCCGTGAAAAGCAGCTGCTTGCAAGTTTTGCAGCATTGCGATCAATCCATTTCTCAGGATCATCGCGATGTGGAAAGATGACTGATTCAATGCCCTTCTTTGCACTATTCAGCATTTCTTCCGGCTTCCAAGCCACTTGAGCGCCTTTTGATGAAACTTCCGTTCCATCGCCCATATCTATCAGCAGCGGGTTGCTGTCGGCATATGCTTTCATATCGCCAAAAGTGCTGAATTTGCTTGTTCTCTGCGCGTCGGCTTCTGCCACCTGGTCGCTAGTGACGGCGCGATCCTTGCCCAAGTTGTCCGGCTTCTTTATTGCCTCATCAGGCTTTTGCTCCACCTGGTCGGCTGTTTTTTGAATCTCTGCCACGTCCAGGGCCTCGGCTGTTTACTTTCCCTAGTTTACTTTACGCCCGCCTTTATCCTTTGCACCAAGCACCTGGGCAACTGTCTCTGTCTCTATTCTCAGCGCTTCTGTCTCTCTCAGCACTTGCCTCTGTTCCACTTCGCCCTGGCTCAAAACGTTGCCGGTCTGCATCACTGTAATGATGTCGTCCGCATACGTCGTCGCAAGACTGGCATGATAACGGGCTCCTACTGTATTTCTTAAAATCGCCACCAACAGATCCGCCACAACTTTCTGCGCTCCGGAGAGTTTTGTCTCCAGCTCTTCAATGCGGTTCAATACTTCGCCGCTGCCATCGGCCTTGCTTTCAATCTGCGCCAATGCCTGCTCTCTGACAAACTCCGCAAGCGTCATGCCCTTAACTTTTGCCATCTGTTTGAACTGCTCGATCTTCTCTTCCGGCAGTCTGATTGTCACTGTCCCTGTTTTCATGCTTACCACCGCCCCCATGGATCGCGCTTAAATGGGTCGTCTCTGTCCCTCTCTTCTTGCCGCTCTTTCTCTTTTTTCCTCTCTTCTTCTTTCTTGCGCTTGTTCTCTTCTATTGCTTTCTCTATCTTCTCTCGGCTCTCTGCGTCTCGTTCTTCAGCCGACTTGATTTCCCACGGCATCCTGATTTTATCTGCCTTCCTGTCCTTCTCTTTTTCGTCCAAGCCTCGCTTAGCTTCTTCCAGCCCTTGCCGCTGCTCTTTTGCATAATCTCTGTTTCTGTCATCCAAGGGTATCGATCGAACAATTTCTGACGCGATCGCTGCCTCGGTCATGAACAACCCGATTATGGGATTCCGCATCATGTGCTCTTGCAATGGGTCTATGACTCGTCCGCCTTCAGCTGCTTTTAGATCCGCCGCCGTTTTGCTGCGCTCAAATTTCTTGTGCGTTGCTGCGATTTGCTTCTCTAAGGCTCCGCTCCAGCGCTCTCGGTCTTTGTGTTCGATCCAGCCTCGGAGCTTCTGATAGTCATCAAACGGCAGCCGCTCACTGTTTTCTCTCAGCTCTTTAGCGAAGCCGATGAGCTTCTCATAGCTGTCTTTCTTGCTGTATTTCGTTCCTTGAAAGTCGATTTCATGGCGCGGCTTCTCTTGTTTTGGCTCTTGCTTCGACGGTTCAGGCTCTCGTCCTTCTTCTTTGTCCTTTATCCAACTTCTGAGCCTGCGGTAGTCTTCCCTGTTTATTCGCTCGTCTACGTTGTCCCAAAGGTGCTCGTTTAAGTCCCTGAGTTCCTTGAGATTATTGGCTCTCGACCATTCTTTTCCGGCTGCCTCTATCGTGTCCTGGAAGTACGGCCGCTCTTTTTCTTCTTTCGGTTTGGCCGCTTCAAACTCTTTCTGGTCCTGCTTTTCCTTCCATTCTTTGAAGGGCTCCAGCTGCTCTCTTACGATCTTCTGATGCATCCAGGGCAGCTCCAACCCGTCTCTGATTCGCTCTGCCTTGGCTAATTCCCGCTCCTTTGTCCTCTCTTCTCTTCGTTCTTTTTCTCTCTCAGCCCGTTCCTTTCTCGACCGCTCCAACTCCTTCGGGTGCCACCTTTCAAGGTATCTGTCTCCTTGCTCAATCACTTTCTCTATTTCCTTCATCCCTATCTCAACTTCTGTCCCATTGCGATCTCTGCCCAATACGACAACGTGTATGTGATGGTGATTGGTGTTGTTGTGCTCGACTGCAAACCACTGCAAATCCCGCCCCATCTCCTGGCTTAGGTTTGCCATTACTTCTCTCGTAAAAGCTTTTTTGTCCTGCGGGTTTATCTCCGGTGCCAACATCAATTTGTGCACCACTACCCGGCTGTCACCCAGTTCCTTGATCGCTTTGCGCATTTCTCTTGCGTCTAGTCCGTCTTCCCTGTCATTGAACATCTCACGCCCGCCCGGCTCTCTATCTGGTCCTGGGCGATGCTGGATGTATTTGACGTGCGCCAGGGCCTTGCCGATGGCTACTACTTTGCCGCCGTGGCTTTTGCTCCTGCGCCCTTTGAAAAACTTGTGTATTACTATCAAGTCAATACTCCCAATAGGCCCTGTTCGTGCAGCCTGGGTACTCGCATTCCGCCTCACCTGGCTTTATTGGCATTCTTGGATCGATTGGCATTTGCGTCGCCGACTTGGGCGCGTGTTCTTTGCACCACAACCTGTAACCCCTTACCGTACCCGGCGTGTCCACTATGTCCTTCTTCGGTCTCAGTGGC
>JAGXTH010000066.1 GCA_018333475.1 Simkania sp. | reverse complement strand
TTTACGTTTGCATTTTTCTGATTCCTACAGGGAGCTCTCGGCGACTTGATTGCCGTCGTTTCTCCGGATCGTTATTGTGCCTTGGGCAATGGGAAAGCCGGCAGCGTGAAAAATGCCATTTCCTCTCCCAACTGTTTGGCTATACACCCGCCGATTTTCGGCGCTTTGACGCGGCTCAAATGTGAAGTTATTTGTTGCGTTTGGTATTACGTATGCAATCCTACAAAGCCACTTTAAGAGATGTAGAGAAAACACATCAAAAATCGACGAACCCAGGTTTTAGTACAGCTTCTTAGAGACTTTCACAAACCCTATGTGAACCGATTTTCTTGGAGAAAACAATGTTTTTTCTGGTAATGAAATTTTGATAAATTTAGTTTGGGGTGTTTTTACATACAGGTGATTTCTGTCTCATTCTACTGTAGCTTTGATCCCTTGTTACAACGTAGCCAGATTTTGTGAAGAGGTTTTGCGTGAAGCTTCTATTGTATGTACGCAGATTATTGCTATCGATGATGGATCTACTGATGGAACAGGAGCTGTCCTTCAGAAAATAGCTTCCGATCATTCCAAGAACATTCATGTCGTCACATTTCCGGAGAATCGTGGAAAAGGATTTGCCTTGATCGAGGGGTTTAAATATGCCCTAGAGCATTTTCATTTCGATTCTCTAGTGACTATTGATGGAGATGGGCAGCATTTCCCATTTATGATCACAAAGTTGATCAAACCTCTTTTAGAAGGGGCCGATTTTGTGATTGGTATGCGTTCTTTCAATGAGATGCCCATGAGAAATCGATTTGCAAATACGGTGATTTCCTTCCTGCTTCGCCTCGTATATCATCGATCTCCCATAGATACCCAATCAGGAATGAGAGCTTTTAATCCAGAAATGGTTAAAGAATTCGCAGAATCTGTGCAAGGTGGAAAATATGAGACGGAGTTTCGCTGTTTATTAGTAGCTTTGAAAAAGAGGCGATGTATTGTGGAAATTCCTATTCCTACGGTCTACATCGAAAAAAATAGATTCTCTCATTTTTGCCCGTGGAAAGACTCTGTGAGGATTTTGAAGGTTTTAATGATGTGCGTCCTGGGGAAATTATGAAAGTCTTTCTCTTAGAACTCAATGAATTCAATGAAGAACTGTTGAAAAGCGCTGCGATCGAATTTGGATTCTCAAATATCCAAAAACTCGTTGGAATGCATCGTACAGAAACTAGGACAGATGACACATATGAAAGTGATTTTCTGGAACCTTGGGTTCAATGGCTTTCAGTACACACTGGAGAGCCCTCTTCTTCGCACGGCATCAAACATCTAGGGGATGTTCCTCATCTTAATATGCCTCAAATCTGGGAGTACCTCTCAAAGAATGGGAAGAGCTCTGGGGTATGGGGTGCGATGAATGCAAGTAGAGGAGCGGCAGAGAAATGCCTATTCTTTCTTCCGGATCCTTGGACAGCTTCTGAGAGAGCTTATCCAGAAGAATTCAATCAATTGCTCGATCCTCTTCGTTTTGCATCAAAGAACTACCTTGGAGGCATTAAAACCAAGGTCATAAGTCAGCTCAAAGGGGTTTTAAAACTTCTTAATTCCTACGGACTTCTCAAGGAGATTCTCAAAGAAACCCCTTTTTTTCTTAAACAACTCATTCGCTTTAGAGGATCACATTTTGTATTCATTGCCTTTGCTGAGTACCTTTCGACGCTGTTGTTTTTGCAATGTAAAAAGCGCTTTAACCCTGATTTTTCCCTTCTTTTTATCAATACATTAGCTCATCTACAGCATCACTATTGGACGGGTTTCCTCTATAAGGATAACAAAAAACTACAGTTGGGATTGCATTATTTAGATCGAATCTTAGGACGTATTTTTACTTCTCTTCATCCTGAGGAGGTGTTCATTGTTGCCAATGCCCTTTCACAGAAAAACACCAATGAAGAAAGTCCATGGATTCTCTACCGACCACTGGATCATCAGTCTTTTCTAGATAAGGCTGGGATTAGTCACTATCGGGTCGAGGCGCATATGACTCATGATGCGCATCTTTTTTTTAGTGAACCTAAGCATTGTCAGGCAGCTGCCAATATCCTAGAAGGGGCGATGATCGAGGGACAGAAACTATTTCTTACTGAAACGTACCCGGAGGACCCCAAAAAACTCTTCTATCGGATTATTTTTACAGAACCCCTCTCTGAAAGAGCTGAATTCATCATAAATACCCAAAGACTTCGATTTTTTGATTTTTTTAAACAGATAGTACAGAGAACAGGGAAACATATTCCTATAGGGACCCTCTATTCCAGCACTCCTGGGTTACCTCTCCAAATGAAAAACCACGAGATTTTTCATGCTATTGTACAGTACTTCCAGAGTAAAGACCTTGAACTAAAGAAGAGCCCCGAGTACACAGCGAGATAAAAATACAGGGATATTCCTGATGACATGGGAGGCCTTCTTCAAAAACAGCTGTCGCAATATTGGGATGGGCTGTGCTTGGACTGTTACGCTTCTCAGTGCTTTTTTTGTCGTGTGTTGGCAGGTTGGTTTATATTCCTTTTTAACCCTACCTTTTTTTGATTGGCCCCTTCCCTATTCCACTTCGATCTGTTTGCTTCTAAGTGGTCTGGGTTTTTTAAATATTATTTATCCCACTCGACTGCCTTTGTACCGAGGGCTTGCCGTTCTCATTGTCTTTCTTTCAGGCATCAGACTGGTAGAAATCGTATTCCAGATTGATTTGGGACTCAGTGCTATTTTAATCAAGACGTTGATTCGATCTCCTCAAGAATTTTCCTATATGCAGTTTGTCGGGGCGTGCAATTTATTGCTAATTTCTACCGCATTGGCGCTGTGGCCTTGGAAAAAAAGAACACAAGGAAAGAGTTTCTTGGTGTTCTCTATAGCTTTTATTGTCATTTTTGTTGCCGCAGAAGCAGTGATTATCCATGTCCTCCCTTTGCAGCCTAGTTATTTGACTCAACAAATTCCGATCCACTTCCTAGCAGCGGCTATTCAAACAATGATCTCCATTGGGCTGATTTGTTGGGGGATGTATGTAGATTCTATACAGAACATAGAAGTTTCAAGAAAGGTCCCCATCATCATTTTTGGAGGGGTTCTTTTTTTTCATGTATTCCTTGTCTTAGGGATTCTTCAAGGGAACAAGATTGTTGCTGAAGAAGGAGTTCATTCAAAAGCTGAGATGGTTAAAACAATCTCCTTAACGAAATTGGAGGAATTGTCGCATATCTTGTATAGGATCTCCAGGAGGATTGAAGCTAGTCAACATTTTGATGCTTCTTGGCTGATGCCAGATATAAAGTATATTATGCTGGATGAGCGACTCATCCAAAGGATAGGTTGGACGGATGCTGACTTTTCCATTCAGCAGTCATTTTCACAAAATGAGAAGAGTACTACGTCTAACTCTATGGCTTCTCACCTAAGGAAAAACTTCTCCGACTCTTTAGACAACCAGACCGTGATGGCCGATTTTTCTCCAGAAAATCATCATTTAGGTCTTTACAATCCTTTGTATTGGGGAGGGCAATTTCAGGGGGTGGTGTTTTTCGATGTAAACCTCTCTTTATTGTTCTATGAGGCTATGTGTACAGCCGATCTAGAAGGATATTCCGTTTCTATATTTTATGATCATTCTGAAATCTATACAAATGCTCCCAAGGCATTACAATCAGTTAGTTCCAGAACTTATGAGAGTTCATTGGTATTTGCCAATGTAGAATTTCTCTTTCATTTCGCTCCTACAGAACAATTTCTTGTGACTCGATTGGGTAATGTCCTATGTATTGTTATTTCTGTCATGGGAGGAGTAGGTAGTGTCCTAACAGCTAGCATAATGTACTTACTACTGGAGATTCGGAAAAAGACAATCCATGAAGAGAAAATAAGAAAACAACTACAGGCTTCCGAAAGTTTTATGCGTGCGATGAATGAAGCGGGAACGGTTCTTGAAGCGACTCAAAATATCTTGGGAATTTTACATAAAGAATATGGGTGGCAGTTGTTCCTCTATTGGCAATGGAATAAGAAAAAAAAGGTTATGGAGTTGATTCAATATGTAGAGATTCCGGACCATTCATTCCCCACCTTTGAAAAGGCATCGCGCGAACTGACCACTTCTGAGTTTGCTCTGTTTCTTAGTAGCTTTAAAGATAGACGAGTCGCTTGGTTTAAAGACTTTGCTCAAGAGACTCTACCTCGTTCGTCTGCTGCTAAAAAAGACGAGATCAAAGGAACTTTTATCCTACCTGTTTATGAAAGAAATGAGCTCACTGGGGTTCTTGAGCTGTTTCAAACAGATCCTTTGTTGGCCAAGCCCGAAGGGGAGTGGCTCATATTCATGAATAACATGGGGAGTGAATTTAGCCTATTTGTCGAGCGTAGAAGGATCGAGGCTATTCAGAAGGAATTGACAGCCATCGTCACTGCATCGGTAGATCCGATCTATACTCTTGATTGTGATTTAAGAATCCAGAGATGGAATTTAGCTGCGGAACGTCTCTATGGTTGGACAGAGGAAGAAATTCAGGGCAAGAGTGTCTCTGAGCTCTATCCCTTTGATCGAATGCAAGAGGGAGATGTTTTAAGGAGGATATGTCTAGAGAAAAAAGTCGTGGAACATTTTGAAACACAGCATCTTTGCAAAGACAAAACTCTGGTTTGGGTTGACGTTGCCTATTCCATTATCTTCAATGAAAATGGAGATTTGGTCTCTATAGCAGTCATTACTCAAGATATTCGTAAACAAAAGGAAGTGCTTCTTGCTTTGCAAAGGAGTGAAGAAAAATTGCGCTCCTTTGTAGAAATGACTAATACATGGATTTGGGAGATGGACCTTTCTCTCAAATATACCTACTCTAATTCAGTGACTAAAGCCATCCTTGGCTATGATCCTGATCAAGTCCTAGGGAAAGAGATGACCTCTCTTTCCTTTAATAAGGAGAAAATAAGCGAAGAGATGGAAAAATGCCTTCATGGTCAAAAAGGGTGGAACCAACGGATTTGGCAGGTTCTCCACAAAAGTGGATCTAGTATTTACCTCGAAAGCAATGGAGAACCAATATTCAATGAAAAAGGGGTTTTAAGTGGATTTCGCGGAGCTGATCGTGATGTAACTGAACGGATGACGATTGAACGATCAAAGAACGAATTTATTTCTATGGTTAGTCATGAACTAAGAACACCACTTACATCCATTATGGGGGCTTTAGGTCTGCTCAGAGTAAAAGAAGGTGTGTCTATCGAAATTAAAGAGTTGATCGTTCTTGCGGCTCGGAATGCTGAACGACTCTCCTCGATCATTAACGATATTCTCGATATCGAGAAAGTTGAACTTGGGAAGTTGAGACTGGCATTAAAACCTATCGTACTCATCCAAGCGGTTAGAGAGGCAGTGGAGCTATCGAAACCCTTAGCTGCGAGCTATCGAATTACCCTGATTGAAGAGGTAGTACTTCCTTCTGTACAAATCTTTGCGGATTACGATCGACTTGTACAAGTCATTTTGAATTTATTTTCGAACGCGATCAAGTTCTCTTTTTCTGGGGGAAAGGTGATCGTCAGGATGGAAATACTAGGAGAAAAAGTTCGAGTTTCTGTTGTAGATCAAGGAAGAGGAATTCCCATCAAAGCTCAGGAGAAAATTTTTGGGAGATTTGTCCAAGCTGAAGGAGGGGATGCGCGCATCAAAGGAACAGGTCTTGGATTAAATATTAGTAGAAGTATCGTCAAACAGATGGGAGGAGAGATTGGGTTTATCTCAAGTCTAAATATAGGTTCGACGTTTTACTTTGAATTTCCGATCATCAAATAGGGAAACTTCATGAATATAAAACCTTTGACCAAGTTGTTATTTGTCGATGATGACGAGGATATACTTGTCATCGCTAAGTATTGTTTACAGGAGCTCAAAGGGGTAGAAGTGAAATATGAGTCCTCTGGAAAAGCTGCAATCCAAGAAACTTTGCAGTTTCAACCAGATTTGATTCTTCTAGACGTTATGATGCCTGGTATGGATGGGTTGGCAACATTGCATGCAATTCAGCAGTTACAGA
Organism: Simkania sp.; assembly: GCA_018333475.1. Lineage (GTDB taxonomy): Bacteria > Chlamydiota > Chlamydiia > Chlamydiales > Rhabdochlamydiaceae > JAGXTH01. The sequence continues at coordinate 6,054 of JAGXTH010000066.1, read as the reverse complement.
CGATAGCTCATATTCCCGTAGTTTTTTTTACGGCTAAAGTACAAAAGGAAGAGATTACCTCCTACCATCAAGCTGGGGTGATCGATGTGATTGTAAAGCCCTTTGATCCTCTCACTTTAGGGAAGAGGGTTCTTGGCATTTGGGAGAAATATCAGAAAGAATCACAATGAGGTGCTGATGACTACATCAAAGAAAAACATGATTGTAATTGTCGATGATGATGAGGATCTTTTAAGACTTCTTACCGCAGCGTTTATTGCTAAGGGATTTGAAGTGAAAACGATGACAACGGGAAAGGAAGGGCTCTCTTTTTTTTCTGATGAAAAAAAATGGAGCGGAGCAGCGTTGATTATTTTAGATCGAATGTTACCTGACATGGATGGACTTGACATTTTAAGAAAATTTACTGCTAAATTTTCTCATAAAGTACCTGTCTTAATCCTTTCTGTTCTCACTTCAGAAAAAGATGTTCTGAGTGGATTACAGAAAGGAGCGGTTGATTATATAGGGAAACCTTTTAGTCTCCCTATTTTGATGGAAAAAGCTCTGGCTCTTATAGGGAAATAATCCTCTGGAAATCTATCATTTTTTGAATCTTTTCTTTTATTTCGAGATCTTAGTTTTGCTTTTTGTTTTTTGTTTGATCGTTATAAAAAGAATCCGTTTTTTTGTTTCTGAAAAAAAGAGCAAAAAAATACGGCATGATCTTTCTAAATTAGTAGGGGATTGTTTAGAGAAAAAAAGAACGTTAAATTCCATTAAACTAGTGTGTTCTCAATATATTCTTCTTGAGGTTCTAGAAGGATATAATTTGCGGTTTAGTGGGGATGATTGGAAACAGCTAAACAGTTTACTTTCTCAGAGATTTTTACTGCCAAAAGCAAGACGATGGGTTAAAAGTTGGTTCTGGTTAAAGAGAAATTTTGCAGCTCGCGTCTTTGCTTTAGCACCGTTGTCTAAAGATGAATCACATATTGTCCAGTTGACTCAAGATCGTTCTTTTTTGGTACGGAGCGTTGCTTCTGTTGCAGCTGTGAAGTTAGAAAGTAAAAGAGGGGTATTAAACATCTTACACAATATGCATCAAGAGCTAGGCTATGCCCATGTCTACTATTCAGATATCCTATCACAAGGCTCAAATCAGGTATTTAATTGGGTTGCTGAAGTTGCTGCAGAACATAAGGCGCTCCATCTAGTTTGTTTGGAGGTTTTGGCAGGTAAAACAGCTCCTGTGGCAACTCCTTTTTTGAATGAAGATTTTCAAGCAAAGAATGCAAAAATACGACAAGCCGCTTTGAAGGTAGCTATCCGTAATCCTCAAAAAGGAAATGAGAAAATATTTTCAAGCTGTTTAGAAGACCCCGATGAAGAGATTCGCATCCTAGGGAGTATGGGTTTAGGAAACTATCCCGTAAAAGAGGGTTACGCCGCTTTACAAAAAGGAGCATCCGATTCCTCTTGGAAAGTTCGTTTGGAGTGTGCAAAGAGTTTAAAAAAACTGGGAAAGATCCATCTTTTAAAAGATCCAGAGATGGTTCAGTATGTACTTGAGTTTGTTTGATATATGATGAATAAAATCAACCCAGCTTCGATCGAAATGGTTTTCTTTTGGTATTTCCTATCGATCAATGTGGTCTACAGTATTCTGCTTTTTTTAGGAGCTATCCGCGTCTATCAGCGCCGTAAGGAATTGAGCGTCGAAGATTTCACAAATATCCTTCACTCTAATTCTCTTCCTGAGATTGCTTTCATTGTTCCTATGCACAATGAAGCTAAGAATATTTGTGGCTGTATACAAAGTATCCTGAACCTTACATATCGCTACAAACAGATCATTGCCGTGAATGATGGCTCCAAGGATAACACTTTACAAGTTCTCAAAGAGCAGTTTGATCTAGTTCCGATTCCGCATTTTTTTGCAGAGACGATTCCTGCACAACCGGTTCGACAAGTATTGCGAAGTCGGACTGTTCCAGAACTCTTAGTCATCGATAAGCCGCATGCGGGAAAATATGATGCTGTCAATGTTGGAGTGAATGCTTGCGAAAATCCATTTTTTATTGCGGTGGATGCTGATGTCTTTATCGATAATAAGGGCTTTGAAGCATTGATTCGCCCATTATTAGCGTATCCAGAAACAGTTGCTATTGGGGGAACGGTTCGTATCAAAAATGGATGCACCCTAGATTTTAATCGAATCAATACCAAAAAAATCTCGTTCCATTTTCTTCCGATGTTTCAAGGATTGGAATATTTGAGATCCTTTCTACAAAGGCAAGGATGGGACTACTTGGCCGGGAATTTTGTCATTGCAGGGGCCTTTTCTATTTTCCCAACAGAATTGATCCGAAAAACTGGAGGATTTTCCTCTTGCATTGCTGAAGACATGGAGATCGTGGTTCGCCTTCACCGTGTGATGAAAAGGTCTAAGATTCCTTATCGCGTTTTTTATCTTCCTGATCCCATTGCATGGACAGAGGGACCCTCTACTTTGGGAGCTTTAGGGCGTCAACGCACACGTTGGCATTTGGGTCTTTTAGAAACTCTTTGGTACCACAAAGGAATGTGTCTGAACCCTCGCTATGGGTTTTTTGGACTCTTTAATTATCCTTTTTGGATTTGGGGCGAGGCGATAGAGCCTGTGATGGAGGCGCTAGGATACACTGTTGTCTTAATTGCCTGGGCTGCAGGCCTTATGAATGGTTCCTTTGCTCTTCTTCTTATCCTAATTACTTTAGGATTTGCTTTTGTATATTCTCTAGCATGTCTTTTAATTGAAGAAGCTAGCTTCAGAAAATACACATCTTTTAAAACTATAATGATGATGTTTCTTTTAAGTTTGATTGAAAATTGTGGGTATCGCCAACTAACTGTCTATTGGAGAATAAAGTCTTTTGCTCAATTTTTTAGAACGTTTAGACAAACACATCGAGAATCCAAACGACTACAACGGCTCATGAAAAAATGAATATTTTGGTTACCGGTGGGGCTGGGTTCCTTGGTTCTCAAATCGCAAGGTATCACCACAAAAAAGGAGATGTAGTTTGGATCATCGATGATTTTTCTACAGGCGCAATAGAAAATATAGATCAAGATTTTTTTCGAGTGGACTCTGCGGATATGAGGAGTTACACCTTTTTAGCTGAGGCTCTTAAATGGGCCGACTTGGTTTATCACATGGCGGCTACCGTAGGACAAAAATGGGTTCTTTCTAATCCAGAGCGGACATTTTTGAATAATATTCAATGTTGCGAGGTTCTTTTAGAAAAAGCGCAGCCGCACAATCGAATTCTCATTCCCTCATCTGCATCGGTCTATTGGTATGGAGTAGTAGGAGAGCAAACTCTTAGGGAAAATTCGATTCTCAAAATCCCTTCTGGAAGAGCAATTCAACAAGCTTATGGGATGAGTAAATTGGTTTGCGAGGCTTTAGCACAAATGTCAGGGCATCATTGTGTGATTGTTCGTCTTTTCAATATATTTGGTCCTGGTCAAAAAAGTGTTGGGGGCTCTGTGGTCCCAATGTGGATGAAGCAGTGTATGCATAACGAGCCGATAAGCATCTACGGAAGTGGTGAGCAAATCCGTTCTTTTATCTATGTTGAAGATGCTATCCTAGCGATGGAACGTCTTCTAGAAAAGGACTTGAGTAAGGGGGAAATCTACAATATTGGAAATGAACATTTGATTTCTCTAATCGACTTAGCTCAATTGATAAAAAAAATCACCCGCAGCCGCTCTGAAGAAGTGTATATACCTTATGAAAAAGCTTATGGGATCGATTTTGAAGAAGCGTTGAACATTCCCCCTAGTTTTGAAAAGTTTCACCAGGCAGTAGACTTTCATTCTCTATGGTCCTTAGAAGAGGGGATTGCTAGAATCTATGCAAATCTATCTTGAACTCCATCTAAAAGCTGTCTTTTGCCAGAGTTTAGATAGGCTCTAAAATTGCCAGGTGAAAGAACCTCTGAGGTTCCAATCGCTGTAGGGAAGAGTATTATGCAAGTAATGTCCTCCCATCTCTATTTTTAATGTGTCTTTGTACCGATAACTTAGCTGTGCTGTAAAAGTGTTCCAAAGCAAATAGAGACGTGGAGAGACAAAAACAGCATTTCCAATAGGTAAGAAGAGGTGATAGGTCGTTTCCCAAGTGTGATCCCAAAATGTTTCAAAATACAGCCGTGAATAGAATTCTTGGTGATATTTGAGTTCTACGGTACTCCGTATTTGCCGTTTATAGGAAAAGTAATTTTGATTCAGATGCTTAAACCCTGAGTGTTCAAAGAGATAGAAGGTTGTTAGCGATGGGGTAAACAGGTCGACTTGAGCTTTAATGGACTGTTTATTTTTTAGATTGTGGAGCGAGTCGTGATAGCGGACCCACCCAGCCCAACCTTCAACTTGTGGATGCATGATCACTTCAGGGCGATATCCGTAAGCTGCTTGAAAAAAATCGGTTCGTAGGAGCTCTGAGCGAGCTTGAGCAAAGTTTTTGATGATGAAGGATTCTACGTGGGCATCAAAAACAAAGAGTTGTTGACTATTCAGTACGAGGGAAGTGCCTGGTTCGAATCGCGTAGTATGCTGAAAAGGATAGTTCATTTGCCCGGATCCCCAGGCACTAAAAGCACGGGTGACAATGTTCCATGTCCAATCAGGGGTAAAATAGTAATGGGAAGTAAGCGCTCCACCGCTTGAATAGGCATTGTAGTTGACCCCGACAGGAGGGAAAATATCATTTTCTCTTTGATGATAGAAGAATGGTTTTACATCAAGTCGCCATTGATCGTAGATAGGGAACAGCAAGTTTAAAGCTGAGAAGAAGTAATAATCCTTGACGACGGGGGCATGAAGGGAGGGATCATTTTCTTTGGCCTCTGTATATGTCGCTTCCAAGATCGAGGAAATATTTGTTTTAGATTTTAATTCCCATCGCTCTTTCCAAAGCTGCTCACTAGGAGAGAGCTGGTCATAAAGGATTTTTGCTTGTTGATAATTCTGTGCAGTCACCAGAGCTCGTGCGTAAATATGCTGGAGTTCCTGATCAGAAGGGTGGTTTGCATATAGTTCTTTAAGAGCTTTTAAATCTTTTTTTCGTTCGTACAATTTGGCTAGTTGAATCGTAGCATCCCCATATTGGGGAGCAATCCGTAAGGCCATCAAAAAAGCATTTTCTGCTTCTGGTAGTTGATTGTTTTTCATGTAAAGTTGGCCAAGAAAAAATAGCGCATCAGGATTTTTAGGCTCGCAGTGATGGATTTCTTGGTAGAGTGTTATAGCTTCTGCATCAGAGCTTACCCTGGCTACTTGTCCTAATCCAGAAACAGCCCACTTATTGCAGGGTTTTCGATCGAGAATTGTTCTAAAATATTGATAAGCCTCGGCCGTTTGATGATTCCAAATAAGAACAAAGCCCATTTGAGCTTGAGCCTCAAGAAAATTTGGTTGTAATACGAGCGCTTGAGTGAGGTGGTTTTTTGCTTGATCAAGAGCGTCTGCCAAGATGTAATAGAGGGCAAGTTCATACTCTTCCTCGGCATTTCTTGGATCGATGTCTTCTAATTTTGCTATCTGTTCTTCATTCCTTTTTACGGGAGGAGGTTCCACAAAAGGGGGAGGAGGAGGGGGTGAAACCAAATCTGGAATTCGGAAAGAAAAAAAGAAAAAACAACAGCAAATTAGTACGGAATCTAAACGGTTTTTTTTTAAATATTGTCTTGTTTGAACGTTACTAACCCCGATCTGCGTGGCAGGTGCAGGAATTTTAGAGAGGGAGGGATGGGTAATATAGACATTCCACATAGTTCAATTTCCGTTAGCTTAGCACTATTGACCAGGCTCGTTAGTGGAGATTATTTTTTCTTTTTATTACTCTCTCTCTGAGAAGCTGTACTAAAACCTGGTTCAGTCGATTTTGCGGTTCTTTTGAGTCGATTTTCGATCCAAATGATTGGGGGGCAATATCGACAAAGGTATATAGCCCCCCAATTTTGGAGTCGAAAAGCGGCCAAAATAATCCACAAAAGCGACGAACCCAGGTTTTAGTACAGCTTC